>CAYRCO010000035.1:0-17059 GCA_964422775.1 uncultured Rhodovibrio sp.
TGGGAGGGCTGGGCCGAGGCGATCGACGGCATTCAGAGCTGACGCAATCGCCTTCCCCCCCCCCCCGACCACGGGGCGCGGAAGTCGTTCTGTCATAAAAATTGACGAAATCGGGAAGCCACACCGGCTTGTGCGTAAAACCGTTTAACAACACGTCTACCTGTCAGCTATCCGAATACAACAATATCCATTTAACTTCATTGACTTAACGCTTTGGCACGAAAGCTGCCTTGTTCCTCTCGTGTGCGTCCTTGTCACGCAGTTTTCCCAAGGGAGGGAACTATGAAACGGACTATGGCCGTCTTGGCACTGGCTGGGCTCTTCGCCTCGGCAACCCAAGCCAATGCCGCGATCTCACGGGTCGGCGAATCCGACTTCATTGCAGGCTCGGGGCTGATCACTTTTTCCGAGTTCGGGCTGAACACCGTCAATCCGACCTACAATCCGGCCGATTACGGCGGCGACCCCGGTGACCCGACGGTTACGACCGATGGCTTCTTCATCGGTCAGTCCCTCAGCGCCACCCCCGGCGTTGATTGTCCGGGCGCGCGTGCCAGCGCCTGTGTCGTGGGCACGCCGACAGGGCCGCTGACCCTCGATTCCGGCGCCCCCGACACCTTTATCACGACGGACGGCGCCAATCCGACCTCGCCGGTGCTGTCCGGGAATCCGCGCTTCAACGGCCCGATCGCGCTGCTGTTCGACATCGACCAGGCCGGTGTCGGTTTCGACGCAGGCTTCTTCGACGACGTCGGCAGCACGGGCATCACGGCGTTCGCGCGCGACGGCTCCCTGCTCGGCACTGTGGTGAACGAAGGCCTTGGGATCGAATTCCTCGGCCTGGTGACCAACGACGGCTCCGAGCAGATCGCTGGCGTGTTCCTCGACTTGGTCGGTAGAGAGGGTGCGGGCTTCGCGATCGACAACGTCCGCTTCGGCGCGGCCGGCGAGGTGCGCGTCCCGGTGCCGGTCCCTGCGACCTTCGTGCTGCTCGGCCTGGGTCTGGCCGGTTTGGGCGCGGCTGCCCGCAAGCGGATTTGAGTCAAGACCTCCGGGGACGACTGGTGCGATGGCCGTGACGGCCACGCGGCAGTCGTTTCCCGTGAGGCGGACGTGCGCGCGAATTCTGAAGCCTGACATACCTTCGGCGATCGTGCGTTAGAGCGACATGCTCGAAGGCCGAACCGGCCTTCGCGCTAAACGTCGATCCACTTTCCAACGTGTCGCCCTAATGCACGCTGCCCGAAGGCTTGGCGCTGCGCTTGGGCATGTCGCGGCCGGTCAGCAGGAGCGCGCCGCCCGCGGGCACCTTGGGCCCGGCCTTGCGCCGGGCGACGTCGGCGATCTGTACGCGGTACGCCTCCGCCCCGTCGATCAGACGTTCGGCGGACAGCGGCGCCTCGCCGACCAGTTCTTCGATCGCCTCGGCGGAGACGATCACCTCCAGCCGCTGGTGGCCGATCCGCGCGTCCAGGCGCACGGATTCCGTCTCCCCGTCAAAGCGGGCGTCGGTCTCTTCGAGTTCCAGGCGCTTGGGATCGCTCATAGTGCGGCGGAGCCTAATCCGCGTCGCGGGCGCGGGAAAGGGCGAATGACCCACCAAGCTACCCGCATCGGGCGCTATTGCAGCGGACTGTACAGCGCCGTCACCCGCACCTGCGCCAGCCCCTGCTCCTCGAAGCCGAGCCGGCGCGCGGCCCTCCGGGAGAGGTCGATCAGCCGGTCGTCGACGAACGGCCCGCGGTCGTTCACCGTCAGGATCACCGACCGCCCGTTGGCGAGGTTCGTCACCTTGACCCGCGTGCCGAGCGGTAGGGTCGGATGCGCGGCCGTGAACGCCTCCTGGTCGTAGATCTCCCCGTTCGCCGTCGCCCGCCCGTGGAAGGGATCGCCGTACCAGGACGCCGTGCCGACCGCGCTGTAACCCTCCTGAACCCGCGGTTCGTAGCGCACGCCGTCGATCGTGTAGGGCTGCAGGCCGCGCCGCCCGTCGTAGGCCCGGCTGTCCGCCAGCCAGGCGACCGCGACCACCGCGAGCGCCCCGGCAAGCGTGGCCAGCTCGGCCGAGCGGCCGTAGCGGCGCACACGGCGGCTCCGGCCGCCCGCACCGCGGGGCTTGCGGCCGGGTTTCCGGGATGTCGTCGCTGAAGCGCGGGGTGCTGGCATGACGGTGCGGAGTTTAGCAAGACAGCCGCGGCGCATCACCTGCCCCTCGCCCTGGCGCGGAAAGCCCCCTACTTTGTGGCCATGGCGAACGACCGGATTCCCACGCACCTCTGGATCGGGGGCCACCTGCGGCGCTGCCACGCCGAAGGCGTGTTCGTCACGGTGGCGCACAAGGGCGACCCGACCGGCGGCCTGGTCCTGCTCAAACTCAACATGCTGGAACACGGCTGCCGCGTCCTGACCCAGACGCGCGACTTCGACGGCGAGCTCGCCTGGCTGCCGGCGCTCGACGGCAAGCTCGTGCCCGAGGCCGACGCGGACGCCTACATCAAGCGGGCGATCAAGCGCGACCCCGACCTCTGGGCGGTCGAGGTCGAGGACCGCAACGGCTGGCACCCCTTCGAGGGCAAGGTCCTGTCCTGAGGCGGCGCCCTCCGCCACCCCACCGATTCCCCTCCTCCGCTGGGAGGAGGGGCTAGGGGAGGAGGTGCCACGAGCGCATGCCGCGGGCTGCCTCCTCTCCCCTGCCCTCTCCTCCTAGTGGAGGAGAGGGAGAAGGCAATGTGGCGGAGAGCGCCCCTACCCGCCGTAGCGGCTGTGGCAGAAGTTCTGCGCGCGCTCGCGGAACTGGCTGGCCTGGGCGTCATTGATCGTGCCGTTGGCCAGCATCTCGCGCACGTCGCCCAGGCGCTTGTCCAGGCACTCCGTCAGCCGGGAGTTCGCCGGCGGCGCGCCGCCGTAGTCGAACACCCCGTCCCACTCGGGCAGCAGCAGCGCGGCGGCCATGCCGGCGAACAGCAACAGGGCGACGATGCGCGCGATCGGGCGGTCGAGCAGCGGGCGGGAATCGGGCATACAGCAAAGCTAGAGCGCTTGGGTCGGGCGCGGCAAGCCTCCACGCACCGCCTCCACGCACCGGCGGGGCCGGATCGATCCGGTTCCAAGGGAAAGGGGGCGAAAAGGCTTGGCAAATGCGTTATGCTGGCTTGAACATAACGCCGTGCCGGCCATGTCCGGGCGACAGGATCCCTGTCGCCGCCAGGCGCATGGGCCCGGCGACAACAAGACGTCTGGGGAGCGCGAGCCAATCATGAGCCAGCTGGTCGATCCGTTCGGGCGCGAGATCACCTATCTGCGGGTGTCCGTGACCGACCGCTGCGATTTCCGCTGCACCTACTGCATGGCCGAGGACATGACCTTCCTGCCCAAGCGGGAAATCCTCAGCCTGGAGGAGCTCGATCGGCTGTGCAGCGTGTTCGTCGGCATGGGCGTGGACAAGCTGCGCCTGACGGGCGGCGAGCCCTTGGTCCGGCGCAACATCATGTGGCTGATCGAGCGGCTGTCCCGGCACTTCGACACGGGCCAGCTGAAGGAGCTCACGCTCACCACCAACGCCAGCCAGCTCGCCAAGTACGCCCACCGGCTCTACGAACTCGGCGTGCGCCGGGTGAACGTCTCGTTCGATTCGCTCGATGCCGACAAGTTCCAGGCGATCACCCGCTGGGGCAAGTACGAAAAGGTGATGGAGGGCCTGCAGGCCGCCAAGGACGCCGGCCTGCACGTCAAGATCAACACCGTCGCGCTCAAGGGTGTGAACGACGAGGAGTTCGAGAAGCTGGTCCGCTGGTCGCACGAACAGGGCTGGGACATCACCTTCATCGAGGTGATGCCGATGGGCGACGTCGGCGAATTGCGCCTGGAGCAGTACCTGCCGCTGTCGATGCTGCGCGCGCAGTTGCAGAAGTCGTTCACCCTGACCGACCTGCCCGACAAGACCGCCGGCCCGGCGCGCTACGCCTGGTCGGAGGAGACCGGCGGGCGGATCGGCTTCATCACCCCGATGACCCACAATTTCTGTGAGAGCTGCAACCGGGTGCGCCTGACCTGCACCGGCACGCTCTACATGTGTCTGGGCCAGGAGGATTCGGCGGACCTGCGCGCGCCCCTGCGCGCCAGCGACGACGACCAGGTGGTCGAGGACGCGATCCACGAGGCGATCGGCCGCAAGCCCAAGGGCCACGACTTCGTCATCGACCGCCGCCGGAGCCGCGCCAGCAACCCGCGGCACATGAGCGTGACCGGGGGGTAGACGCGGGCTCTCACCCCGGCGCCGGACCGTAGGGTGGATTCGCCGCGAACGCGGCAATCCACCGCGACGCCGGCGCCGCGCCAACCGCCGTTTGGCGGGGAGTCCCACCCTCACCTTCCCACGCCCTGACGAGCGAGACCCCCTCCCTTTCCCGTCGAGGGGGAGGGGATTCGGGCGCTTGATCTTTTCCCTCGGGCGCCACGATGCTCTCCGGCATGCAGCCGTCCGATTACGACGCCCAAGACGCCGTCGCCCTCGCCGATCTTGTCGCCCGTGGCAAGGCGAGCGCGCGCGAGCTTGTCGACGTGGCGCTATCCCGCGCCGACGACCGCGACAGCGCCCTGAACGCGCTGGTGCGCCGGCACGACAAGCTCGCGCGCCGGCAGGCGGAGGCCGTGCGTCCTGGCACTTCGCCGCTGGCTGGCGTGCCCGCGCTGCTGAAGGATCTGGGCGCCCGCCTCGAGGGCGTGCCCACCGGCAACGGCACCCGGCACCTGCAAGACACGCCCAGCGACCACACCAGCACCTGCGTCGCGCGCCTGCTGGACGCGGGCCTGTGCATCGTCGGGCAGAGCAACGCGGCCGAACTGGGCCTGTCGCTGACGACCGAGCCGCGCGACCTGTTCCCGACCCGCAACCCCTGGGACGTAACCCGCAGCGCCGGCGGCTCCAGCGGCGGCAGCGCGGCGGCGGTCGCCGCGGGGATCGTGCCGCTCGCCCACGGCAGCGACGGCGGCGGATCGATCCGGGCGCCCGCCAGCTGCTGCGGTCTGGTCGGCCTGAAGCCGACGCGCGGGCGCGTGCCGATGGGCCCGGTCGCGGGCGAGGGCTGGTCCGGGCTGGCGACCCACGGCGTGCTCACCCGCTCGGTCCGCGACACCGCGGCCGCGCTCGACGCCATGGCCGGCTGGGAGCCCGGCGATCCCTACGCCGCCCCGGCGCCGGACGAACCTTACCTTACGGCGATGGTGCGCGATCCGGGCCGGCTGCGCGTGGCGCTGTGGACCGACTGGTCGGCCGATCTGCCGAGCGACCCCGCCTGCCGCGCCGCGGCGGAGGACGCGGGGCGGCTGCTCGAAGACCTCGGCCACACGGTGGAGCTGGGGGAACCGGCGTTCGACCGGGCCGCTTTTCGCCAGGCGTTCCTGGACACGGTGGGCGCGCACGCTTTGCGCGAGCTGGAGGCGATCATGCAGGCGACCGCCGGGCGCGATCGGCGGACCGGCGACTTCGCGCCGGCGGTGGAGGCGATCGCCGCTTACGGCCGCGCGGCGGGCCCGGTCGCGCACGTCCGGGGCCGGGAGACACTGCAGGCGAGCGCCCGGACGGTCGGCCGGTTCCTGACCGACACCGACCTGATCCTGACCCCGACCCTGGCGCAGCTGCCGCCCAAGCTCGGCGTGCTGGACGACGACACCGACGGCGTCTGGGCGCTGCACGCCCGCCAGGGCGCATTCAGCCCGTTCACCCCGCTCGCCAACGCCACCGGCGAGCCCGCGATCAGCCTGCCATTGGGCTGGGCCGAGGGGCTGCCGGTGGGGGTGATGCTGCACGCGCCTTTGGGCCGGGAGGACCGGCTGATTCAAGTGGCCCGTCAGTGCGAAGCCGCGCGGCCGTGGTTCACGCGCCGGCCCGTGGCGCCGGCCGCACCCCGGCGATCCAATGCCGTCTGAGCAACGCCGGTTCCCGCGGGCTGGACGCCGCGCGCCCGCCGCGCCACGTCGTGTCTGAACCGAACGCGACCCGACAACCGACCCGAGGGAGGCCCCGGCATGGCTGCGAGGCAGAACGACGCGGCGTGGACCCAAGTGTTCGAGACGGCCGCAGCGCACGCTTTCGATTCGGTGATGGTGACGGACGCCGAACACCGGATCGTCCACACCAACCCGGCGTTCACCCAGCTGACCGGTTACGCCCCGGAGGAGGTCGCGGGCTCCACGCCCGGGTTCCTGCAAGGCCCGAAGACCGACCAAGCGGTGATCGACCGGCTGCATCGGACCCTCGAACAGGGCGAGGTGTTCGAAGGCAGCACGGTGAACTACCGCAAGGACGGCAGCGCGTTCGACATCCAGTGGCGTGTGGTCCCGGTACGCGACGACGCCGGGACCCTGACCCACTACGTCACGGTCCAGCGCGACGTCTCCTAAAGCAAAATCGGTGAAAGCCAGTCCGGCTTTCATCGTGACCTTTTTCCACTGTCCGGAAGAGCGGCCAAGACGCGAAGACGTAACTTCGCGTCTCCGCATCTTGCCCGAACCAGGCTACTGCACGCGCCGCCGGAACAGCCAGGTGGCGATCGCGCCGGTGACGGTCGCGATCGCCGCCATGGGCCAGAGCTGCTGGACCACCAGATCGGCCGGCAGCTCGCGCAGGAAGATGCCGCGCACGATGACCAGGAAATACCGCAGCGGGTCGGCGTAGGTGAGCGCCTGGACGAACTCCGGCATGTTCGCGATCGGCGTCGCGAAGCCGGACAGCACGACCGCCGGCATCAGGAACAGGAACGCGCCCACGATCGCCTGCTGCTGGGTCCGGGCGTAGGCGGAGATCATCAGCCCGATCCCGATAGCTGCGACTAGAAACACCGCGAGCGAGAGCAGCAGCAGCGGGATCGAGCCGCGCAGCGGCACCTCGAACCACACGACCGCGATCGCCGCGATCGCGATCCCCTGCAGCATGCCGAAGGCGAAGGCCGGCACGCTCTTGCCGATCAGCAGTTCGACCGGCCGCAGCGGGGTGACCATCAGCTGTTCGTAGGTCCCGAGTTCCCGCTCGCGCGCGACCGACAGGCCGGCGACCAGAACCACGACCACCATCGACAGCGTGCCGACCAGCCCCGGGACGATGAACCACTGGCTCTCCAGGGCCGGGTTGAACCACGCGCGGGTGACCAGTTCGGCGGGCGGGCCCGCGCCGGCCGCGCCGCCGGTCCCGGCGATGCTGCCACGCTGCCGCAGATTGCGCGTGAACTCGGCGACGATCTGCTGGGCGTAGCCGGCAGCGACCTGCGCGCTGTTCGCCCGGCGGCCGTCCAGGATCAGCTGCAGGCTGGCCGGCTGGCCGCGTTTCAGCTTGCCGGCGAAGTCCGGCCCAATGTGCAGCACCGCCAGCGCCTGCTTGCGGTCGATCGTAGGTGCGATCTGATCGACGCGCTGGAGCAGCCGCACCGCCTGGAACCCGTCCGAGGCGGTGAAGCGGGCGACCAGATCGCGCGATTCCGCGCTCATATCCCGGTTCAGGATCGCGAGGTCCGCGTTCTCGACGTCGAAGGTCGCGGCGTAGGCGAACAGGAACAGCTGCACCAACGGCGGCAGGATCAGCACCATCCGGCTCTTGGGATCGCGCCAGACCGCGAGGATCTCCTTCACGATAAGCGCCGGCAAGCGGGCGGACAGCAAGCCCATCGCTGCTACTCCAGGCTCTTGCGCGTCCGCGCAGCCGCGACGCCCAGCAGCACCACGGCGAACGCGAACAGCGCCAGCAGGTTGGGCCAGATCACCGGCCAGACATCGCCGACCAGAAACAACGTTTGCAGGATCGAAACGAAGTAACGCGCCGGCACGGCGTAGGTGACCGCCTGCACCCAGCCCGGCATCGCGGCGATGTCGAAGATGAAGCCTGACAGCATGATTGCCGGCAGCATCGTGGCCATGATCGCGGCCTGCGCGGCAACGAACTGGTTGCGCGCCAGGGTGGAGATGAAGATCCCCAGGCCAAGCGCGCTCAGCATGAACACCGCCGAAACGCCGGTCAGCACCCAAAGCGAGCCGCGCAGCGGCACCTCGAACAGCGTCACCGCCATCACCACCGACAACGCCATCCCGCCCATGCCCAGCAGGAAATAGGGCAGCAGCTTGCCGAGCAGGATCTCGCCCGGCCGCACCGGGGTGGCGAACAGCGCCTCCATGGTGCCGCGCTCCCACTCCCGCGCGACCACGAGCGCGGTCAGCAGGGCGCCGATCAGGGTCATGATGATGGCCACCAGCCCAGGCACGATGAAGTCGGTGGAGTCCACGCCCGGGTTGTACCAGACCCGCGATTGGACCTGGATTGGCGGAACGGCGGCGGTCGGGTCCTCCGCATTTCTCTGCTGCAGCCAGACCTGCCAGGCACCTTCCAGATAGCCCTCGATGGTCCGGGCGCGGTTGGCATTGACGCCGTCCAGCAGCACCTGGATCGGTGCCGCACCCGGCTCGGCGAGGCGGCTTGCGAAGTCGGCCCGCAACACCACGATCCCGTCGACCCGGCCGGCCAGCAGCGCGCGTTCGGCCGGCGGGCGGGTGCGCACCACCTCCGGTGCGAAGTAGGAGCTGTTCACCAGGGTCGACAGAAAGTCGTTGGCCGGCGGGCTGTTGTCCTCCAGCACCACCGCCAGCGGCACCGAGCGGGCGTCCAGCGAGACGCCGTAGCCGAACAGGAACAGCAGCACCACCGGCAGCACGAAGGCGATCGCGATCGAAGACGGATCGCGGACGATCTGCAGCGCTTCCTTGCGCATCAGCCCGCGCATCCGGCGCCCGGCGCTCATGCCCCGGGCGCGTCCGCGGGTGCTCGGCCGGTTGCCGGGCGGCCGTTCGCGTCCTGCGCCTGGATTAGATTGACGAAGGCGTCCTCCAGGCTCGCATCGGCGCGGCCGGCGTGTTCGCGCTTCAGCCGATCCGGCGCGCCCAGCGCGACCACCCGGCCCTGGTACATGATCGCCAGGCGGTCGCAGTATTCCGCCTCGTCCAGGAAGTGCGAGGTGACCAGCACGGTGACGCCCGCCTCCGCCATCGCGTTGATCCGGTCCCAGAACTCCCGCCGGGTGAGCGGATCGACGCCGGATGTCGGTTCGTCCAGGAACAGGATCGCCGGGCCGTGCAGCACCGCGGCGGCGAGCGCCAGGCGCTGCTTGTAGCCGAGCGGCAGCCCGCCGGCGTTGCGCCGTGCGACGTCCTGCAGCCCGAACGCCCGGATCGACCGATCGACGGCCTGGCGTGCGTTCCGGCCGGACAGGCCGTAGACCCCGGCGAAGAACTTGAGGTTTTGGCGGACCGACAGGTCGCCGTAGAGGGAGAACGACTGGCTCATGTAGCCCAACCGCTCGCGCGCCGCCGCACGGGCGTGGCCCAGATCGACCCCGGCAACCTCCGCGCGTCCGGCACTCGCTGGCAACAAGCCGCAGAGCATGCGGAAGGTGGTCGACTTGCCAGCTCCGTTCGGCCCCAGCAGGCCGAAGATCTCGCCGCGCGCGACCTCGAAGCTGACCCGGTCGACGGCCGTGAACGCGCCAAACCGCCGGGTCAGATCCTGGGCGACGATCGCGGGCGTGTCGTCGCACGGCGCCGGGGCGGTCGGCGCCGGGCCGCTGCCCGCCTCGGCGCCGGCGCGATCCGTCTGCTGGCCGGTCCCGGTCGGGCCGGTTTCGGTCGGGCCGGTCGCGCGCGCGTCCTGGCGGCCCTTGATCCGGGCGACGAAGGCGTCGGCGAAGCGCGGAGTCACCGATTCCGCCTCGCCGTCCGCGCCGATCGTCGCGGCGGCGGGCGGGTGGGCGTCGGCAGTCAGCAGAAGGTGCAGCGCGCGTCCCTGCACCTGCGCGTCCACCACCCCGGGCTGCGCGCGCGCGGCGGCATGAACCTGCCGTCGACCGGCTGCCGGCAGCGCCATCCGATAGCAGCGGCCGCGCACCTCGGCCAGGAAGTCGTCGGGCGGCCCGTCGGCGATCAGCCGGCCATCGTAGAGCATCCAAAGCCGGTCGCAGTTCGCCGCTTCGTCGAGGTAGGCGGTCGACCAGACCACCGACATGCCCTCGTCGGCGAGTGCGCGGACCATCGACCAGAGCTCCCGGCGGGACAGCGGGTCCACGCCGACGCTGGGCTCGTCCAGCAGCAGGACGCGGGGCGGCCGGACGAGCACGCAGGCGAGCCCCAGCTTCTGCTTCATGCCCCCGGATAGCTTGCCGGCCAGCCGGCCGGTGAAGGACTCCAGGCCGCTGAACCGCAGGACCTCCCGGATCCGCGCCGGCCGGTCGCCGGGCCCGAGGTCCTGCAGGTCGGCGTAGAGCGCCAGGTTCTGCGCTACCGTCAACTCCGCGTAGAGGCCGAATTGCTGGGGCATGTAGCCGAGCGTACCGGGCGCATTGGCGGACGTTCCGCCCAGCAACCGGACCTCCCCGGCGCTGGGACGGAGCAGGCCCGCGATCAGCCGCAGCAAGGTGGTCTTGCCAGCGGCGTCAGGTCCGATCAAACCGGTGACGGCGCCCGTCTCCGCCTGAGTGGTAACGTCGCCCAGCGCCGGCGCACCGCCCTTGGCGAAGCGCTTCGTGAGGCTCTGGAGCGCCACCGCCGGGTCGGTCATGAGCCGCCCCGCGCGGCGGCGCCGTCGGTTGCTCCGGTATCCGGGGGCGGCAGGGTGACGGTGACCGGCATGCCCTGGCGCAGCCGGTCGTCCGGGTTCTCCACGATCACCCGCACGCGGTAGACCAGCTCGGTGCGCAGCTCTTCCGTCTGGACGGTCTTGGGCGTGAACTCGGCGGTCGGCGAGACGAAGCCGACGTGGCCGCGATAGACGGTGTCGGGCGCGCTATCGGTGGTCACCTGGACCGGCATGCCGGGCTTCACCCGGCCCAGGTTGGGCTCGCCGACGTAGGTGCGCACCCGCATCGGCGTGCGCAGCGCCAGGGTGAGCACCGGCGCGGTCGGGCCGACGGTCGCCCCGGGCTCCCGGATCCGGGTCAGCACCGTTCCCGCAGCTGGGGCGTGCAGTTCGGTGTTGTCCAGCCGATCCTGCGCCAGCGCAAGCGTCGCGTCGTTGAACGCGCGCTCCGCCTTGGCGGCGGCGATCCGCTCCTCGCGCGGGCCGCGTTCGGCCAGTTCGAGTTCCTGCCGGCGCTGTTCCAGGCGCGATTTCGCCTGCTCGTAGGCGCGCTTGGCCTCGTCGAACCGCGCTTGGGAGGTGTTGCCCTGGGACAGCAGCCGCCGCCGGCGGTCGAGTGTCGCGCCGGTCTGCTCGACCGCCGCCTTGGCGGCGTCGACGGCCGCGCGGGCGCGCGCCAGTTCCGGCGGCCGGGTGCCGGCCTGCAGTTCGGCCAGCTGGGCACGGCTGCGCTCGAGCCGGGCTTGCGCGGCGTCGACCAGATTGCGGTAGGGCGTGTCGTCGAGCCGGGCGAGCAGCTGGCCCGCCTCCACCCGTTCGCCTTCCTCGACCCGCACCGCGTCGATCTTGCCCTCGGCGTTGAACGCGAGGTCGACCTGCCGGATGTCGACGTTGCCGTACAGCTTGAGCGTCGCCTCGCCCTCACCGCCTGGCGCGAGATAGCTACGCCAGCCGTAATATCCCCCGCCGGTAAACGCGACGACGGCCAAAGCCACCAGCAGAATCCGTGACCAGCGCATCAAGCTCCCTTCGTCCCGCCCGGCAAATTGCCCCGGGCAAATCGCCCTGGGCAAATCGTCATCAGTGATATCGTTGATAGCTAATCCGTCGGACTGCGGAGCGGTCAAGCCAGCCGTCGACCGCGCCGGGCGCGGCGGATCGCCCTCCCGAACAGGCTGCTGGAGGCCGCGCCGGCGTTACCTCTCGGTCAGGCGCTGGCACAGCCGGTCGAGCTTGGCGCTCTCGCGCTGCAGCAGTTCGCGGCTGGCGGCGCGCACCATGCGCAGGTTCTCGTCGCTGAGGTCGTCCAGGGTCGCGATCTTGGGCCGGTCGATCAGCGCGTCGAAGCGGAAGTAACGCGGCTGCTCCGGGGTGTCCTTGGTCAGCCGGCGGACCTGCGCGTTGACGCTGACCGCGCCCGCGTCGCACATCAATTCGAAGATCGGGCTGACCCAGTTGACCCGACCCCAGCCCAGCACCTTGTCGTACTGCAGACCGTGATCCCGGCGGGCCTGGCCGAACGAGGCGATCACAACGTCCGGATTGTCCGGCCATAGGTCGCGCGCTTCCAGATAGGCCCAGAGCGCCGGGTTGAAGGCGACCACGCCGCCGTCGATGCACGACAGGGTGTGGCCCGCCGAACTGACCACCCTGGCCGGCGGGAAGTACGCCGGCGCCGCCGTCGCCGCGCGGACCACGTCGCGCATCTGGAAGGCGTGCACCGTGTCCTCACGCGCGCGGTGGGCGCGGAAGAAATAAGGGACATCGTGGTCGATGTCGTAGACCGGGATCATCGTCGGGCGCACGCTGCTGGCCAGCGGCACCTCGCCGAACACCTCGGCGAGCGCGCTTTCCAGGCCGGTCGCCTCGTATTTCTCGTCGATCAGGCCGCCCAGCGCCTTCAGCCAGTGCCAGAGCGAGCTGCGGAAGACGGTGTCCGCCTCCATCTCGTAGAGGGTCAGGATGTCGGCGGCGGAATAGCGCGGGGTGCCGGCGGAATTTGGCACCAGACACGCAAGCCCGAGCAGGGCGCCGGCCGAGGTCCCGGCGACGAAGTCGAAAAGATCGGCGATCCGGCGCCCGGTGCGGTGCTCCAGTTCGGCGAGCGCCATCGCCGCGCTCATCTGATAGATGCCGCCGCCGTCGAGTGAAAGGATCCGGATGGGGGGAGTCATCGGCACGGCCTCTCGCGGTGGTGGGGCGGCCGTCCGTACACGCGTAACGCCCGGTCGGGCATCACCACGATGCATCTTATCGCGCCCTGGGTCTACGCCCGCAACCGCCCTTCCCCGGCCCGGCCAGCTGGGCCGGCGCGTCACCTTGCAGCGCAGCGCCAGGGACTACGCCCATCCGGCGATGCGATGTATGTGATGACGCTCACGGTCTTACACATTCGTTTTTGCGAATTTATGAGCGGAACCGGCGACCCGACCCCACGACGCGATTGAACCTGCAACGACACTTAACCGACCAGGATAGGGAGCCTGACCTTGACGCACGTCCTTATCACCGGTGCCGGCTTCGGCGCCTTGCGCGCGGTGCGCGAACTGCGGCGCGCGGACCGGGAAATCGAGATCACGCTGGTCGCCCCGCAGCCGAGCTTCACCTATTACCCCAGCCTGATCTGGGTGCCGTCGGGCTTCCGCCGGCCGCAGGACCTGTCGGTCGACGTGCGCGACTTCCTGCAGCGCATGGGCGCCGACTTCCTTCAGGCGCGGGTCACCGGCGTGCGTAACGGCGGTCGCACGGTCGACACGGACCGCGGCCCGATCGGCAACGACGGCCTGATCCTGGCGAACGGCGGCCAGTTCCTGCGCAAGATCCCGGGCATCGACCATGTGCTCACCCTCTGCCAGGGCGGCTGGTCGGCGCAGGAGATCGGCCGGCGTTTGGGCGAACTCGACGGCGGGCGGATCGCGCTCGGCTTCGCCGGCAACCCGCAGCATCGCCCGGCGATGCGCGGCGGCCCGATGTTCGAGCTGGCGTTCTGCCTGGACAACCAGCTGCGCAAGGAGGGTCGGCGCGAACGCTTCGAGCTGACCTTCTTCAGCCCCAACCCCCGCCCCGGCCAGCGGCTGGGCGACCGCGCGGTCGCCGGGCTGATGGACCGGCTGGACCGGCAGAACATCCACACCCACCTGGGCCATAAGATCGAGCGGTTCGGGCCGGGCCGGGTGGTTACCGACGCCGGGACGCTGGAGGCCGATCTCACGGTGTTCATGCCGGGCATGACCGGCCCGGACTGGCTCGCCGACAGCGCGCTTCCGGTCACCGAAAGCGGTCATATCGAGGTCGACGAGCAAGCCCGCGTGCCCGGCCTGGAGCACGTCTGGGCAGTCGGCGACTGCGCGGCCTTCCCGGGTCCCAGCTGGCAGGCGAAGCAGGCGCACGCCGCCGACGTGCAGGCGACCGTCGCCGCGCGGAACCTGCAAACGGAACTGCGCGGGGGCACCGCCCGGGCGCGCGTGCGCCACGAGATCGTCTGCATCCTCGACAGCCTGCGCGACGGCGTGCTCGTGTTTCGCAACGACCGCCGGCAAATCGTCCTGCCGCCGCTGCGTCTCGCCCATTGGGGCAAGATCGCACTAGAAAAGGCGTTCCTGTGGAAATACGGCCCGCGCCGGGCCCGCCGCCGCCTGCTGACCGGCCGGCAGGTCCAGTCGGGCTGATCCGAGCAGCTGCAAGGCGGGCTCACCTTCCAGCTGGCCCCGCCCGCGTATTAGCCCCGCCGGGTCGCCTTGGTGACCACGCCCAGCAGGGCGCCCAGGCCGGTGCCGGCGACGCGCCGGGGCAGGAAATAGGGGGCGAGGGCCGCCCGGGAGACGGCGCCGGAGACGTGCACGGTGCACTTGCCCAGTTGTTTCAGGCCGTCACGGGCGACGTCGTCCGGGTCGGCGGCGAACGGAAAGCTGCCCGGCGTGAAGCCGGAGCGTTCGCCGAACTTGGTCTTGGTCGGCCCCGGGGCCAGCGCCAGCACGTCGACCGGCTTGCGCCGCACCTCCTCGGCGAGCGCCTCCGTCCAGGCCTGGATGAACGCCTTGGAAGCGGTGTAGGTCGCCAAATATGGCACCGGCTGCACCGCGAAGGTGCTGGACAGATTGATCAGCCCGGCCCGGCCGCCGTCCAGGCGGGCGCGCTCGATCATCCCGGGCAGGAGCGCGGTCGAAAGCGCGACCGGCGCGGTGCAGTTCAACTCCACCGTCGCCACCTCGTCGCCCGGATCGTTGTCCAAGACGGCGCCGTACTTGCCCATGCCGGCGTTGTTGATCAGCAGGTCGATCTCCAGATCTTCCGCCCGGTCGATCAGGGCCTGGCGATGCTCCGGCCGGGTCAAGTCGGCAATCATCGTCTCCACCCGGCGGCTGTCGACGCTGAGTTCCTCCTGCATGTCGGCGAGGCGCTCCGGGTCGCGCCCGGTCAGCAGCAGGTCGGTGGTCTCCGGCAGCGCGCGGGCGAAGGCCGCACCGATGCCGCTGGTGGCGCCGGTGACGAGGGCGAAGCGATGATCCATAGGGTCGGGCTCGGGTCCTGGCTGGTGGAAAGTGCGCCGCGTACAGAAGATCGCGCGGCGCGCACGCTTGTCAAACCCGCGGCCGCCTGCGCCCAAAGCGCGCGCCGTCGCGCTGGTCACGCGCCCGGCCGTGCGGTTAGGGTTCGCGAAAGCGCGCGCCCCGACCGGAACGCCCGACCGGAACGCCCGACCTGAAAGGCCGTCCCCGCCCATGACCCGCCGCCAACGATGACTGGCCAACCATGACCCGCAGGCGAATCGGTTTCGTCGCCTCCGACGCGCCCGAGGCGGAGGAGGCGCTGGCGCGCCTGACCCGGCGCTACACCAACGTACCGCCGGAAGAGGCGGACGTGATCGTGGCCCTGGGCGGCGACGGGCTGATGCTGGAGTCGCTGCACAAGCACATGGACCGGCACGTGCCGATCTACGGCATGAACCGCGGCACCGTCGGCTTCCTGATGAACGAGTACAGCGAGGACGACCTGGTCGAGCGGCTGGAGCGCGCGGACCTGGTGCAATTGCACCCGCTGCGCATGGTCGCCGAGCGGATGAACGGCCAGGGCGAGACGCAGACGGCGCTTGCGATCAACGAGGTCAGCCTGCTGCGCGAAAGCCGGCAGGCGGCCAAGATCCGAGTGTCGATCGACGGCGTGGTGCGGCTGGAGGAGATGATCTGCGACGGCATCCTGATGGCCACGCCCGCGGGCTCGACCGCCTACAACCTGTCCGCCCATGGGCCCATCATCCCGATCGGCGCGCCGCTGCTGGCCCTGACGCCGATCAGCGCGTTCCGCCCGCGGCGCTGGCGCGGCGCCCTGCTGCCCGCCAAGGCGGAGGTCGTCTTCGACATCCTGGAAGCCCGCAAACGCCCGGTCTCCGCGACCGCCGACTACACGGAAGTGCGCGACGTCACCCGCGTGACCGTGAAGGAAGACCGCTCGCTCACCACCGACCTGCTGTTCGATCCGGAACACAACCTGGAGGAACGGATCCTGAAGGAGCAGTTCTTGCCTTGACAGGCGGCGGGCACCCGTCACGCATCCTTCGAGACGGGCCTGCGGCCCTCCTCAGGATGAAGGCATAGATTTTTCAGCAAGATAGGGTCGCTTCATGCTGAGGAGCTTTGCGCAGCAAAGCGTCTCGAAGCATCCCTGACGGGTGACGACGCACCGTCAAGGGAGGGCAGGTGTCCTACGAGTCGGCTTGCCGGAGCGTCTTCCCGGCCCGACGCCCGGCACTGCGCAAGCGCGACGGTCCTTTCGTCAATGCCGCTTTGAGGCCGGCGATCCGCCGCTTCTGCTTCTGCTTCGCGCGCGCGTCACCCGTGAGCGCGTCGAGATGACGTTGGGCCGCCGCCAGTTCCGCACGTTTGGCATTGTACCAGTTACTTTCCTCTTCCCGCTCATTCTCCACAATGCCGTAAGCGATTTCGCGAAGCACGTCGTCGCCCCACTGACCACGAGCGAAATTGACGGCGACGCAGACTAGGCGAACGTTCCCGATGCGGTGCTGATCAGTGGGATCAATTCGGTCAACGCTAGCTGCGAAAGGATGTCTGACGAAAGCGTTCGGGAAGCGCTCATCGTCGAACTCGAGTCCGCTCAGTGCGCAACGCCCACCCTGGCGGTGCCATAGGTTCTCCAGCGCCCCCAAGGTGAGATCGAAGCTCTTCTCGCCACGCCGCCGCGCGATCGAGCGGACCGAGTTCAAGGCCGAACGCAGGCCGGCGCTCGCGGGAACGGACATTCCAGCCCCCCTGAGCTCGACTTTGCCCGATTATGCGGCGTAGCAGAGCGCCTCGGCCATACGTTTGAACAGACCCGGCGGGATTTTCGTGCGGTCCAGGTTTTCTGCGGACCGCAGGTTAATCCCGCCGAGCCAGAGCTGGTAGCGCACGAGCCCCATCGCGTCGGAGAAGGTGAAGGCGGTTTTGGGGTACC
>CAYRCO010000036.1:0-2610 GCA_964422775.1 uncultured Rhodovibrio sp.
GCGCGCCTGCGTGCTGGCGCTCGTGTGCCTGCTGGCCGGGCTCGCCGCGCAGCCGGCGTTCGCGCAGTCCGGCGGCAGCGGCGGGCAGGCGTCCCAGCAGACCGACGGCGCCCAGCAGGCCGGCGACGCGCAGCAGCCGGCGGAGCCGCTTCAGCTCGACCAGATCCTGAGCCAGACCAAGCAGGCCGCGAACGAGATCGGCAGCGGGCTGTTGTCGGACGAACGGCTTGCGCACTGGCGCCAGCGGCTGCCGCAGCTGCGCCAGCGCGCGGGCGCGATCGAGACCGACGCGAAGGCCAACGTCGAGTCCACCCAACGGCTGCTCGACGCCCTGGGGCCTGCGCCCGAGGACGGCCGCGAGCCGCGCCCCGTGGCGATGGAGCGCGACCGCCTGCAGCAGGAGCTGAACGCGCAGCAGGCCCGCCTCAAGCAGGCGCAGCTCGCGATCGCGCGCGCCGACGAACTGCTGAGCGAGGTGCAGGCCGCCAGCCGGCAGCGCTTCACCAACCGGCTGCTGGTGCGTGGCCCCTCGCCGCTCAACCCCGAGACCTGGGTGCGGGCGGGCGAGCAGCTGACTAATTCGCTCACCCGCCTGGTCAGCGTGATCGCGACCTCCGACCAACTGAAGCGCGAGCGCGCGGATTGGATCAATATCGCCGGCGGCGCGCTCGCGATCGTGCTGGTGGGGTTGGCGATCGCCTCGCTGCTGCGCCGGGCGCTGCTGCAGCGCTTCGGCCGAAGGCCGCAGGCGGAGCCGCCGCCCACGCTCACCCGCCTGACCGGCGCGCTCCTGCACACGCTGTTCTACCTGCTGGTCCCGGGCCTCGCGATGGGCGCGCTCTACGCCTACCTGCAGACGGTCGGGCTGATGCAGGGCGTGCTCGACCAGCTGGCGCTCAACACCGCGCTCGCGGTCGCCTTCGCCTTCCTGATCGATGGGCTGGCCCGGTCGGTGACCGCGCCGGAGGCGAGCGCCTGGCGGGTGCTGCCGGTCTCCGACCCCTGCGCGGTCCGGGTCGGGCGGATCGCGCGGATCGGCGCGATCGTGTTCGGCGCGGACATCCTGCTGGTGCGCATGGGCCGGGTGCTGCAGGCGGGCGAGGCGATCGCGGTGGTCCACCACCTCGTGTTCGGGGTCACCGTCTCGATCCTGCTGCTGGCGCTCACCCGGCGCGACATCTGGCATCCGCCGGAACTGGACGAAAGCGTCGACGAAGCGCGCAATACCGCCCGGTGGAAGGCGCGCACCTGGGCGTCGATCGGCGTGCTCGCGTTCAGCGCCAGCGTGCTGGGCTCGATCCTGCTCGGCTACTACGAGCTGTCGCGCTACCTGATCACCCGCTCCATCCTGACCGGGCTGCTGATCGGCCTCCTGCAGCTGCTGCACGCGGTCGCGCGCGAGGGGATCAGCGCGATCTTCCGGATGACCCGGCTGCGCACCACCGGCCGCCGGCAGGAGGACAGCACCACGCCGATCCTGCAGTTCTGGATCGGGGCGGGCGTCGACGTGCTGGTGGTCGCGCTCGGAATCCTGCTGGCGCTGCCGCTGTGGGGGGTCGAGTGGACCGACCTCTGGTCGCTGCTGTTGGGCGCGCTGATGGGCTTCAAGGTCGGCGGGGTCACGATCTCGCCGATCGACCTCGCGCTCGCGATCGCGCTGTTCGTGGTGGTGCTGTCGATCACCCGGGTGATCCAGCGCACGCTCGACACCCGGGTGCTGCCGCAGACCCGGCTCGACATCGGGGTGCGCGAGAGCTTGCGCACCTTCACCGGCTACGTCGGGCTGGTGATGGCGGGCCTGGTCGGGCTGTCGGTCGCGGGGCTGAACCTGTCCAACCTGGCGATCGTCGCGGGCGCGCTGTCGGTCGGTATCGGCTTCGGCCTGCAAGCGATCGTCAACAACTTCGTCTCCGGCCTGATCCTCTTGTTCGAGCGGCCGATCAAGGTGGGCGACTGGGTCGTGATCGGCGCCCACCAAGGCTACATCAAGCGGATCCGCGTGCGCTCGACCGAGATCGAGACGTTCGACCAGTCCTCCGTGATCGTGCCGAACAGCGACTTCATCAGCCAGCCGATCATCAACTGGACCCACACCAACCGGGTCTGCCGCGTGATCGTGCCGGTGCACGTCGCCCACGGCACCGACACCCAGCAGGTCCACGACATCCTGCTGCAGGTGGCCCGCGAGCATCCCCAGGTCTTGCGGATGCCGGAGGCGCACGTGCTGTTCATGAGCTTCGGCGAGAGCGCGCTGCACTTCGAACTGCGCGTGTTCGCCCGCGACACCGACTATTTCCTGTCGCTGGCGAGCGAACTGCGCTTCGCCATCGACCAGCGCTTCCGGGAGGCGAACATCGTCATCCCCTATCCCCAGCGCGACCTGCACATCCGCACCGGCACGACGGACCGCGGCCGCGCGCGCGCCGACCGGCCGGAGACGGAGATCCCCGAGGCCGGCAGCACGCCGCCCACCGGCGGGCCCGACGGGGATTAGCGCGTGGGGCCCCGCTGCTCTAACTTCCTGAAGAGAGGGCAAGATTCAGCTGAAACGCGATTCCACGTTTCAGCATCTTGCCCTAGCCCGGATTTTGCACACAAGGAGGGCGGACC
>CAYRCO010000036.1:2620-3064 GCA_964422775.1 uncultured Rhodovibrio sp.
CGGCTACCAGACGGCATCAAGCAACTGCGTGCAAAATCCAGGCTAGGGTAGAGGCCCCCGCCGCATGACCACCCGCTCTTTATATCGCCGGCCAAAAGGCGCATCTATGGGCGGCTGCCGGAGCCCCCAAAAGTCGAGAGTGCGAATCCGCCCATGACAGACGATGCCGTGACCACCCCCGCTTGGCGTGCCCGACTGCAACAGCTGGTCGAGCACCCGCGCACCGTCCGGGTGATCACCGCGCTGATCTGCCTGAACGCGGTCACATTGGGGCTGGAGACCTGGGACGACGCCATGCGCGTCGCGGGCGGCCTGCTGGTGTTCCTCGACACCGCGATCCTGTCGGTGTTCGTGGTCGAGGTCAGCGCCAAGATGGTGGCCTACGGGCGGCGCTTCCCGCGCGATCCCTGGAACGTGTTCGACTTCGTCGTGGTCGCGATCGGC
>CAYRCO010000036.1:3074-12377 GCA_964422775.1 uncultured Rhodovibrio sp.
GTGCTGCGCCTGATCTCGGTCGTGCCGTCCATGCGCCGGGTGGTGCAGGCGCTGTTGTCGGCGATTCCGGGCATGGGCTCGATCATGCTTCTGCTCGCCCTGATCTATTACGTCTCGGGCGTGATGGCGACCAAGCTGTTCGGCGACAACTTCCCGGAGTGGTTCGGCTCGATCGGCGCGTCGATGTACTCGCTGTTCCAGATCATGACCCTGGAGAGCTGGTCGATGGGGATCGTCCGGCCGGTCATGGAGGTGCACGGCTGGGCCTGGGCGTTCTTCGTGCCGTTCATCCTGCTCACCAGTTTCGCCGTCCTGAACCTGTTCATCGCGATCATCGTGAACGCGATGGAATCCCATCACCGCGCCGAGGCGGCGGACGAGGAGGCGCAGCGGGAGGCGGTCCGCCAGCAGCGCCACGAGCGCCTGGACGAGGAACTCCGCGGCCTGCGCGAAGAGCTGCAGGCGTTGCGCCGAGCGGTGGAGAAGCGGGAATGACGCCGCCCGACGGGGGCGTACGCGTACGCCGCGATCAGCCGTCGTCGTAGCGTACGTGCGTCAGGTACAGGCCGTGCGCGGGCGCGGTCGGGCCGGCGGCGCTGCGCCGGCGGGCGGCAAGCGCGCGGCTGACGTCGTCGGGCGTCCACTTGCCCTCGCCGACCAGCCGCAGCGTGCCCGCGATGTTGCGCATCTGGTGGTGCAGGAAGGAACGCGCCCGGGCCGTGATCCGGATCTCCGCGCCCGCGCGCGCGACCTCGAGCGCGTCCAGCGTCTTGACCGGCGAGGCGGCCTGGCACTCGCTCGCCCGGAACGAGGTGAAGTCGTGGTGCCCGATCAGGCGCTGGGCGCCGACGTACATCGCCTCCGCGTCGAGCGGGGTGGGCACCCACCAGACCCGGCCGGCCTCCAGCGCCGGCGGCGGCCGGCGGTTCAGGATGCGGTAAAGGTAGCCGCGCTCGGTTGCCGAGAAGCGGGCGTGGAAGTCCGTGCGCGCGGGCTCGGCCGTCAGCACGGCGACCGGCTCGGCGCGCAGGAAATGGTTCAGCGCATCGCGCAGGGTGTCGCCGTCGAGCGGCTTGGCGAGATCGACGTGCGCCACCTGAGCCAGCGCGTGCACGCCCGAATCGGTGCGGCCGGCGGCCTGCACGACGGCGGTCTCGCCGGTCAGCGCGTCGACCGCTTCCTCGACCGCCTGCTGCACGCCGCGACCGCTGTCCTGGCGCTGCCAGCCGACGAACCCGCCGCCGTCGTATTCCAGCAGCAGTTTCCAGCGGGTGCGCGGGGGTGCATCGGACCTCATCGCCGCGACCGCGCGGGTTAGCGGGCGTTCACGGCAGGACGGTGCCCTGCTTGAGCGGGGTGCCGCGCAGGAACTCCTCGACGTCCATCGGCTTCTTGCCGCCGCGCTGCACGCGCAACAGGGTCAGGCACCCAAGGCCGGTCGACACGGTGAAGTCGTCAGCGTTCATCACCGTCCCCGGCGTGGTCCCGGTGGGTGCGGCCCCGGCGATCTTCGCCCGCAGTACCTTCAGCGTCTCGCCCTCGGACCCGCTGTCGTCGGCCTTCTCCGCTTTCGAGGCCTTCGGGTCTGAGGCCTTCGGGTCGGCGGTTTTCGCACTTGGGGCCTTCGCGTCCGCACCCTGCTCATCCGGGGGCGTCCGCTCGTCCTTGGCCGGCGGCAGCTTGGCGACCGCGCCCGGGGTGGGCGCGAACGCCCGGATCAGCCGCTCCAGCTCGATCGCCGGGCGCGACCAGTCGAGCTTGCGGTCGTCCTTCGACAGCTTGCGGGCGTAGGTCGCGCCCTTCTCGGACTGCGGCTCGGGCGTGATCTCACCGGCGGCGAGCTTCTCCAGCGTCGGCGCGATCAGCTTGGCGCCCATTTCCGCGAGCGTGTCGTGCAGCTCCCCGGCGTCGGTATCCGGGGTGATCTCCGTGCGCTGGCAGCCCAGCGTCGGCCCGGTGTCGAGCCCGGTATCCATCTGCATGATGGTGACGCCGGTCTGCGCGTCGCCGGCCAGGACGGCGCGCTGGATCGGCGCGGCGCCGCGCCAGCGCGGCAGCAGGCTGGCGTGGACGTTGACGCAGCCAAGCTTCGGCGCCTCCAGGATCGGCTGCGGCAGGATCAGGCCGTAGGCGACCACGACGGCGGCGTCGAGCTTGAGGTCGGCGAACGCCTGCTGGGCATCGCCGTCCTTCAGCGATTCCGGCGTACGCACCTCGATCCCGCGCGACTCCGCCTCCTGCTGCACCGGGCTCGGCTGCACCTTGTGGCCGCGTCCGGCGCGCGACGGCGGCTGGGTGTAGACGCAGGCGACCTCGTGGCCCGCGTCCAACAGGGCGCGCAGGGTGGGGAGCGCGAAGTCCGGCGTTCCCATGAAGGCAAGGCGGAGTTTGTCGGCCATGATGCTCCGGCGATTCAAGTCGCGGCCGCGGGCGGGTCGCCTCCGGGGCGCGGTTCGACGGGTGGGGGCAGGGCGGAAAGGCGGCTGTCAGGCGCCGACGGACGCCTTGCTGTTCGGCTTCTTGCCGGCCTGCTGCTTGGCGAGCTTGCGCATCAGCATGTTGCGCTTGAGCGCGCTTAGGTGATCGACGAACAGCACCCCGTTCAGGTGATCGATCTCGTGCTGGATGCACACCGCCAGAAGGCCTTCGGCCTCGAGCTCCTGGTGCCGGCCCTGCTCGTCCAGGTAGGCGACCTTGCAGGCGGCCGCGCGGGTGACGTCGGCGTAGATGTCCGGCAGCGACAGGCAGCCTTCCTCGCGCGTATCCTGCTCGTCTGAGGTCCAGAGCAGTTCCGGGTTGATCATCCGGTAGGGCTGCGGCGGCGCACCTTCCTCCGCGCAGTCGATCACCACGATCCGTTTGGAGACGTTGACTTGCGGCGCGGCGAGGCCGACGCCGGGCGCGTCGTACATCGTCTCCAGCATGTCCTCGGTCAGCTGGCGGATCTCGTCGTCCACCTGCTGGACGGGTTCGGCGCGCCGCTTCAGCGTCGGGTGCGGCGCGATCAGGATGGGCAGGACGGCCATGGCTGCTCTAATGCGCGAATTCGAAGGTGCGGGCTGTCGGCTGACACTCGTCTAGGTATGCGGCGGCGTGCAAGGGGTCAAGGCGCGCGGACGGCCCCGCCCTCGGCGGCGCTGCTTCCGGGCCTGCGTCAATCCGGCGCTTGCCTTGCGGCCGATCCGCGCGGCACCTTGGCAAAGGAAGTATTTCTTGCCGGACGCGGGCCGGCCACCTGAGATCGACAGCGGAGAGGATCATGGGCTTCAACACCGTCATGGCGCTGGGCGCGCTCGCCATCGTGGCGCTGATCGCGGTCGCCTTCTTCTGGCCCGGGATCCTTTATTACGCCGCGCTCGCGCTCGCGATCCTGTGGTTCCCGCTGATCATCGCCATGTGCACCGGCTTCGGCATCCAGGGCGACGACGACGCGGAAGACCACGCGTAGCGGAAGACCACGCGCAGCGACGGCGGTCGCTACTCCGCCGCGCCCCGTTCGGACGCGCCCCGGTTGGACGCGGCGGGTTGGCGCGCCTCGACCTCGCGCAGCAGGCGGTGCAGGGCATGGTCGTGCATGTCCAGCGCCTCCAGGTGCTGCACCGTGTTGCGCAGGTATTCCAGACAGGTGCCGCCCTTGCCTTCGCCCTGCAGGATCAGCTGCGCCATCTCGTCGTAGGACAGGCGCCCGGCGTACTGCTGGTGGCTGGGGTCGACCACGAAGCCGGCCGCCCGGATCGTCTCCCCGGTGTCCAGCCTGAGCTTGAGCCAGGTCGGGTCGTACACGCCCAGCACCATCTCCCGCTCGTAGAGATAGTCCATCACCGCTTCCCCCTCGGCCTCCGGCACCTTGTAGGCGAGGCCGCGGCACGAGCCGCCGCGCGTCAGGCCGAGCACCAGCCCGGGGCAGTCGGGCGTGCCGCGATAGCGGTGGGAATAGACGCAGAACCGCCGGTGGAAGCCGTGCAGCATCGCCGGACGGGCTTCCTTGTGCGGAAATCCCGGACGCCAGATCAGTGAGCCGTAGCCGAACACCCAGAAATCCCCGCCCGGCGGATCCAAACGCGGCTTTCCGGGCAGTTCCTGGACGGTCATGGCGTTTTCGGTCCTCGCGCTGTGCTGCCTGTCGGTGCCAGAGGGGGAGCATAGGCAAGGGGGTCCGCCGCGCCAAGGCCACCGACGGCCAACGCCGATGGGTGACGCGCTTGCAACACGCCCCTAAGCTCTCTGCGGCCACAAACTAATGCCGGATCGGGTGAAAGGTTCGCCTCGCACATGCGCCGTCGCACCAAGGTTTTGATCGCAACGCCGTTCGCGCTATTGCTGCTCGCCGGCGGGGCGCTGTCGGGGACCTGGCTGTGGGCGGCCGGCGCCGTGCAGGACGGCTACGCGACCTGGCGCTCGGAGCGTCAGGCCGAGGGCTACAGCTTCGAGAACGCCGAGCCCGAGGTCGACGGCTTTCCCACCACCGTCCGCGCCACCCTGGACCGGCCCGTGGTGGCGGCGCCACAGGGCTGGCGCTGGGAAGGTCCGGTGGTGACCGGCCGGGCGGACGTGCTCAGCCCCTTCACCGTGCGCGTCGTCGCGCCCGGCACGCACACGCTGCGCACCCGGGACGGCCGGCAGCTGCGCGCGGACGCCCAGACGGCACGGGGCCGGGTGCTGCTGAAGCCGGCGGGCGGCGTGCGCAGCGGGCAGATCACGCTGGAACAGGTGCGCCTGACCGGCCTGCCCACGGGCCCGACGCAGGCGGAAGCGCTGTTCGTCGCCCTCGGCCCGGAACGCCGGCCGGCGGACGCCCCGCGCGAACTCGACTTCACGCTGGAGAGCGACGGGCTGCAGTTGCCGCGCGAACTGGAAACCGCGTTCGGCCGGGACATCGACCGTCTGGCCGTGCGCGGCACACTGATCGGCCAGGCGCCGCGCGAACTGACCCGCGGGAACCTGCAGGCCTGGCGCCGGCGCGGCGGCGAGATCGCGGTCGATCACCTGGCGCTGACCTGGTCGCCGGTCCGCCTGGAGGGGGCGGGCACGCTGACGCTCGACGACCGGCTGCGTCCGCAGGGCACGCTCGACGTGGCGGTCCGGGGCTTGGGGCCGGCGCTGGACTAGCTGGCGGCGGCGGGCCGGATCGACCGCAGCGCGGTCAACTATGCCAAGCTGGCAATCGCCGCGCTCGGCCGCCGGGACGAGGCGACCGGCGAGACGACGGTCGAGGTGCCGCTCAGTTTCCGCGAGGGCCGGGTGTATCTGGGGCCGGTACCGCTTGGCCGGCTAAGGCCCGTTCTGCCGGCGTCTGCGGGGTAGCAGCCGGCTCCCGCGGGTCGAACGAGCCGGCCTGGTGGGCCTGCACGACGTCCTGGCGCAGTTCGCGGGTGCGCCGGAAGCGGTCCTCCAGGAATTCGCCCTCGCCCCAACGGATCGCGCGCTGCAGGGCGGTGATGTCCTCGTTGAAGCGCTGCAGGACTTCCAGGACCGCGTCGCGGTTGTTGAGGAAGATGTCCCGCCACATGATCGGGTCCGAGGCCGCGATGCGGGTGAAGTCGCGGAAGCCGCCGGCGGAGAACTTGACCACCTCGCGCATCTCCCCGGGTTCCAGGTCGGCGGCGGTGGAGACGATCGTGTAGGCGATCAGGTGCGGCAGGTGGCTGGTCATCGCCAGGACGCGGTCGTGGTGGCCGGCGTCCATCTCCTCGACCATCGCCCCGCAGCCGGTCCACAGCCGGGTGACCCGCTCGACCGCGCGGGTGTCGGTGCCGGGCGGCGGGGTCAGGATGGTCCAACGCTGCTCGAACAATTCGGCGAAGCCGGCCTCCGGGCCGGACTTTTCCGTGCCGGCGACCGGATGGCCGGGCACGAAGTGCACGCCTTCGGGGACGTAGGGGCCGATGTCGCGGATCGTCGCCTGCTTGACCGAACCGACGTCGGAGACGATCGCCCCCGGCTCCAGCGCCGGCTGGATCGTCGCCGCGATCTCGGCGTAGGCGCCCACCGGCGTGCAGATCATCACCAGGTCGGCGCCCTGCACCGCCTCCGCCGGATCGGCGGTGCTGCGGGTGCAGATCCCCAGGTCCTCCGCCTTGGCGCGGGTCTCCGGCTTGCGGGCGCAGCCGACGATCTCGCCGACCAGGCCGTGGCGCTGGGCGGCCAGCGACAGCGACGCGCCGATCAAGCCGACGCCGATCAGCGCCATCCGCTCGAACACGGGCCCCTCGCCTGCGGACGTGCTCATGCCGTGCGCTCCGCCCCGTCCAGTCCGTGCTGGCGGGCGAATGCCGCGAACGCGTCCGCGGCCCTGCGCATCTCCCACTCGGCCCCGATCGAGACGCGCAGGCAGTCGGGCAGACCGTACTTCGCCATCTGCCGGGTCAGCACCCCGTGCTGCTTGCAATGCGCCACCGCGGCCTCGGCCTGGGCGGGACCCTCGAAGCGCACCAGCACGAAGTTCGCCGCCGAGGGCAGGACCTCCAGCCCCGCGCCGCCGACCTGCTGGCGGAACCAGTCGCGCCACCGGTCGTTGTGGTTCAGCGACCGGGCGACGTGGTCGCGGTCCAGCACCGCCGCTTCGCCGGCGGCGAGCGCAGGCTTGGCGACGTTGAACGGCCCGCGCACCCGGTTGATCACGTCGACCACCTCCGCCGGTCCGTAGAGCCAGCCCAGGCGCAGCGCCGCGAGCCCGTGGATCTTGGAGAAGGTCCGGGTCATCACGACTTCGGCGCCGCCGGCGGCTGCGCCCGCGTCGACCATGTCCGCGCCGTCGCTGTAGCCCGCGTCGTCGACGTACTCGGCGTAGGCCGCGTCGATCACCAAGAGGGTGCCGTCGGGCAGGCCGGCGCGCAGCCGCTCCAACTCGCGCTTGGGCAGGTAGGTCCCGGTCGGGTTGTTCGGGTTCGCCAGGAACACCAGCTTGGTACGCTCGGTAACCCGGGCCAGCAGGGCGTCGACGTCGGCCCTCAGGTCCGCCGTCTCGGGGGCGGCGACGGCGGTCGCGCCCGCGGTGGTGGCGGCGATCGGGTACATCAGGAAGCCGTGGCGGCTGTACAGCACCTCGTCGCCGGGCCCGGCGTAGGCGCGCACCAAAAGGGCGATCAGCTCGTCCGAGCCGGCGCCGCAGACGATCCGTTCGGCGTCCAGGTCGTGGACGCTGGCGATCGCCTTGCGCAGGGCGCTGGCACTGCCGTCGGGATAGCGCTGCAGGTCGTCCGCGGTCGCGAGGTAGGCCTGGCGCGCCTTATCGCTAGCGCCCAGCGCGTTCTCGTTGGACGCCAGGCGGGCCGGGCGGTCGAAGCCCGGCAGGCTGGCCTCGCCGCCGACGTAGGGCTCGATGTCAAGAATGCCGGGGCGCGGTGTGGGCGCCATGGGAACCGTCCTGTGGTCTGCTTCGTGCGTTGTGAGCGCCGGCCGGTGGGCGATCGCCCGTGCCGCCTCAGGTCAAAGCCGCGGCGTCCAGCGGGCGGGCGTAGCCGCCGACCGACCAGGCCGCCGCGATCCGGGTGTCGTCGCTGCCCAGCCGACGCAGCCGGGGATCGTCCGGGGCGACGTAGCCCGCGACCTCGATCAGGTAGAGCGCGTCGGCGTCGCCGCGGCAGTACTTCCAGTCAAGCACCGTGAAACCGCCCGCCTCGACCGCTCGCTTCAGCGCCGATCGGCTGGTCGTGTGGTCGGTCTCGACCACGATATAGGCGCGGTCGTCGCCTGTGTCCTCCTGCTCCGACAACCCCACGGCCAGCCCTTCGGTCTGGCCGGCGGTGGAGATCGGCGGGGCGAACGGCAGCCGGGCGATCACCCGCGGGATCCGCTCGCCGCTGCGCGCCATCCGCCGCCACCAGGGATCGGATTCCTCGCTCTCCGGCATCGGCAGCACGCCCACCGTGGCCTCGCCCTCGCTCACCAGCTGCAATACTCGCTGGGCGGAGGGCAGGGCGTGGATCGGCGTCAGCGAGCCGAAGTGATCGCGCGCCAGGTTGGCGAGCGGCGCGTTCTTCTGCCCGCTCAGCGTGGCGACGGAGAACTGGTTCTGCAGGCTCAAGCCGGCGGCGAACACCTCGCGCCAGATGCGCACCAGCACCGCCTTGGGGAAGGCCCCCTCGTGCCGGGCGATCAGCCGGCGCAGCACCATCGCCTCCCGGCCCGGGCGCAGGTACACCTCGCTGCCCGTTTTCGCCCGGCCGATCGCCGCCTGCAGCTCGCCGCGGCGCATCAACTGATCGTGAATGGCGTCGTCGATCCGGTCGATCTCCTGGCGCAGCTCGGCCAGCGTGGACGGGTCGTTGGGCATGGTCTCGGATCGTGGGGTAATGGGGGCGCTCGGGTTGGAACCACGGGCGTCTGCCCGCCGGGCGGGACGCACGCGCGGGTGACGTAAAACCGCGTCCAGTGATAAGCTTCCGCCGGGCGCGAATCAAAATAAAACCGCCCGCTTGAAGGCGGTCCGGATTACTGCATTTCGCATTCAGCACACTGCCGATCGTTCCGGTGTCCGACGCCTGCCGGGAAACCCGCAGTGCCGTCGGTAACCGTTGACACGGTGGACGCGGCCTCCCTAGCTACTGGCGCACGCACACCCCCCGTCGCCGATAGCCAGCGCCCGCGATCCGGGCGCGCCCGCGGCATGCGGTCGGCGGCGGCGCGCGGGGGATGACGACGCTTGCCGACGACGCTTGAAGGTGGACCTCCCTTGAACGACGCCAGTCCAGCCGACCTCGACGTTCCCAGCCGCCAGGAGCTGGCCGGCCAGGTGGTGGAGCTTGGCGTCGAACGGCCCTTGCAGCTCGACTGCGGCGCCCTGCTGGGGCCGTTCAAGATGGCCTACCGGACCTACGGCCAGCTGAACGCCGATGGCACGAACGCGATCCTGGTGTGCCACGCGCTCACCGGCGACCAGCACCCGGCCAATCCGCCGCACACCGATCGCGCGGGCTGGTGGGAGCGCATGGTCGGGCCCGGCGCGGTCCTGGACACCAACCGCTACTTCGTGATCTGCGCCAACGTGCTGGGCGGCTGCATGGGCTCGGAAGGGCCCAAGGAGATCAACCCGGACACGGGCGAGCCCTGGGGCCTGGACTTCCCCGTGATCACGATCGCCGACATGGTGCGCGCCCAGACCATGCTGCTGGATCACCTCGGCATCGAGAAGCTGTTCTGCGTGATCGGCGGGTCGATGGGGGCGATGCAGGCGCTGCAGTTCGCCGTGTCGTATCCGCATCGCACCTTCGCCTCCGTCCCGATCGCGGGCGCGGCGCGGCACAGCGCGCAGAACATCCACAGGGCCCGGTCGTGGCTGGCGATCAGTTGATACAGTTTCCA
>CAYRCO010000036.1:12387-16983 GCA_964422775.1 uncultured Rhodovibrio sp.
GCAGAACATCGGCTTTCACGAGGTCGGCCGGCAGGCGATCATGGCCGATCCGGACTGGTGCGACGGCGCCTACCTCCAGCAGGGCACCAAGCCGCGCCGCGGCCTGGCGGTGGCGCGCATGGCCGCGCACATCACCTACCTTTCGGAGGAGGCCTTGCACCGCAAGTTCGGGCGGCGGCTGCAGGACCGCAAGTCGGTCACCTACGGCTTCGACGCCGACTTCCAGGTGGAGAGCTACCTGCGCCACCAGGGTTCGGCGTTCGTCGACCGGTTCGACGCCAACTCCTACCTCTACATCACCCGCGCCATGGATTATTTCGATCTGGCGGCCGAGCACGGCGGCGTGCTGGCGCGGGCGTTCAAGGACACGCCGGTGCGCTACTGCGTGATCTCCTTCACCAGCGACTGGCTGTTCCCCACGGCCGAAAGCCGGCAGATCGTTCACGGCCTGAACGCGGCCGCGGCCGACGTGTCGTTCTGCGAGATCGAGACGGACAAGGGGCACGACGCCTTCCTCTTGGACGAGCCGGAATTCTTCGCCGTGCTCAACGGCTTCCTGGAAGGCTGCGCGTCGCTGACGGGGCTGAAGCTGTGAGCGCGGCCGATCACGCAGGCAAGGGAGGCGCCGCGCGCATGACCGGGGCGGAAGCGATCGAGAGCGCCGGCCAGCGGATCCACGTCCGCCCGGACTTCGCGCTGATCGGGGAGATGGTGGACCCGGGCAGCCGGGTGCTCGACGTCGGCTGCGAGACCGGCGATCTGCTGGACTACCTGATCGCCGAGCGCGGCGTGATCGGCCGCGGCATCGAGCTGTCGCAGGCGGGCGTGAACGAGAGCGTGCGCCGCGGCCTGTCGGTGGTGCAGGGCGACGCCGACACCGACCTGCAGGACTACCCGTCGAAGGCGTTCGACTACGTTATCCTGTCGCAGACGCTGCAGGCGACCACCCGCCCGCGCGAGGTGCTGTCCAACCTGGTGCGGATCGGCCGCCGGGCAATCGTATCGTTCCCCAACTTCGGGCACTGGCGGGTGCGCCTGAAGCTGCTGTGGGACGGCCGCATGCCGGTCTCCGAGGCGCTGCCGGGGGCGTGGTACGAGACGCCCAACATCCACCTCTGCACGATCCGCGACTTCACGCAGCTGTGCCAGGAACTCGACGTTACGATCGACCGCGCCCTGGCCCTGGACGAGCGCGGTTCCGACAAGGGCATCGCCAACCCCAACCGCGCCAACCTGCGCGCCCAGCACGCCCTGTTCCTGCTGCGCGGCGACGAGACGCCGATTTAGGCGGAGGGGCGGAACACGCAGGCTCGGCCCGCGACCTGTCGCCCGCTCGGCTCAGTCGGCGGTGACGAATTGCGACAGGTAGGACAGGCCGATACTGCCATAGCCGATCCACATCAGCAGTTCGTCCCGCCAGGACCATTGGCCGACTTGCGCCCGGCGTTCCTCCGCCGTGTCTTCGGCGGCTTTACCGAGGTCTCCCGGCAGCCGCCCGCCCTGGGTGATCTGGTTCAGCCGCGCCAAGCGTCGGGCAATCTTGTTGGCGCGGTAGGCGGGCCAGAACAGCGCGGCCATTCCGACCGCTCCAAGAGCGGTCGGCATCCAGTCCGGCAGCACGGTCAGTTCTTCTCGAACGACAAGTTCGCGTCCTGGCCGATCAGGCCTTCGAACACGAGCTCCTCCTCAGCGGACGTGCCGAGGGCGACCGCACCGGCGACGTGGAGGTGGCGCCGATCTGCTTTGCCCCAGACGACCCCGGAGACGAAGCCGCAAGCTGAGAGGTACCTATGAATGCTCGCCGGATCAGGCGACGGCCCGGTGACCGATTCCATCCGCGAGATTTGCGCCTGGTCCATGCCGGTTCGGTCCGCCAGCGCCGCCTGGCTCAGACCCGCTTCCTTTCGGCTTGCCAATAGTTGCTTGGCCATTTGCCACCGGTTGGAATTCCGCTGGACCCGCTCCTTCAGTTCGCTGTCGTTCTCGAGAAGCTCTTCGAGAAACGGGTCGAGGTGTTCCTGCGTCATCTTTGTCTCCCGGATTTTCGGTCCGTCCGGCGTTAGGCGATGCCGGCGGCTGTTGCTTCGGCAAGCGCGTCTGGGCAGCTGGACCCCGTCGTGCTCACGCCCAGAAAGACGAGCAAGCCGGCCGCGGCGTCGGCTGCGTAGAGCAACTCGACGGTTCCCGCGGCGCGCGGCACCAGTTCGGCGTGGATCGTGGCGTGTCGTCCGGTGGGGTCTTGGCATTGGCTGTACTGGCTTGGGCCGTAGTGCGTGATCCTGTCCATCCTGAAGAGGACTTCCTCGCGTGGATCCAGGCTCAGGGCCATGAGTTGGCGAATCGCCTTTGTCGCGCCGCCAGGATCCTGCCGCCGCTGCCAACGGTAGTGCGTCATCGATGCTTGACCCTATGATTGTGGGCGCATATGCGCCGTAAATCAACCCCCTTTGCGATGACGCCCTTGGCGCGCATGTCATCGCATTCTGACACGCGCGACGATAATAAATATGAACTCAGCAAACCATTAAAAATTGTAGAACACGGTTCGTCGGCTACCAAAATCGGTGCGGACCCCGGATCACTGTACGTTCGCTCCGGACGAAAAAGGGCCCACCGCCGGTCGGCGATGGGCCCGAAAAATCTTCTTTTCGAGGAACTTAGAGACCTACCGCTTCGAGGGCGCCTCCTCGAACTCGACCGGTTGCGGGGTTTCGTCGGTGCTGGGCGGCAGGACCGGGTATTCGACGCGCGGCTGCTCGCCCGTGACCGACTTCAGGAAGGCGGTGATCCGGTCGACTTCCTGCTCGTTCAGTTCCTGGCCCAGCTGCGACAGCCCCATCAGGGCGACCGCGTTCTCCAGGCTCCAGACCTTGCCGGAGTGGAAGTACGGCTGGGTGATCGCGATGTTGCGCAGCGGGGCCGCGCGGAACACGTAGTCGTCGCTGGCGGTGTTGGTCACCTGGAAGCGGCCGCGGTCGTCGCGCGGCAGCACGTCCGCCCCGGGCTTTTCGATCAGACCGAACGGGTAGTAGCCCTGGCCGCCCATGTTGACGCCGTTGTGGCAGCCCACGCAGCCGGTGCTCATGAACTCCTGGAGCCCGCGCTTCTGCTTGGTGCTGAGCGCGTCTTCGTGCCCCTTCAGGTACAGATCGAAGCGCGAGTTCGGGGTCAGCAGGGTCGCCTGGAAGGCCTCCAGCGCCTTCGCCATGTTATCGAAGGTGACGGGGTCGCTCTCCTGCGGGAACGCCTGCTCGAACGCCTCGACGTAGCCCGGCATCGACTTCATCGTCTTAACCGCGCGCTCGGGCGTGTTCGCCATCTCCACGCTGGCCTGCACCGGGCCCTTGGCCTGCTGCTCCAGGTCCTCTGCGCGGCCGTCCCAGAACTGCGCGCTGTTGAACACCGCGTTGAACACGGTGGGCGCATTGCGCGGGCCGCGCTGCCAGCCGTGGCCGATCGAGGTCGGCTGGTTGTCGTCGCCGCCCAGGCCCATCTGGTGGCAGGAGTTGCAGGAGATCGCGTGACTGGCCGACATCCGCGGGTCGAAGAACAGCATCCGGCCGAGCTTGACCCGTTCGGGCGTCACCTTGTTGCCCTCGAGTTCCGGCGGCTCGGTCGGGATCGGATCGAACAGCTGGTTGGCCCGCTGGATCAACTTGGCGTCGTCGATCTCGGCCATGTCCTGGCCGTCGTTCTGCGCCAAGGCCGGGCCGGCCGCGGCGAGCAGCAGCCCGGCGGCAAGGCCCGCGGCCCAGCGGGTGCCCGTCCGGCCGGGTCTGACAAAGGCGAATCCGGTCATGGTACCCTCCCAATAGGTTGCGCCGCGTGGCGGAGGCTGCCGTAACGCGAGCGCATCGTTCAATTTGGAAAAATTATAATTTTTCGTTGACGAACGTTTGAACAACCGCGCACATCGGCGGCTGCTCTGACGGCCTTGAGACGGTGGCGGGCCTCACCGCCCGAAGGTCATCCCCGGCGCCTTCAAGCGCGTTGGCGGGCCCAGCCAGGCGTAGGCGAGCAGGCAGGGCGCCCGGTCGCCGACGGTGATCCGGTGGGCCTGCTGCGGCTTGTTGAAGATCAGCGAGCCCGGCGCGTAGACGGCCGTGTCGTTCTCCGACCAGGCGCCCGCGAGGGAGACGTAGCTCTCCTCGATCTCCTTGTGGCTGTGCTGCGGGTAGGTCGTCCCCGGCGCTAGCAGCACCAGCCCCAGAATGATCCGCTCCGCCTGCACAGGACCGTTCGGGCCGGCCAGTTCGCAATAGGCGTAGCGCCGGGTGAGCGCGCGCGGCACCCGCTCGTAGCCCCATTCCCAGGTGAACTGGTGCGCCAGGCGGCGCAGCGTCGCCGCCATGGTGGCGAGCGGCCCGTCGGCCGCGAGGTCGAGTGCCCGGCCCAGATGCGCGGTGACCGGCTTGTCCGCCGGCTGCCGGCCCAGGATCGGCGGATCCGCCTGGACCAGCCGGTTGATCTGCTCGCGCACCCGCCGGCGGTGGCTGCGGATCGCGTTACTGCCGCCCGACGAGCCGGCGCCGAAGGTGTCGTGATATTCGCGCAGCAGGTACAGCCAGTCGGGCTGTTCGCTCAGGATGTCCATGG
>CAYRCO010000037.1:0-16858 GCA_964422775.1 uncultured Rhodovibrio sp.
AACGTCGAGCTGATAAAACGCGAACTCGCCAAACGCGCGCCGACCGACCTGAAGAACGTTACGCCGCCTACGGCCGGCGCAGGATCCCACAGACCGGCGAGCGGCTCCACCGAGCCGGACGACTAGACGACACACCTGAAGGCCGAACCGGCCTTCGGTCTGCATGTCGCTCTAACCTCATGAAGAGCGGGCAAGATTCAGCTGGAAGGTGATCCATCTTGCGCTAGACCACGGCCCGGATGCGACTCCGCGCAGTGCGCCCGCCTACGCCGGCAGCAGCACCCGCGCGCGCAAGCCGCCGCCGGGCGCGTCTTCCAGCAGCAGGTCGCCGCCGTGGCCGCGCACCACGTCGCGCGCGATCGTGAGGCCGAGGCCGGTGCCGCCGGTCAGCGGGTTGCGCGAGGACTCCAGGCGGTGGAACGGGCGGAACACCTCCTCCCGCTTGTGGCGCGGGATCCCGGGGCCGTCGTCGTCGACCGTGATCTCCACCGTCTGGCCGCGCCGGCCGACCCGAACCGACACGATGTCGCCGTGACGCAGCGCGTTGGACACCAGGTTGCCGATCGCCCGGCGCATGACCTCGCGGCGTAGCGGCAGGTCGCAGTCGTGCTCGATGTGCAGGTCGACGTGGCCGGCCTCGCGCGTCACCCGGTCGACCACCTCGCGCACCAGATCGCCGATCGAGGCGGTCTCCGGCGCTTCCGTCCCCTCGCCGCGGGCGAACGCGAGGTAGCCCTCGATCATCCGCTCCATCTCGGTGACGTCTTCTTTCAGCGAGGCCGCCTCCGGCGTGCCCTCCAGCATGGCGAGCTGCAGCTTCATCCGGGTGAGCGGGGTGCGCAGGTCGTGGCTGACCCCGGCCAGCATCTCCGTGCGCTGCTGGATCTGGCGCTTGATCCGTTCGCGCATCTTGATGAAGGCGCTGGAGGCCTGGCGCACCTCCTGCGCTCCCTCCGGCTTGAACGAGGGCACGTCCTGGCCCTTGCCGAAGCGCTCCGCCGCGACCGCCAGCCGACGGATCGGACGGACCTGATTGCGCATGAAGATCAGCGCGATCGGCACCAGCAGCGCCGCGGTGCCGACCGTCCAGAACACCAGCAGGTAGGTGGTCGAGGAGAACAGTCGCTTGCGCGACACCACCACGCGCAGCAGCCCGTCGTCGGTCTCCACCCACACCCGCACGTCCTCCGGCAGGGTGTGGGTGTCGATCGCGAAGGGATGGGCGAGCCGTTCCTCGAGCGCGCCCACCAAACGGTTGTCCAGGATGGTGTTCTGCGGTGGCGGCAGGTCCTCGGGCAGACGCTTGTCCTCCTCGAACGACAGCGACAACCACATCGTGCGCTGAGCGAGGTTGAACACGTCGTTGCGGCTGAGCCCGGTGTTCTCGCGCTCCAGCATCGCCACGGTGGCCGCGATCTGCCCGGCCAGCCCCTGGGCCAGGCGCTGGGTGGTGGTGTCGTAATGGCGGTCGAAGAAGACGAACGCGCTGATCGCCTGCACCACCACGACCGGCGTCACCATGATCAGCAGCGCGCGGCCGAACAGGGTCCGCGGCAGGACGCGCTTGATCGCCGACTCGCGCCTGGGGCGCGCCGGTTCGGACTGGGCAACGGTGGACAGGTCGACGTTCTCGGCCATGGATGCGCGTCAGCCTAGCACGCTCCGAGGGGCAGCTTCGCGCGCGATTCGGGCCGGCCGCGACGATCGCGCGCGATGCGTTGCGCATGGGCAACAGCACCCTTACCTTACTTGATCCAAAACACCCGTCGCGACGGGCCGCGCCGCAACCGTCGACCGCGCCCCACACCCAGCCCGCCCGCGACCCGACGCAAGCTGCCAAGGAGCCCCGCCGATATGGCCGACCAACGCCACGCCAAGGTTCTCATCATCGGTTCCGGTCCGGCCGGCTACACCGCCGCGGTCTACGCCGCGCGCGCCAATCTGGAACCGGTGCTGGTGCAGGGCCTGGAGCCGGGCGGCCAGCTGTCGATCACCACGGATGTCGAGAACTATCCCGGATTCGCCGACCCTATCCAGGGCCCCTGGCTGATGGAACAGATGCAGCAGCAGGCCAAGAACGTCGGGACCGAGGTCATTCAGGACATCATCACCGACGTCGACCTGCAGCACCGCCCCTACCGCTGCGACAGCGATTCCGGCACCGTCTACTGGGGCGATTCGCTGATCATCGCGACCGGCGCGCAGGCGCGCTGGCTCGGGCTGGAGAGCGAGAGGACCTTCATGGGCGCGGGCGTGTCCGCGTGCGCGACCTGCGACGGCTTCTTTTATCGCGGCGCCGACGTGGCCGTGGTCGGCGGCGGCAACACGGCCGCGGAAGAAGCGCTGTTCCTGACCAACTTCGCCAACAAGGTGACGCTGGTGCACCGCCGCGACGAACTGCGCGCGGACAAGACGCTGCAGGCCCGCCTGTTCAACAATCCCAAGATCGACTTCGCCTGGTCGCAGGAGGTCGACGAGATCCTGGGCCAGCAGAACCCGCCGGGGGTGACGGCGGTGCGTCTCAAGTCGCGCAAGACCGGCGAGACCCACGAGCTGCCGGTCGCCGGGGTGTTCATCGCGATCGGCCACGACCCGGCGACCAAGCTGTTCCAGGGTCAGCTGGAAATGGACGCCGAGGGCTACATCCTCACATCGCCGGACTCCACGGCGACCAAGATTCCAGGCGTCTACGCCGCCGGCGACGTGCGCGACAAGGTCTATCGCCAGGCGGTCACGGCCGCCGGCATGGGCTGCATGGCCGCGCTGGAGGCGGAGAAGTTCCTCGCCGAGCAGGAAGTCGCCCACACTCAGGCCGCGCAGTAACCCGCGGCTACGGGCGCGGGCGCAACACCCCCGGAGGCCGGAGCCGGCCTTTGGGCTGAATGGCGCGCTAACCGCTTCCAGTGCGGCCAAGACGCTGGAAGGCGAGTCACGCTTCCAGCGTCTTGCCCTACGCTCGCTCCGTGAAGCTACTCAGTCGGCCCAGGCTCGGTTGCGCCGGACGCCGATGACGGCTTAATCTCGTCACGTCGAATGTTTTGGAGTTAAACATTCGAACGACACCGACCGATCGCGCGCAGTGGCCGACAGGCAACAACGCAACAGCGGGGGCGGATTGGCGGCATAAACGCTCGGCCTCGTCGGGCCCCGCCGCGCGGGTCCACCCGGGGTCGGACAAGAACAGGGAAGCGGGCGCTGGGAACAATGGGCGACCAGTCATGAGCCAGGTCCTGGGCGGCAACAACAGGGGCCACGTCGGTCCCAGTCCTTCGATAATGGACTGGGACAAGTTGCGCGTCTTTCACGCCGTCGCGGAGGCGGGCAGCTTCACCCACGCGGGCGATCTCCTGAACCTCAGCCAGTCGGCCGTCAGCCGGCAGATCTCGGCGCTGGAGGACTCCCTGCGCGTGCCGCTGTTCCACCGCCACGCGCGCGGGCTGATCCTGACCGAGCAGGGCGAGCTTTTGTACCGCACCGCCCACGAGGTGTTCGGCAAGCTCGCCATGACCGAGGCGCAGCTGACCGAGAGCAAGGACCGCCCGAAGGGCCCCTTGCGGATCACCACCACGGTGGCGCTGGGCTCGACCTGGCTGGCACCAAGGATGGGCGATTTCGTCGAGGTCTATCCGGAGATCGAGACGCACCTGCTCCTCGAGGACCGCGAGCTCGACCTGTCGATGCGCGAGGCGGACGTGGCGATCCGGCTCGCCCCGCCGCGCCAGGGCGACCTGATCCAGCGCCACCTGTTCACCGTGCACATGCACGTCTACGCCTCGCCCGGCTACATCAAGCGCTTCGGCATGCCGCAGGATCCGGCGGACATCGACAACCACCGGGTGGTCGTCTACGGCGACGACCTGCGCCCGCCGGTGCCGGACGTGAACTGGCTGCTGCGCGTCGGCCAGTCGACCGGCAAGCTGCGCCGGCCGGTGATGACGGTGAACAACGTCTACGCGATCATGCGCGCGGTGCGGAACGGGGTCGGCATCGGTGCTCTGCCGGAGTTCATGGTCCAGGGCGCGAACGATCTGGTGCGCGTCCTGCCCGAACTGGAAGGCCCGCAGATCGACTCCTACTTCGTCTATCCCGAGGAAATGCGCGCCAGCAAGCGCATCCAGGTGTTCCGCGACTTCCTGCTCCGGCAGGTGGCCGAATCGCGCTTCTAGAACGTCCGCGGGTCACTCGCCCGGGATGACACCTGCTCAGGTGTGCATGTGCCGGTGGCAAAGGCGGGCTGACGCGCCGGTCGAAAGCTCGGCCCGGCGCAGTTTGGTTGGCGGACGGCGCGACCCGGCGGCGTCGCCCGCCGGTATGTGACATAACAGTGTATGTCAGGAACACCTAACCGCCCAGCACGTTAGTCGTTTCAGGCGTAACCGCCCGCCGGTTGAAAAGCTATGCGGAACCGGCATAGCACCCGTGTCGCCTCGCCTCTTCTCTCAGGTGTGGTGCTGAATATCTTACGGGTAACGGATGCTGCAACGCGGCATCGTTGGTTTCCCGGCGTTTCGCCGGTGTTTTCCGGGCGTGTTGCCCGGAAGAAGGGCCTACGGGTCCTACGTCTCCCAGACGTGAAGCCTCCCTGTTCAACTTGCCCCTAAGTCTTTTGACTTAGGGGCATTTTTTTGCCCCCGGGCGACCGGTTGCCGGGCTCGAAGTCGAGCGCGCGCCGGTCGCGCCCGCATGCGCCAGCCCCGAAAGCCGTGTGTCCTGGACGTATCAGGCAGCCACACCGTAGCTTGTTTCCAGTCCGTCTCGGTTGCAGCGGTTGAGGGAGCCCGCCTTCGATGCAGATCCTGGTGTTCGGCGCCGGCGGGGTCGGCGGCTATTACGGCGCGCGGCTGGTCGAGGCCGGCTACGATGTAACCTTCGTCGCCCGCGGCCGGCACGCCGCCGCGATGGCCGAGCAGGGCCTGCGCGTGCGCTCGGCGCGCGGCGACGCGCACATCGCCCAGCCACAGATCGTCGAGGACCCGTCGACGCTGGACCGCGCGCCCGAGGTTGCGCTGGTCTGCGTCAAGCTGATGCACACGGACGACGCCGCGCGCCGGCTGGCGCCGCTGGCCGCGCGCGGGACGGCCGTCTGCTCGCTGCAGAACGGCGTCGACCGGGACGAGATCCTGGCCCGCCACTGCGGGGCCGAGGCGCTGCTGGACGGCACCACCCAGATCGGCGCGTCGATCGCCGAGCCCGGGGTGATCCAGCACACCGGCACGATGGCGAACCTGACCTACGGCGCGCCCGCCGGCGGCGAGGACCGCCGGCTGGACGCGCTCGACGCCGCCCTGCAGGACGCCGCAGAACGCACCGGCGGCTTCGAGGCGCGCCGGAGCGCCGACATCCGCCTCGACGTCTGGCGCAAGTTCACCTTCCTCGCCCCGTTCGCCGGCCTGACCGCCCGCCACCGCAGCCCGATCGGCCCCCTGCGGGAGCGCGAGGCGGCACGCCGGGAGCTGGCGCAGCTCGTGGCGGAGACGGTCGCGGTCGGCCGCGCGGCTGGCATCGCGCTGCCGCCGGACCGGGAGGACGAGGTGATGGCCTTCGTCGACGGCCTGCCGGCGGAAATGAAAAGCTCGATGCTGCACGATCTGGAGGCCGGCAAGCCGCTGGAGCTTGACTGGCTGACCGGTGCGGTGCTCCGCCTGGGCCTGCGCCACGGCGTCGCCACCCCGGCAAACCAGGTGATCCAAGACGCCCTCGCGGCGTACAAAGACGGGTAACAGGGGAGCCCGGCGCGATCGCCCTTGTGCTGGCGCGCCGAACGCCCCATATTCTTTTTAGAACAGTTCTAAACAGTGGCGCCATCGGTGACCGCCGGTCGCGCCGGTATCGAAGCCAAGCGGGAGAGACGAGGACATGGACAAGATCAATTCCGGCATCTCCGCCGAAGACCGCAAGCGCCTGGCCGAGGGCCTGTCGCGCGTGCTCGCCGACAGCTACACGCTGTACCTCAAGACCCACAACTACCACTGGAACGTGGAAGGCCCGAACTTCAAGGCGTTCCACGACCTGTTCGAGGAGCAGTACACCGACCTCGCGACGGCCGTGGACGACATCGCCGAGCGGATCCGCGCGCTGGGTCACCGCGCGCCCGGCAGCTACTCCGAGTTCATGGAGATCGGCGCAATCAAGGAGGACACCGGCCATCCCGACGCGATGACCATGGTCCGCCGGCTGGCCGAGGATCAGGAGACGGTCGCGAACACCTGCCGTCAGGTGCTGCAGACCGCCGGCGAGGCCAACGACGTCGCGACCGACGACCTGCTGTCCGAGCGCGTGAAGGTCCACGAGAAGAACGCCTGGATGCTGCGCGCCCACCTCAGCTAGTAAGTTCCAGCCCCTTTTCGGCCCCGCGCGATCCCTCTTCCGCCGGGACCGCGCGGCCAAAAGCCCCCGCCCCGCTGCCCCGGGCGGGGGCTTTCTATGTCTGTTGCTTACCTGTGGTGCGGCCGTCGCGTCCCCTGGCTCTCGAAGGAGAGGGACCCGCCGACGCGCCGCAGCTACCCCGCCGCTTTCTTCACCGCGTGGTCGGCGATCTTGCGCATGACCGTGGGCAGGCCGGCGTCGGACAGGCGGTCGAACGGCCACCATTCGCCGTCGCCCGCACGGGTGTGCGCCGGCACCTCGGCGGCCCAGACGGTGATGGTGAAGTGGAAGTGGGTGAAGGTATGGCGCACCAGCCCCGGCAGTTCGGTCCAGCTGGCGGGCACGGGGGCGTGCGCGAACGCGCTCGCCGCGTCCCAGGGACTTTCCGTCCAGTCGGTCGAGGGCACTTCCAGCATGCCGCCGAGCAGGCCCTTGTCCGGCCGGCGGCGCAGCAGCACACAGCCGTCTTCGCGCAGCGCCCAGAAGGCGACCGCCTGACGGGTCGGCTTGGCCTTCTTCGCCGCCTTGACCGGCAAGTCGCCTGCGATCCCCCGGGCGTTGCCGTGGCACACGTCCGCGAGCGGGCAGAGCATGCAGCGCGGCTTGCGCGGCTGGCAAATGCCGGCGCCCAGATCCATCATCGCCTGCGCGAAATCGCCCGGCCGCTCCGGCGGGACGAGTTCGGCCATCCGGGCGCGCAGCGTTTCCTTGGCGCCCGGCAGCGGGTCGTCCACGGCGAACAGCCGCGCCACCACCCGCTCGATGTTGCCGTCCAGGGGCGCGCTCGGCCGATCGAAGGCGATGGCGGCGATCGCCGCGGCGGTGTAGGGCCCGATCCCCGGCAGCTTGCGCAGACCGTCCTCAGTGTCCGGGAACCGCCCGGCGTAATCCCGGCTGAGCGTTTGGGCGCAGGCGTGCAGGTTGCGCGCCCGGGCGTAGTAGCCGAGCCCGGCCCAGGCGGCGAGCACCTGCTCCCGCGGGGCGGCGGCGAGGTCGTGCACGCTCGGCCAACGGCTGAGGAAATCGTGGAAGTACGGCTGCACGGTCTGCACCGTGGTCTGCTGCAGCATCACTTCCGACAGCCAGACGTGGTAGGGATCGGGCCGCTGCCCCGGGCGCGCACGCCAGGGCAGCCGGCGGGCGTGCCGGTCGTACCAGGGCAGCAGCCGGTCGGCGACGGACGACAGCTTCGCGCTTGCGGGCTCACTCATGTCCCCCCCTATACTGGCCGCGGATAAAGCTAGGCCAGAGGCCGCGGGCGGCCAGCCGGACACGACCGCGAGGGCGGAAAACCGACCCGCAACATTGCCCCGCCACCGTCACCAAAGAACCTGGAGCCCGAGCCATGACCGACGACAGCGGCAAGCCGGCGCGGGGGCGGGTCAGCCAGGCGGCGACCCAGGTCGCCGGCGCCCGGAAAGCGGGCCAGCCGGCCGGCGACGGGCGGCGGCGGTCGATGAGCGCGCTCGGCGCGAACGTTGAGCGCGTGACCCGGCAGGTGCTGGGCAAGCGCGCGCTCGCCGAAGCCAGCCTGATCGCCGAGTGGCCGTCGATCGTGGGCCGGGAGTTCGCCCGCGCCTGCCAGCCGCGCCGGCTGGTGTTCCCCGACCGCAAGGCCCGGCGGGAGGCGACCCTGGTCCTGCGCGTCAAGCCGGGGGAGGCGACCCGGCTCGCCCACCTGGAGCCGGTGCTGGTCGACCGGGTAAACGGCTTTTTCGGCTACCAGGCGGTCAAGCGGCTGAAGCTGGAGCAGGGCCACTTGGTCGACCGGACACCCCCGCCCCGGCCGCGCCCGCAGCCGAGCCTGGACGACTCCGAGTCGCAGGCGGCACGCGAACGTATCCGGAGAATCGACGACGACCGGCTGCGCGAGGCCCTGAGCCGCCTTTCCGACCGGCTGTCCGGCCGCGCTTCAGACGGCAGCTCAAATAGATAGGCGATCCGTCCACAGGCCCCGACCGAGGCTGGACAGGCTGCCACACGGGTGCCCATATCCCGCCCTAACACGGCGTACGCGCGGCGTTCTCTTGCACCGGGCGGGCGTCTGCCGCTAATCTCACAAGATATGGTAGGTATGCGATGAAATTGCGGAATATCCTGATCGCCAGCGCGGCTGTGGTCGCGATCACCGGGGCCGGCCTCACGGCGTACCTCGTCTCCGGCGGCGAGTCCGAGTCGGTCGCCGGCCTGCCCGCGGGCGCGGGCGAGGCGATCACGGCCGCACAGGGCCAAGCCGCCTCCGGCGACGTGCAGACCGTCCAGTCCGGCGACGTCACACAGGTCGGCGACGACGAGCATGTGTTGGGCGATCCCGACGCGCCGATCACGATCATCGAGTACAGCTCGCTCACCTGCCCGCACTGCGCCTCCTTCCACCAGGACACCCTGCCCAAGCTGAAGGAGGAGTGGATCGACACCGGCAAGGCCAAGCTGGTCTACCGCCACTATCCCCTCGACCGCCTGGCGCTCGCCGGCGCGCTGGTCGCCAACTGCTTCGAGGGCGAGCGCTTCTTCGCGGTGATGGACATGATGTTCGCCCAGCAGCGTCAGTGGGCGCGGTCGGACAATCCGGGCCAGGCGCTGCAGCGGCTCGCCAGCCAGGCCGGGATGGACAACGACACCTTCAACCAGTGCATCAGCGACGAGCAGGAGGCCAAGAAGGTGCTGGATCGTCAGCAGGTCGGCCGGAATCAGGCGGAGGTGCAGTCCACCCCGACCTTCCTGATCGACGGCGAAAAGCTCGAGGGCGCCAAGCCCTACAGCGAGTTCGAGAAGGCGCTCGAGGCCGCGGGGGACGGCGCGTGATCGCGCGGGCCGCCAGCCCGGATCCGGCCGGACGCGCCGCGAGGCGAGAGGCCTAAGCCGGTCATGCAGTTCAACCGCCTGCGTCTGAAGGGGTTCAAGTCGTTCGTCGACCCCACGGAGCTGGTGGTCGAACGCGGCATGACCGGCATCGTCGGCCCCAACGGCTGCGGCAAGTCCAACCTCGTCGAAGCGCTGCGCTGGGTGATGGGAGAGACCTCCGCCAAGCGCATGCGCGGCGGCGAGATGGACGACGTGATCTTCGCCGGCTCGCAGCGCCGGCCCGCCCACAACATCGCCGAGGTCGCAGTCCACCTGGACAACAGCGACCGCACCGCCCCCGCGCAGTTCAACGACCTGGACGAGCTCGACATCGTCCGCCGGATCGAGCGGGAGAAGGGCTCGACCTACCGGGTCAACGGCCGGGAGACGCGGGCGCGCGACGTCCAGCTGCTGTTCGCCGACCAGGCGACCGGCGCCGGATCAACCGCGCTGGTCAGCCAGGGGCGGATCGGCACAATCATCAATTCCAAGCCGTCCGACCGCCGCACCCTTTTGGAGGAGGCCGCGGGAATCAGCGGCCTGCACTCCCGCCGGCACGAGGCGGAGCTGCGCCTGAAGGCTGCGGAGAGCAACCTGGAGCGGCTGGACGACGTGATCCAGACGCTGGAGCAGCAGCAGCAACAGCTGCAAAAACAGGTCCGCCAGGCCAAGCGTTACCGCAATCTGTCCGACCGCATCCGCCGGACCGAAGCACTGCTGCTGCATTTGGAGCACCAGCGCGCCAAGCAGGCGCTCTCGGACGCCAAGGAGCGCCTGCAGGCCGCCGAGACCAAGGTTGCCGAGCTGACCGAGGCGGCCTCCGAGCGCGCCACCGAGCAGGCGGAGGCGCAGAACGCGCTGCCCGACCTGCGCCAGACGGAGGCCGAGGCGTCGGCCGAGCTGCAGCGCCTGAACCTGGCGCGGCAGCAGCTGGAGCAGGAGGAGCGGCAGGTCCAGCAGACCCGCAAACAGGCGCAGGCGCGCCTGGACCAGACCGACGCCGATAAGCGCCGGGCGGAAGAGCAGGCGCGCGACGCGGACAACGCCGTGCAGCGCCTGGAACAGGAGCGCGCCGAGCTGCGTCAGGCGAGCGAGGGCGAGGAGGAGGCTCGCGCGGCCGCCGAGCGCGAACGCCAGGCCGCGCAGGAGACCGCGCAGGCCCGCGAGGCCGAGCTCTCCGAGCTGAACCAGCAGGTCGCCGCGGACGAAGCGCAGGCGCGCAACCTGGACAAGCGGATCGACGAACTGACCCGCCGGCTGGACAAGGCGCAGCGCCAGCGGGGCGAGACGCAGCAGCAGATCGACAAGCTGACAGCCGACGACGGCGGCGACGGCCGCGAGACCGAACGTGCCCGCGCCCGGGTCGAACAGGCGGAACAGGCGCTCGCCGACGCGCAGGCCGAGGCGGAGGCCGCCGATCAAGCTCTTGCCGACGCACGCGAGCAGGAGCGCGCGGCGCGCGAGAGCCTGCAGACGGCCGAGGCCGCGCGCGACAAGCTGCAGGCCGAGATCGACGCGCTCGCCGGCGTGGTCGAACGCGGCGACGAAGACAGCTGGCCCCCGGTGATCGACGCGATCCGGGCGCGCAAGGGCTACGAGGCCGCGCTCGGCGCGGCGCTTGGCGACGACCTGAACGCGCCGGAAGAGGCTGAGGCGCCGGTGCACTGGCTGGAGCTTCCGCCGCTCGACGACGCGCCCGCGCTGCCCGACGGGACGACGGCGCTTGCGAGCGTGGTGCGCGCCCCGCACAGCCTGGGCCGGCGGCTGTCGCAGGTCGGCGTGGTCGCCGACCGGGCCGAGGGCGCGCGCTTGCAGCCCAAGCTGGCCGCGGGCCAGCGGCTAGTCAGCACCGACGGCGACCTGTGGCGCTGGGACGGCTTCGTCGCCGGCGCGGAGGCGCCGACCGCCGCCGCCCAGCGCCTGGAGCAGCAGAACCGGCTGGCCGAGTTGCGCGCCGAGATGCCGGACCGGCAGCACGCTCTCGACCAGGCGCAGCAAGCCTTCGACATCGCAAAGCAAGCAGCCCAGGACGCGGCCGCGCGCGAGAAGGCCGCGCGCCAGGCGGTCGCTGCGGCGCAGCGCGAGCTCGACACCGCGCGCAAGGAACAGGCCCGCCTGGAGAAGGAAGCGGCGGCGACGGAAAGCCGGCTCGCCAGCTTGCGCGAAGGGCTGGAACGCCAGGACGCCGAGATCCGCGAGGTCGAGGAGCAGCTGGCGCAGGCGCGCCAGGAAAAGGCCGAGCTGCCCGACGTCCAGCACGCCCGGCAGAAGGTAAACGACCTGCGCGCCACCCTGGCGGAAGCGCGCAGCGAGCTGTCGCAGAAGCAAAGCGCGGTCGAGCGCCTGGACCGGGAAGCCGATCAGCGCGCCCGGCGCCTGCAGGCGATCGAGCGCGAGGTGCAGAGCTGGCAGGAGCGCGCCCAGGCCGCCCGCCAGCACCTGGAGGACCTGGAGAACCGCCGGGCGGAGGCGCGCGACGAGCTGCAGCAGCTGGCGGCGAAGCCCGAGGAGTTGCGGGCCAAGCGCGAGGCCTTGTCCGACAGCATCGAGGCGGCCGAGCGCAAGCGCCAGCAGGCGGCCGACGCCCTCGCCCAGGGCGAGCGCCGCCAGTCGGAAGCCGACCGGGCGCTCAAGGACGCCGAGAAGCAGCTGGGCGAGGCGCGCGAGCAACGGGTGCGCGCGGAGAGCCAGGTCGAGCAGGCGCAGATCAACTACGACCAGATCGTCGAGCGGATCGAGCAACGCCTGCACCTGCACCCGGAACGCGCGCTGGAAGCCGCCGAGATGGACCCGGGCGCCGAGTTGCCCGAACGCGACGAGGCCGAGAGCCAGCTGCAGCGCCTGACCCGCGAGCGCGACAACATCGGCCCGGTCAACCTGCGCGCCGAGCAGGAAGAGGCGGAGCTGCAGGAACGCATCGCCGGCATGCAGGCCGAGCGCCAGGACCTGACGGAAGCGATCGCGCGGCTTCGAAGCGGCATCGCCAGCCTGAACAAGGAGGGCCGGGAGCGCCTGCTGGCCGCCTTCGAGCAGGTCAACGGCCACTTCACCGACCTGTTCACCCGGCTGTTCGGCGGCGGCGAGGCGCAGCTATCCCTGACCCAGACCGAGGACCCGCTGGAAGCCGGGCTGGAGATCTACGCCTCCCCGCCGGGGAAGAAGCTGCAGGTGATGTCGCTCCTGTCCGGCGGCGAACAGGCGCTGACCGCGCTCGCGCTCTTGTTCGCGGTGTTCCTGGTGAACCCCGCGCCGATCTGCGTGCTCGACGAGGTCGACGCGCCACTCGACGATGCCAACGTCGACCGCTTCTGTACCCTGGTCGAGGAGTTGTCGAAGGCCGGCAAGACGCGTTTCCTGGTGATCACCCACCACCGCATGACGATGGCGCGCATGGACCGCCTGTTCGGCGTCACTATGAGCGAGCGCGGCGTCTCCCAGCTCGTCTCCGTCGACCTGCAGGCCGCCGAGGAACTGCGCGAAAGCGCGTGAGGGCAGCCGTAGGGTGGGTTCGCCGCGCACGCGGCAACCCACCGCGCGGCTTTGAAGGCCGGAGCCGGCGTTTCGGTGGGTTGCTGCGCGAACCCACCCTACGGCTCATGGAGGGAGCGATACCCGCCGCGGCACCCTGCCACCGCCCCCGTCAAAACCCGCATGAATCCAGGATTTCAGCCACTTCCGGGCGCACCCGGCGGGCCTTGACAGGGGGTGGGGTGCCCCGTATTTTCGCCGCGCCTTGTGCGGCGCCGCACTTCTGCCGCGCGCCGGCCTCTTTAGACACGACGGCGGATCGAGACGCGACGGCGGACGCGCACACGTCCTTAAGGGGGACTTTGCGATGCCGGACCCCGACGAGCCGTCCCCGCTGAAGGGGCTGGGCGAGCGCATCGCGGCGCGGCGCGACGAACGGGCGCGCGAGCAGGCACGCAAGTCCTCGCTCGCGTCGACGAGCGGTCTGGGGTTGGGCCTGCGCATCGCAACCGAGCTGGTCTCGGCCCTGGCGGTGGGCGTGGCGATCGGCCTGATCCTGGACAACTGGCTAAACACCGCGCCCTGGTTGTTGATCACCTTCTTCATCCTGGGCGCCGCGGCGGCGATGACGAACCTGATCCGCACGGCCAAGGAGGCCGACGCCGCCCAGGCGCGCGAACGCGCAGCGGCCGCGGGATCGGACGGAAGCCGGCGCGACGACGAGACACGCACGAACCGTGACCGGCCGGGCTCGGCCACCGGTTCCGGCACCGACACCACCCGCCCGGGGAACGGCGGCAACGAGAGAGAGGGGTAGTCGTGGCGGAGAAGACGTCCACGAACGGCGGTGGCGGCGGTTTCGAGCTGCACCCGATGGAGCAGTTCGAGCTTTCGCCGATCGTGCCGATCCAGATCGGCGACCTGAACCTGTCCTTCACCAACTCCTCGCTGTGGATGGTCATCGCGGTCGCGATCATCTCCGCGCTGATGATGCTGCCGACCCGCGGCCGGGCGATGGTCCCGGGTCGGGCGCAGGCGGCCGCGGAGATGCTGTACGAGACGGTCGCGAACATGCTGCGCGACAGCGCGGGCAAAGAAGGCCGGCAGTACTTCCCGTTCGTGTTCTGCCTGTTCAGCTTCCTCCTGATCGGCAACCTGCAGGGCCTGATTCCCGGCTCCTTCACCTTCACCAGCCACATCGTGGTGACCTTCGCGCTGGCGGCGGTGGTGTTCCTGGGCACGACCGTGATCGGCTTCGCGCGTCACGGCATCGGCTTCCTGAAGTTCTTCGCCCCGGAAGGCGCGCCGTCCTGGTCGCTGCCGCTTCTGGTGGTGATCGAGCTGATCTCCTACCTGTCGCGGCCGGTGTCGCTGGCGCTGCGTCTGTTCGCGAACATGCTGGTGGGCCACGCGCTTCTAAAGACGTTGGCCGGCTTCGTGTTCGTGCTGGGCGTGGCCGGCGTGATCCCGCTGGCCGGTCTGGTCGCGATCACCGCCCTGGAGGTGCTGATCGCCATCCTCCAGGCCTACGTCTTCGCCATCCTGAGCTGCATCTACCTGAACGACGCCCTGCACATGCACTAAACCGCATGCGCCAGGGCTTAATCCGGGGATGCCTCGGCGACCCGGCGCGGATCCCTTCGCCCCCGGCCGGCCCAATCGACGATCCTAAGGGCGCGACCCGCCGTTCAAGGCCGGCTGACTGACCAAGCAACCAAGCGTGAGGACGAAAGAATGGAAACCGAAGCTGCGAAGTTGATCGGTGCAGGCCTGGCCGCGATCGGCGTCACCGGCGCCGGCATCGGCGTGGGTAACGTCTGGGCCAGCTACTATAACGCGATCGCCCGCAACCCCTCCGCCAAGAACGACATCGGCGCGAACATCTGGATCGGCTTCGCCGTGACCGAAGCGATCGCGCTGTACGCCCTGATCGTCGCGCTGATCGTGCTCTTCGCGTTCTAAGACACCGGGTTCTGCGTTCCGCGTGCCGGAGGCCCGCAACCGGGTCGCCGGCCGGTACGACGCGACGGTGTATCCGGTCCGTCACGCAATGGACGGCTTGAAGGGGGCCGCGGCCGCGTCCTGGACGCCCGCGGCCCCCTGCCACACGTGCGGGCGCGACCATCTGAGGGGCCGGCGGCTTCGCCGGGTCCCGCGGCGAAAAAGAGCCACCACCGCCGGGCGGCGCTTGCCGTTTCCGGCCGCCCTCACGCGGGCGCGGGCCCATGCGGCAGCCAGCCGTATCCGCGCCACGTGTCAGGACTTACAGGGGTTAGGCGATGCCTCAGTTCAACCCGGAATGGTTCGCGAGCCAGATCTTCTGGCTGGTCGTGACCTTCGTGGGCCTGTACCTCATCATGAGCCGCGTCGCCCTGCCGCGCATGGCCCAGATCATGGAAGAGCGGCAGGACAAGATCGAGGACGACCTCGCCAAGGCGGAGAAGCTCCGCCAGGAAGCCGAGGAGGTCTACCAGTCCTACGAGCAGCAGCTGGCCGAAGCCCGACAGCAGGCTCAGAAGTCGATAAAGGAAACCAGCGACCAGCTGGACAAGGAACAGCGCGAGCGCCACGAACAGTTCAGCCAGGAGCTGGACAAGAAGATCGCCGACGCCGAGCAGCGGATCGACAGCGCTAAGCAGCAGGCGCTGGATAACCTGCAGTCCGTCGCCGGCGAGGTGGCGCAAGAGGCGAGCGCCAAACTGCTGGGCGAGAAGGTGGCCAAGGACAAGGCCGACGCGGCCGTGAAGGACGCGATGAAGCGCACCCAGGAAGGAGGCCAGGCCTGATGCTGCAGAGCACGACGTTCTGGGTCGCCGTTGCCTTCGTCATCTTCATCGGCATCGTCGCCTACTACGGCATGCGCCCGATCCTGCGCATGCTGGACGCGCGCGGCGAGAAAATCCGCAAGGACATCAACGAGGCGGAAAAGCTGCGCGAGGAGGCCCAGCGCCAGCTGGCCGATTACAAGAAGAAGCAGCGCGAGGCGCAGCGCGAGGCCGAGGAAATCCTCGAGCACGCCAAGACCGAGGCGAAGCGCATGCGCGAGCGCGCCGAGCGCGACCTCGAGGAGCAGCTCAAGCGGCGCGAGCGCCTGACCATGGAAAAGATCGAGCAGGCCGAGGCGCAGGCGCTGGCAGAGGTGCGCAACCGCGCCGCCGACATCGCCGTGCGCGCGACCGAGCAGCTGCTGCGCGACAACATGTCCGACCAGCACCAGAAGCAGCTGGTCGACAACACGATCGAGGGCGTGCGCAAGAACCTACACTAGGTTTGCGGGACGCTCCTCGGATCGCGTTTTCAGTTAAGCGCCGCCGGCCTCGACCCGAGTCCGGCGGCGTTTTTCGTTCCTGCCCGGAAACGGACGCCACAATACCTTCCGAGGCCGCTTGAGATGGCGAAGCGACGTAAGGCCTCCGCTGCCAAGACCCGCGGCACCGCCGGCCCGCGGCGAATCCTGGCCACCCTGCCCGACGCGCTGGGCGCGCAGAGCGTGATCGTCGTCGCCGGGACACAGGACAAGCCCGTGCTTGCGCTGCTGCTGGTGAAGGCGGACGAGGGCATCGCGGATGCCAACATCATCCGCTGTCACGACCGCAACGAGGCGGCGGCGATCCTGCAGGAATACCGGCCGCTCGCGCCGCACGAGCTGTCGATCGAGATGGGTCGCACGCTGCTCTCAGCCGCCCTCCACGACGGCGCGCCGGCGCCGGACTGGCCGGAAGCCGCGCGCCTGACCGGCCTGAAGAGCCTCAAGCCGAAGCGCGTCACGGGCACCGATTGGGCCAGCGTTCTGGACCCGCTGGGGACGCGGCTCGACGTCTCGACACGGCAGGGTGCGGAAGCGGCCTTGGAGGCGATCAAGCCCGCGCGCGACTGGGCAGCGCGTCATCCCATGATCCAGACCTGGGAGGAGGACGTCGCCTGCCTGCAGGAGGCCGGCGCCGACCCAAACGACGATCCCGAACGGCTGGCCGCCTACGTCTGGCCCTACGTGGCCTGGAACCGCTTCCTGTGGATGGAAGTGTTTCTGCGCGCGGCCGCCGTGCTGCGGGAAAACCATGACGACTGGTACGGCTTGGCGCAAAGCGGTTTCGCCCTGCTCAGAACAGCCGAGGTCGAGACCCTGCCGATCGTCCAGGTGATCGCCGAACAGACGGTGCGGGGCTTCCAGGAAGCGCAT
>CAYRCO010000038.1:0-16559 GCA_964422775.1 uncultured Rhodovibrio sp.
GCGAGGGCCGCGCCCGCCCGACACCGCCGCGTCCCGTTTCCGGCAGCTGGCAGGTGCCGGCCGCCTGGCCGGAGCAGCCGTCCGGCGACCCGCGCAGCCGGGCACGGGTGTCGCTGCGCCTGGACGACGGGCGCCACCGCCGGCTGCGGCTGGCGGCGATCCATCTGGACGCGTCGCTGCAGCAGATCCTGACCCACGCCCTCGACCAGTACCTGGCCCAAGTCGCGCCGGACTGCCCGTGCATGGGCCGCGGTTGCGTTTCCGCGGAGGCGTGCACGTCGACACCGCAGCGTGGGGGCGCGGCATGAGCGCGCAGCGCCGCTCGCCCGACGCCACGACGGCTACGGCAGGTTCGGCGGACCTGCCGCCGGCGGCCTCGCTGCTGAGCGTGCCGATTTTCCGTGCCGCCGCCCAACAGCACGCCGCGCTGCGTCAGGCACCGGCGGCGCGGCCGATCAGCGATGCCGCCGCAAGCACCGCTTTGCCCGCCGCCACACCAGGGCCGGACGGAGCCTCACCTGCGGTACAGCCGGTCCCCGAAGGAATGTCTGCCGCCAACAACGCGCCCTATGCCGTCGTCGGCGGCACCGACGGCGGCAGTCGGGCGCCGACCGAAGCTGCCGGAGCGCGCCCGACGCCCGCGCTGAAGGCGGTCGACGGCGCGCACAGCTATCGCAGCCTGCTGGACTACTGGCGCACGCTGGCCCGGCAGGGCCGGGCCGCGGTCGAAAAGCTGGACGGCGACCTGATCGCCGCGCGCTGGCCGTACGCCATGCTGATCCGGGTGCCGCGCGGCGGGGTGGTCGACATCACCAAAGTGTTCGCGCCTGAACCCGCTGCGTCTGCGAACGGTGCGGCCGCGCCAAGAGCCCAGCACCCGTTCGCACGCGACCAGGCCTCGCAGATTTCGAGCTGGGTGCTGGATATCGCGCAGGAGGCCGCCGGCAGCCGCCAGCCGAGCCGGCACAGCGAGACGTTCCAGCAGGCCGGCCGGTCACGCCGGATCACCGCCGAACTGCTGCCCTGCCACGCCGACGGCGACAGCGCCGACCACCTGCTGCTGCAGTTGCGGGACGGGTAGGGGCAACTAATCCCCCTCCTCCACTTGGGAGGAGGGGCGAGGGGAGGAGGCGCCACGGGCATCGACGCCGCGCGCGTCCTCCTCTCCCTAACCCTCTCCTCCCACGGGAGGAGAGGGAACCGACTTTGCGGCAGCGGGCACAACAGAGGTCGGGGCGTGCGCCCCTACAGCGCGACCGTCTCGGCCTTGCCCTGCCTGGCGGCGAGGTCGGCCGCCGTGGCGGCGACGGCGAGGTCCTGCAGGCCGACGCCCGTGCCGTCGAACAGGGTGATCTCGCTCTCGCTCTGCCGGCCTGGATGGTCGCCGTTGATCACCTGCCCGATCGGGGCGATGGCGTCCTGATCGAGCAGGCCCTGCGCGACCGCGTGTTGCGTCTCGCCGAGCGCGACCGACTGCGCGACCTCGTCGGTGAAGACGCGCGCGCCCGCGACCAGCGCGGGGTCGACTTCCTGCTTACCCTTGGTGTCGGTGCCCATGCAGGCGATATGGGTGCCGGGCTTGATCCAGTCGTGCATCAAGAGCGGTTCGAACGCGCTCGTGATGGTGATGATCACATCCGCCTGCTGGCCCAGTTCCTGCTGCGACACGGCCTCGAACGGCAGACCGATTTCGCGCGCCACCGCCTCCAGCTTGGGCAGCATGTCCGGGTGCGGGTTCCAGGCGACGACCTTCTCGAAATTGCGCTGCTCGGCGGCGGCGCGCAGCTGGAACTGCGCCTGATGGCCGGCGCCGACCATGCCCAGGACCTTCGCGTCGGCGCGCGCGAGATGGCGGATCGAGACGGAGGAGGAGGCGGCCGTGCGCACCGCCGTCAGATAGTTGCCGGCGACCAGCGCCTTCAGCCGGCCGGTATCGGGATCGAACAGAAACACCGTGGACTGGTGGTTGGTCAGGCCCTGGTCGGCGTTACCGGGCCAGAAGCCGCCGGCCTTCAGGCCGAGCGCCATGCCTGCCTTGTCGAAGCCCGACTTGAAGCCGAATAGCGCCTCCGCGTGGCCGATCGCCTCGCGCACCACCGGAAAGTTGCGCGCGTCGCCGCGGGCCATCGCCGCGAACACCTGTTCCACGGCCGCGAACGCGTCCTGGCGCGAGACCAGTTGCTGGCAGAGTTCCTCGGGAACCACCACGACTTGATTGTCGGTCATGCCCGTCGTCCTGACGTTGGTTGTTATCCCCTCTCCCTTGAGGGGAGAGGGAGGGGCCCGCGCCGCGAAGCGGCGTGGGAGGGTGAGGGTGACTCCTCGCCATACGCCGGGGAGTCTCACCCTCACCTATCCTCTCCCCTCAAGGGAGAGGGACCCTCCGCTACGCTGAGTTCCGCTCGCTAAATAGCCGGCCGTCTAGTACGCCTTGCCGCGGGCGGTGATGGGCCAGATCGCCTCGACCTTGCCGCCCCGCACGCCGACGTACCAGTCGTGGACGTTACAGGTCGGGTCGATGTGGCCGGGGACCAGCTTGACCTTGTCGTTGACCTTGAGGTGGCCGTCCGGATCCTTGATCACGCCGTGCTCGTCGGAGCACTTGATGTACTCGACGTCGTCGCGGCCGAACACGTAGGGCAGGCCGCTGTCGACCGACTGCGCCTTCAGGCCGGCGTCGCAGATCGCCTTGTCGGCCTTGGCGTGGCTCATCACGGTCGAGAAAATGAACAGCGCGTTCTCGAACTCGCTGATGTGGTTGCCGTTCTCGTCCAGGACGCGCTGGTAGTCGGCGTCCATGAAGGCGTAGGAGCCGCACTGCAGTTCGTTGTAGACGCCGGAGTTGCCCTCGAAATAGTAGCTGCCGGTCCCGCCGCCGCCGACGATGTCGCACGCCAGGCCGTTCTGCTTGAGCAGGTCGACGGTCTCGCGCACCTGGTCGATCGCGGCCTCGATCTTCTGCTTGCGCTCGGTGTAGTCGTGCACGTGCTGGGCGGCGCCCTGGTAGGCCTGCAGGCCGGCGAACTTCAGCCCGGGCGCGGCCTTGACCGCCTGGGCCAGCTTCAGCACCGGCTCGCCGTGCTGCACGCCGCAGCGCCCGGCCCCGCAGTCGATCTCGACCAGCACCTCGAGCTCGGTACCGTGACGCTGGGCGGCCTCGGATAGCGCGGGAACGTTGTCCAGGTCGTCGACGCAGACGATCGTGCGGGCGAGCTTGGGAAGCTGGGCCAGCCGATCGATCTTCTTGGGATCGGTCACCTGGTTGGAGACCAGCACGTCCTTGACGCCGTTGCGCGCGAAGCTCTCCGCCTCCGAGACCTTCTGGCAGCACACGCCGACCGCGCCCTGCTCGATCTGGTACAGCGCGGCGTCGGCGCACTTGTGCATCTTGCCGTGGACGCGCAGGCGCACACCCATGTCGTCGGCGTACTTCTGCATCTTCTTCACGTTGCGCTCGAAGGCGTCCAGATCGACCACGAGGCACGGCGTTTGGATCTCGGATTCCGGCATGCCGATCGCAGCCGGGACATCGTAGCCGACCTCGAGCTGGCTCAGGTTGGTCTGCATGTTCATGGCGTTACTCTCCCGTCGGGGTGAAGCGGGTTAGCTGGTCATCCACGGCAGCTTGTCGAGGTCGACGTTGCCGCCGGTGACGATGACGCCCACGCGCTTGCCCGCGAAGACGTCCTTGTGCTTGAGAATGGTGGCGAGCGGCACGGCGCAGCTCGGCTCCATGACGATCTTCATGCGCTGCCAGGTGAGCCGCATGGCATCGACGATTTCCTGCTCGCTCGCGGTCAGGATGTCGGTCACGTAGTTGCGCACGAAGTGCCAGGTGTACTCCTTCATCGGCACCTTCAGGCCGTCCGCGATCGTCTGCGGCGCGTCGTCCTGGATCAGGGTGCCGGACTTGAACGAGCGGTAGGCGTCGTCCGCCGCCTCCGGCTCGGCCGCGTAGATCTCGATGTGCGGGGCGAGCGCGGATAGCGTCAGGCATGTGCCGGAGACCATGCCGCCGCCGCCGATCGGGGCGATCACCGCATCCAGCCGCTCGATCTGGGCGAGCATCTCCTTGGCGCAGGTCCCCTGGCCGGCGATGATCCGGGGGTCGTTATAGGGGTGGACGAAGTCCGCGCCGGTGCGCTCCTGGACGGTCGCGAACACCGCCTCGCGCGAGGAGGTCGACGGCTCGCACTCGGTGATCTGACCGCCGTAGCCGCGCACCGCGTCCTTTTTCGCCGTGGGCGCGGAGTGCGGCATCACCACGTGGACCGGGATGCCGCGACGCCCGCCGGCGTAGGACAGCGACAGCGCGTGGTTGCCGGAAGAGTGGGTGGCCACGCCCTTCTCCGCCTGCTTGTCCGACAGGCCGAACACCGCGTTGGTCGCGCCGCGGACCTTGAAGGCGCCGGCCTTCTGGAAGTTCTCGCACTTGAAGAACAGCTCCGCGCCCGAGAGGGTGTTCATCGTCGTGCAGGTCTGCACCGGCGTTTCGTGGATGTACGGCCGGATGCGTTCGTGCGCACGGGCGACGTCCTCGTAGGTCGGCAGGTCGAGGCCGGCCTCTTGCTTGGTTTTCTCGTCCACGGTCATGGCGTGCGTCCCTGTCTTTCGGCGGTTTGCGAGGGCTCTTACGCGGCCATCGCGCGGACCTCGCCGCGCGTCTTGCTGTAGTACGCCTGCGCGGCCGCCGTGCCGGCGCCGAGCTGGATCGGGTAGCCGAGTTCGTGCATCGCCATCTCGATGGTGGAGATGCCGGTGAGTGCCATCACGTCACTCAGGCTGCCCAGGTGGCCGATCCGGAACACCTTACCGGCGACATCGCCCAGGCCGACGCCGTAGGACACGCCGTAGGCGGCGTAGGCGTGGTTGATCAGCGCGGTGGCGTCGAAGCCGTCTGGCACGTGGATCGCGGTCACGCTGTCGGAGTACAGCTCCGGGCGCTTGGCGCAGATCGGCAGGCCCCAGGCGTGCACGGCCTGGCGGACCCCCTCGGCGATCCGGTGGTGGCGCGCGAACACGTTCTCCAGGCCCTCCTCCTCGAGCATCTTGATGCTCTCGGCGAGGCCGAAGATCAGCTGCAGCGGCGGCGTGTAGGGAAAGCTGCCCTTGGCGTTGGCGTTCAGCATGTCGTCGAACGCCAGGAAGGTGCGCGGCAGGCGTGCGCTTTCCGAGGCCTTCAGCGCCTTCTCGCTGACCGCCAGGATCGCCATGCCGGTGTAGAGCATGAAGCCCTTCTGCGAGCCGGTGATGGCGACGTCGACGCCCCAGTCGTCGAACCGGAAGTCCATCGACGCGATCGAGCTGACCCCGTCGACGAACAGCAATGCCGGATGGCCGGCGTCGTCGAGCGCCTTGCGAATGCCGGCGACGTCGCTGACCACGCCGGTCGCGGTCTCGTTGTGGCAGACCAGGACGGCCTTGATTTCGTGCGTGCGGTCGGCTTCGAGCGCCTGGGCGTATTGGTCGACCGGCGCGCCCTCGCCCCATTCGACATCGATCACCTGAACGTCGAGTCCGTGGCGCTGGCACAGGTCGATCCAGCGGTGGGAGAACATGCCGTAGCGCGCGACCAGCACCTTGTCGCCCGGCGACAGGGTGTTGGAGATCGCGGCTTCCCAGCCGCCGGTCCCGCTCGCCGGGAACAGCATGACCTGCGCGCTCTCGGTCTTCAGAATCCGCTTCACGCCGGCCAGCACCGGCTGGAAGGTGTCGGCGAAGTCCGGTGCGCGGTGGTCCAGCGTCTGCATGTCCATGACCCGGCGCAGCCGGTCGGGCACGTTCGTCGGGCCCGGAATGAAGACGGGGTTTTGTTGGCTCATGTGCGTCAAACCTCCCCAGGTTCGCTAGACAGGTATGGTACGCGCGCCAGAATTTTCTGCAATTTTTCTAGAAAACTTTTCCAAACAGCTGTGAAAAATGGTTAGGGTCCTGCAAGAATTGGATTATCGATTTTTCCATTCGCAGCTGCACAACGCCGCGCGGAAAATTCTCTGGCGCGGCGTTGCCGGCCAGGGTAACGCAGGAGGCAGGCATGGCGCAGGCTGAACGCCGCGGCCGCGGACGGCCGCGCAGCGCGTCCACGGAGGCCCCGACGACCACGGTTCAGGCGCTCGACCGCGGCCTGCGGGTGCTCGCCACCCTGTCGCAGTTCGGCCGGGCGACCCTGACCGACCTGTCGGTAACCACCGACATCGCACCCTCGACCACCCACCGGCTGCTGGAGACGCTGCGCCAACACAGCGTGGTCGAGTTCGACGAGGTGGATCAGACCTGGGCCGTCGGCGTCGAGGCGTTCCGGATCGGCAGCACCTATCTATTGCGTGCCAACTATATCGACGCCGGCCGGCAGATGATGCGCCGGATGGTCGAGCGCACCGGTGAGACCGCCAACCTCGGGGTACCGGACCGCGGCGACGTGGTGTTCGTCTCCCAGGTGGAGACGCAGCAGCCGATCCGCGCTTTCTTCCCGCCGGGGACGCGCGGGCACATGCATGCCTCGGGCATCGGCAAGGCGCTCCTGGCGGAGATGAGCCCGGAACGCGTGGCCTCGATCGTCCAGCAGCGCGGTTTGCCGGCCTTTACGGACAACACCATCACCAGCCTGGATTCGCTCACGCAAGACCTGGAGTCGATCCGCACCCGCGGCTGGGCGGTCGACGACGAGGAACGACAGCTCGGCATGCGCTGCCTGGCCGCCCCGATCTTCAACGAGTTCAGGGAGATCGTCGCCGGCATCTCGATCTCCGGCCCGGCGGTCCGGCTGCCCGATGCCAAGCTGGCTGAATTCGGCCCGCTGGTGCGGGAATGCGCCGACGAGGTGACCCACCGCATCGGCGGGACCCGGCCGTGAGGTAACGCGTTCGCGCGGGCGGCGGTTCGATCGCCTGGCTACGCGCACGACGCGAAGTTTCGTCGTTAACGGTATCTTTTCGTTCCCCTGTTCCTCTGGTCGTAAAGCAACGCGTGACCGCGGAAACCGGTATGTCGGCGACGCGGGGCACGAGCCACGGATGGGCGGATGAGCGAGGCAGCGACCAAAGACAGGACGGGCGCGAACACCGACCGGCAGGCGGCCGGCGGCACGGCTACGGCCGCGGGCGCGGCCGGCGAGGCGGGCAAGCGCGACCAGGCTGCGTCGGACAAAGCTGCGTCGGACAAGGCTGCGGCCGACAATCCGGCTGGGGACAAAACCAGGGCTGCGAAGGGCGCGCCTGGTAAGGCCGGAACCGACCCGGCCGGCGCCAGTACGCGCGAAGCCACGCTCGGCAAATACATCACCATCGACCGAACGGCCCGGCTGCCGCACCTCGACCGGCCGACCGCGCAGGCCTACGCCGCCACCGATAGCCGGACGCCGACCGAACAGGTGTTCGTCCTGGTCTGCGACCCCAAGGTCCCGCCGCGCCTGGACGCGCTGCAGGGGCTCGCGAAGCTGCGCGGCGTGCCGTTGATGATCCCGGTCGACTGGGGACCGGTCGTCTGGGGCGGCGGGGGCGAGCGGCGCTACGCGATCTGCTACGACCGGCCGGTCGACCCGGTGCTGGCCCCGGTCGGCGCCGAGCTGCCGCAGATGCGCGAGGATCAGCTGATCGAGCGGATCCTGCGCCCGGTTTTCCGGACCTTGCGGGAGATGTACGCCCGGGGCCTGACCCATCGGGCGCTCGCCGCCAGCAACATCTTCCTGGCCGAAGGCGGCAACGGCGCCTGCCTCCTGGGCGAATGTGCGAGCGCGCCCGCGGGCATCAGCCAGCCGTCGGTTTACGAGCCGATCGACGCCGGCCAGGCGCTGCCCGTCGGCCGCGGCGCCGGCGCCGTGTCCGACGACCTGTATGCGTTGGGCGTGCTGATGGCGTTGATCCTGCGCGGGAACGACCCGTTCCAGAACAGCGCCCCCGCCGCGATCGCCGCGCAGAAGATCACGCGCGGCAGCTATGCCGCCATCATGGGGCAGGCGCGGGTGTCGCTCACCCTGATGGAGCCGCTGCGCGGCCTGTTGTGCGACCGGATCGACGAGCGCTGGACCATCCACCAGCTGGAAACCTGGCTGAATGGCCGCAGGCAGAGCCCCAAGCAGCCCAGCCTGCCGATCAAGGCGCGCCGGGCGTTCACTTTCCAGGGCCGGGATTACTGGACCGCGCCGGCGCTCTCTCACGCGCTCGCCAACGACTGGTCGGAAGCGCTGCGGGTCCTGTCTTCGGGCGAGCTGGAGCGGTGGGCCGAGCGCAGTCTGGCGGACGACAAGCAGAGCAAGCAGCTGGCCGCCGCGCTGGCAAGCGCGCAGTCCGGCGACGGCGGCGACGACCGCGCGCTCGCCCGCGCGCTGGTCGCCTTGGATCCGGCCGCGCCGGTGCGGCTGCGCGACTTCGCCGCCCGGATCGAAGCAATCCCGCAGGCGCTGGCGCTCGGTTTCGAGGACCGCGACCGGCGCACCGCCTTCGTCGAGGTGCTGCGCAGCAAGCTGCCGCAGCGCTGGCTGGAGGCGCAGCCGCAGCAGCGTCCCGATCATCCCCAGGTGCTGCAGCAGTTCGAGCGCATGCTGTGGTACATCGAACGCGACCAGCCGGGCTTCGGGATGGAGCGGGTGCTCTACGAATACAACGCGGGCTGGCCGTGCCAGTCGCCGCTGTTGGCGGGGTCCTACGTCTCCGACATGGAGGATCTGCTGCCAGCATTGGAACGCCGGGCGGAACAGGACATCCCGGACAGCGCCCCGATCGACCGACACATCGCCGCCTTCTGCGGGGCCAACATGAAGCCGCCGCCCGACCGGATGATTCAGGGGCTGGGCGATCCCAGTCCCGCCAACCGGGCGCAGGCGACCGTGAGCCTGCTGGCCGACCTGCAGCGGCGTTATGGGCCGAGCCAGCTGCCCGCGCTGTGCGAGTGGACGGCGCGCGGGCTGGCGCCGCTGACCGACTCGCTGCACAACCGGCAGGTCCGGGAGAAGGTGAAGCGACGGATCGAGCGGGCGGTGAAGTCGGGCTCGCTGGCCGAACTGCGCGCCGCCTGTGCCGGCGCCGAACTGCGCCGACGCGACCAGCAGGCGTTCAAACAGGCGAAGGCGCAGTACGCCCAGCTGGCCAAGGATATCGCCTGGCTGGAGGAGGGCGGCCTGACGAGTGCCGGCAACGTAGCCCGGTCGACCCGCACCGTGGCGACGGCCGTGTCGGCGATCGCCTCGGGCCTGATCGTGATGCTGGTCACGATCGTCTACGTGACCTGAGGGGACAACCATGCGCGACCGGACGATCCACGGGAAGAGGCACCGATGAGCCGCCAGCAAGCTACCGCCGGGCGTCGCCCGGCGCCGTCCCGCAACGGGGGCAATCCGGGCGGTCGCCGCCTGTGGCGTTCGCTCTCGGTGATCGTGCTGCTGTTGCCGGCGGCGGCGGTGCTGTTGCCGACGACGCTGGTGCTGACCGTCTGCATGATGCCGACCTTGGCCGCCTGGCTGGTCGACCGGCAGCCGGGCCGAGCGCTCGCGACCTCGGTGTGCCTGCTGAACCTGGCGGGCAGTCTGCCGGGAGTGATCGAGGTTTGGACCGCCGGCCACGACGTCGCGGCAGCGCAGTGGGTGCTCTCGGACGCGGTCACCTGGCTCGCCGCCTACGGCGCGGCTGCGGTCGGCTGGCTCTTGTTCGCCGTCCTGCCGCCCGTCTTGCGCGCCCACCACGGGCGCAGCACGGCCCGCCGGATCCGCCAGCTGCAGAAGAAGCAGGAAGCGCTGGAGAAAGACTGGGGCCCGGAAGTCGCGGCCGAGGTGAAAGCCGCCGCGGAGGCGGCGGGCGACGGCATGCAATCAGCTCAAGCGGCGTAACGCCCCGCCGTCCCCACGGCCGATGCATACCCGTATGAGCCGCAACCCTAGCGGGTAGCCGCGCGGTCTGGTAAAGCCCGCGCTAGCGGGTCGCTGTCAGGCGGCCTACACTCGGTTGCTCCGCGCCGTTCCGCGCTGGAGCCGATATCCACCGCCGTTCACCGGGGGGCATCATCGATAGCGACCTGCTCCCGCTTTTGGGGGCCGGATGGCAGGGCTTCGGCCTTGGCCTCGGCCTGATCGTGGCGATCGGCGCGCAGAACGCGTTCGTCCTTCGGCAGGGGCTGCGCCGCCGGCACGTGGCCCTGGTGGTTGTCTTGTGCACGCTGTGCGATTCGGCGCTGATTACGCTTGGGGCGGCGGGCGTCGGCTCGTTGGTGGCGAGTTCGCCGATCCTGACCAAGCTCGCGGTCTACGCCGGCGCCGCGTTCCTGATCGTCTACGGGGCGCTCACGCTCAAGAACGCGCTTAGGCCGGGCAACCTGACGGCCGCGCGCGATGACGCCACGATGGATACCCGGGCGATCGTCACGGCCGCGCTCGGCTTTTCGATCCTAAACCCGCACGCATGGCTCGATACGGTGGTGCTGCTGGGCGGGATCGCCGGCCAGTTTCCGACCGACCAGCGGGTGGTGTTCACCGGCGGGGCGATCCTGGCGTCGGCCGTCTGGTTCGTCGCGCTCGGTGCGGGTGCCGCGTGGCTGTCGCCGGTGTTGGCCCGGCCGAAGGTCTGGCGGGTGATCGACCTTGTGATCGGCCTGGTGCTCTGGGCGATCGCGGGGCTGCTGCTGTGGAACCGCGGGTTCTAGGGCGCCGCCACGGGATCGCGTATCCGTCTTCGGCGTCGCCGACAGCCGGTCCCGGCGCTCCTGCGGCGACGCGCCGCCGGGTGCGCGCCCTGGCGGTCCCGCGGCCCGTTCGCGACATCGTAGAGTGCCATGGTCGCATCCGATGCCAAGTCGTCCGTGACCACGCACCTGCCCGCCGACAGCTGGCGACGCGGGGCGGTCGGCGTGCTGCTCGCCGCCGTCGCGGTGTTCGCCATTTTCCGCGCGGTCGGCCTGGATCTGCCACTAAGCTGGCAGGCCGGCGTCTACCTGGTCGGTATGGTGCTGCTGAACCTGCCGCATGGCGCGGTCGAGAACTGGCTTAACCTGCGCGGCCGCGGGGTCGATCTCTCGGTCAGCTATGTCGCGGCGTTCCTGGCCCTGATCGCCGGCGGGGTCGGGGTGTATCTCACGGCCCCGGTCGCCGGGCTCGCGCTTGCGCTTGCGGTCGCGATGGCGAAGGCCGGCTCGGGGGATCTGGCGGTCCTGCGCGCGTTCGGCGCCGACGGCCACCTGACTGGGGCGACCCGCCGCCTGCTGGCGCAGGGGGTGCGCGGGGGGACGGTTATGATCGTCCCGATCGCGGCCCACCCGGCGGTGTTCGAGAGCTTTGCCGGTATGATGGTCGCGCTGGTCGACCCCGCGGCGATGCCGGCGTTCGCCGCCGCGTTCGGCAGCGTGCGCGGGCCCCTGGTCGCGGGCTTCGGCGTTGCGGCGGGGACGCACGTGCTGCTTGGGCTGCGCGATGCCTGGCGGCGGCCCGGGCTCAGGTCCGCCGCGCTCGGCGACCTGGCGGAAACCGCGCTATTGCTGGTGTTCTTCGCGGTCGTGCCGGTTTTGATCGCGGTCGGCCTGTACTTCCCGTTCTGGTATTCAGCGCGGCAACTGGCGCGGGCGCTCAAGTGCCGGGAGACCGAACAGACGGCCCGCGTATCGGCAGCCGCCGGCCTCGGCCTCGCGGTCCTGGCCGCGGGCACGGCAGTCAGCGCGGCGGCCTTCGCCTGGGTGCTGCCAATGCCGATCGACAGCGGCTGGCTTTACGACGGGGTGGCGTTCTGGACGATGTTCATCAGTTTGATCGCCTTGCCGCACGTGGTGGTCGCCGGTTGGCTGGACACCACGCGCGGCATTTGGCGGGCGGCCGTCTGAGTCGGGTCTGACCGGTCCGGCGGGGTCTATTGCCGCGCCGGATCCAGGTCGGGCCAGTTCATCTCCGCGCTTTCGATATGGCCCTGGATGTCCTGTTCCCACTTGTCCTGAATGCTGTGCGAGTAGTTCAGGTAGAGCTTGCCGTCGACGATCTTCCAGGCGGTCGGGTCGACCGAGGCCAGCTGGTCCTTGGCGACGGCGTAGGCGCAGAAGCCGCCGTAGGCCGGGGCGTACTTCTCAGGGTTTTGCTCGAAGGCACGCCGATGGTCGGCGCTGGCGAAGTGCCAGGTGACGCCCTGCCACTCCAGGCTGTGCTCTGGGGTACCCTCGACCGGCTCACCCTGGTCGAAGTAGGCGACCGGGTCATAGCCGCGGATCGCGACCCCGTCCTCGGCGAAATAGGCGGTCTTTTCGTCCGAGCCGAAGAACGCCTGCGCGCCGCCCAGGGCGGCGGCAGTCGCAAGGCCCGCGAGCGCGAAGACGCCCAGGATCCGGCGTAGACGGGTAACGGCACGACGCATGGTGGGTTCCTCTCAATACAGCGGTAATACGTCTTTTCCGTCTATATGCCCGCGCACCCGGTCACGGGCCAACACACGCCGGATCACGAGTCTGTGGCGGGTCGGTGAGCCGGGATCGACCGCGCACGAAAAAGCCGGCCGTCGGTTCGGACAGCCGGCTTTTTTACGACCCGGTTTCCCGGCGAGCTTGGTCGCGATCGAGGGTTACCGCGCCGCCTCTCGGGCCTGGCCCTGGGAGGCATTCTGCAGGCGGCCCTCCTTGGCGGCGTTGCGCATCGCCTTCTGCAGCTTCTCGAACGCGCGCACCTCGATCTGCCGCACCCGCTCGCGGCTGATGCCGTACTCCTGGCTCAGGTCCTCGAGCGTGGTCGGGTTCTCCTTCAGCCGGCGCTCGTTCAGGATGTGGCGCTCGCGGTCATTGAGCGCCCCCATCGCCTCCTGCAGCAATTGGCGGCGCTGGCCCATCTCCTCGCTGTCGGCGAGCCGGCTTTCCTGGTTCTCACCCTCGTCGACCAGCCAGTCCTGCCACTCGCCGTCGCCGTCCTGGCGCAGCGGGGCGTTCAGCGAATGGTCCGGGCTGCCCAGGCGCCGGTTCATGTTGATGACGTCGGTCTCGGGCACGTTCAGGCGCTCGGAGATCGTCTCGACCTGCTCGGGGTTCAGGTCGCCCTCGTCGATCGCCTGCATCTGGCCCTTCAGCTTGCGCAGGTTGAAGAACAGCTTCTTCTGCGCCGCCGTGGTCCCCATCTTGACCAGCGACCAAGAGTGCAGGATGTATTCCTGGATCGCCGCGCGGATCCACCACATCGCATAGGTCGCCAGCCGGAAGCCGCGTTCGGGATCGAACCGCTTGACCGCCTGCATCATGCCGACATTGCCCTCCGAGATCAGTTCGGAGAGCGGCAGGCCGTAGCCGCGGTAACCCATCGCGATCTTGGCGACCAGACGCAGATGGCTGGTCACCAGCTTGTGCGCGGCTTCGGTGTCGTTGTCCTCGCGCCAGCGCTTGGCCAGCATGTACTCTTCGTTCTGTTCCAGCATCGGGAACTTGCGGATCTCCTGGAGATACCGCGACAGGTTGCCTTCGCTGGGAACGGTTGGAAGCTGAGGCTGCGCCATAATCCGACTGATCCTCTTACGCGTCCTAAAGTCGTGTCGTCCGCGTCCCGTGTCGTTCACGCCTTGATCGCGGTCCGTGTGCCCGGCCCCCGGGGGCAGCGGGGGTGGGCAGGGTCGGCTTCGGATGCCTGCGCTAAAGCCGAGCCCTAAGGCTATCGCATAGCGGGGCCGCCCGGGAAGCGTTTGCGGCTCAGGGCTGCCATTCGCTGCAGGCGGCCGGTGGGCGTGAACCGCCATCTGCCGGATGCCCGGCAGACGGCTCCCTGCACCCGGTGCCCGATACCGTTAACGCGGGAAAGCCCGGGCAAGGTCCAGGTGCGACACGCACATGCGGGAGGCGCGCCGCCAACCGCCGCCTGCGGCCGCCCCTATGCCGGTTCGCGTGGTTTTTCGGGAAGCGTCGTCAAATCCTTGGCGTCGCCGGATGTTTTCGCGCCATGCACATAACGAGGTGTGCATTTCGGGCCGGGATTTCAAGTCACCCGGACGAGCGCGTCGACCACCCGCTGCAGGTCCTGCGGGACCGGCCGCTCGAACGCGCACCAGCGGCCGTCGTCGGGGTGGGCGAAGCCCAGCCGTTCGGCGTGCAGCGCCTGCCGGTGGAGGCCGCGCACGGCCTGCTGCGCAGCGTCCGGCAGCTCGCGCAGCACCCGGTGACGCGGCCGGCCGTAGGTCGGGTCGCCCAGCAGGGCATGCCCGGCGTCGGCCAAGTGAACACGTACCTGGTGGGTGCGGCCGGTTTCCAGCTTGCAGGACAGCTCCGCGATCGCCCCGCGCGCCAGCGCGCGCAGCACCTTGTACTGCGTCGCCGCCGGTCGGCCGCCGCGTTCGACCACCGCCATCTTCTTGCGGTTCTGCGGCGCGCGGCCGATCTCGCCTTCGATCCGGCCGCTGACCGGGCTGGGAATGCCCCAGCACAGCGCGCGGTAGCTGCGCTCGATCGTGCGCTCGGCGAACTGGTCGACCAGCACCTGGTGCGCGGCCTCGGTTTTGGCGGCTACCATCAGGCCACTGGTGTCCTTGTCCAGCCGGTGCACGATTCCGGGCCGGCGTTCGCCGCCGATCCCCTGCAGGCTGTCGCCGCAATGGTGGATCAATGCGTTGACCAGCGTGCCGGTCTGGTTTCCGGGTGCGGGATGCACGACGAGGCCGGCCGGCTTGTCGATCACGATCAGGGCTGCGTCCTCGTAGACCACGTCGAGCGGGATCGCCTCGCCCTGCGGGCTTGCCGGGGCGGCCGGCGGTACGCTCACCTCCAGGCGCTGGCCTGCCTTTACGCGGGTCTTGGGCTCGGCTATCGTCCGCCCGTCCGCACGGACTTGGCCCGCATCGATCAGCGCCTGGATCCGGCTGCGCGACAGCGTCGCCAAGGCCGCCGTCAGCACCCGGTCGATCCGCTGGCCTTCCGTGTCCGCCTCGACCTCGACGGTATGCACGCGCCCGCCGTCAGCGTCCTCATCCCAGAGGTCGCCATGCGAGGGGTCGTCGTGCCAGACATCGGGGGCGGGAAAGTCGTCGCGGTCGGGCGCGGTCATTCCAAACGGCTCATCGGGGCAAAGGGCTCATCGGGCAGGCGCTCACCAGGTCGGCGCGGTGCGTGTTTCGCGGTGGCGTGCGGACTGTCCGCGCTTCGCCCGGCGGACGCAACAGGCTTCGTTACCGCGCCCCAGTCGATTAACGGGAAACATGGCGAAACAGGACGGCAATATGCGCGCGCTCAAGGGGCTGGTGATCGGCATGGGCGCGCTGATCGTGGTCGGGTTGACGGTCGTTGTGGTGACGATCGCGATGCGCCTGACGGGACCGGACGCGGCCGGGCCGGACGGTTCCGGCGCCGGCGCGGCAACGGCAGACGGCGATGACATGACCCCGCGCCCCGCGGCAAGCGCTGACGCCGCGCGGCCGTTCGGCGAGCTGCAGCTGGGCATGGCGGACAGCTGTCGGATCGCGGATGCCCTCGCAAGCGCCGGCACGCTGGTGGTGCGCGTCGACGGCCCGGCGAAGGACGGCTGCGGCCAGCTGGTCGTGGTCGATCCGGGGCAGGGCCGCGTGCTCGGCCGGATCCGGCCCGGGACGGCGACGGCAGGCGACAGTGCGGAGGCAAGCCAATGAACTTCGCGAGCGACAACACCTCGGGCGCGCACCCCAAGGTGCTGCAGGCGCTGGCCCAGGTCGACGCCGGCCCGGCGATGCCCTACGGCGCCGATCCGGTCACCGACCGCGCGCAGGCCCGCCTGCGCGAGGTTTTCGAGCACGGCCGGCTGTTAGCGTATCCGCTGTCCACCGGCACGGCGGCGAACGCGCTCACGCTCGCCTGCCTGACCCCGCCGTGGGGCGCCGTCTACTGCCACCGCGACAGCCACATCAATACCGACGAGTGCGGCGCGCCCGAGATGTTCGCCGACGGCGCCAAGCTGATCCCGCTGGACGGCGCCGACGGCAAGCTGACCCCGGAGACGGTCGAGGCCGCGCTCGGGGCGCACACGCCGGGCTTCGTCCACGCGGTGCAGCCGCATGTCCTGGCGCTGACCCAGGCGACCGAGGCGGGCACGGTCTACACCCCGGAGGAGGTGGCGGCGCTGGCCCGGGTCGCACACGCCCACGGCCTGAAGGTGCAGATGGACGGTGCGCGCTTCGCCAACGCGCTGGTCACGCTCGGCTGCACGCCGGCGGAGGTGACCTGGAAGGCCGGGGTCGATGTGCTTGCCTTCGGCGCGACCAAGAACGGCACGCTGGCGGCGGAGGCGGCCCTGTTCTTCGACCCGGAGCTCGCGCACGGCTTCGAATACCGGCGTAAGCGCGCGGGCCACCTGTTCTCCAAGATGCGCTATCTCTCCGCCCAGCTGGAAGCCTATCTGGCCGACGACGTCTGGCTGTTGAACGCCGGCCATGCCAACGACCTGGCGCGCCGGCTGGGCGAGGGGCTGGCGGCGCTGCCGGGCTGCCGGCTGCTGCACCCGGTGCAGGCGAACGAGGTGTTCCTGGAGCTGCCGGGCGCGCTCGCCGACGCGCTCGCCCAGGACGGCTTCACCTTCTACCGCTGGGGCGCCGTCGGCGGGGGCGAAAGCGACTCGGTGGGCGTGCGCTTGGTGGTCTCCTGGAACAGCGAACCGGCACAGGTCG
>CAYRCO010000039.1:0-16556 GCA_964422775.1 uncultured Rhodovibrio sp.
CCGCGGAGAAGGTGAAATGGTCGCGGGCGGAGGCGTGGCAGTTTGTGCAGTACTGCCCGAAACCCATGTAGGCCAATCGGTTGGCCTCCGGGTCCGCCGGCCAGTCCGGCGTCCAGCCAGACTTCTCGTTGAACCCGAACCAGCCCCAGAACCAGCCGTCGTGGCTCGCCCGCGGCGCGCGCACCATGACGGCCGCGCCCGAAGTCGGGAACAGCCGGGTCGGGTCGACGTCGGCGCAGCGTGACGCCGGGCCCGGATACATCTCCTTCACCAGCATGGCGTCGGCCGGCACGGGCGTTGCGTCGTCGGTCCGGTCGGCGTCGGCTTCCCGGCGGTTCGCCCGGATCCAGGCGGCCATCGGTTCGTTGTACCAGATCACCACCGGCGCGTGCGTGCCGCGCGCGCTGCCCTGCCAGGCGCCGTCGATCAGGCTGGCGACGTAGGGACCGGTGTCGCGCACGGACTTGTCGCGCACCCAGCCGGCGCCCTCGTCGCGGTGGCAGTAGTTGCGCAGATAGGTGCCGAGCTGGCGCTCATAGGCGCCCAGCGGCAGCGCCGCCGGCTTCGCCACGATCGGCGCAAGGCGCTGACACAGCGCCGTATCGCTCGGCAGCAGCGGGGCGTCCCGCTCCGCCGGACAGGACGCCGCGAGCGCGGCCGTGACCCCGGCTGCGATCACCAGACCCGCCCCACCAGCCGCCGTCACGGCTTTTGCGACCACACCCACCCGGCCCCTCCCCGATCAAATCGCGCCCGACGCACGGCTGCAAATCACATACCGCCAATGTACGATACAACTCTCACGCGTTGTACCGCTTTCTTAATTGGGCGCGTTGTTTTAGGGAATGCGGCAACAGGAAGTGGTGGGCCCGCTTGGGTTCGAACCAAGGACAACCTGATTAAAAGTCAGGTGCTCTGCCAACTGAGCTACGGGCCCACGAAAGTTGCCGCGACGGGCTTGTTCGCAGCAGGTGCCGTTCGCGCAGGCGCGAAACTAGGTGCCGGCGGTTATGGGGTCAACCGCCTTGAAACGCCGTGCTTTCGCGCCTCGGCGCGGGCGCGGCGACGGGCCGCGGATCAGGGTCAGTGCGCCGTGCCGCCCGCCTGGCTGCGGCCGGCGTCGTCCTGGGCGGCGAAGCGGGCTTCCAGCCGTTCGGCCACCCGGGTCGAGACGAACGAGCGGATGTCGCCGCCGAGCGAGCCGATCTCCTTGACGAAGCGCGAGGAGATGAACTGCTGACGTTCGCTCGCGGTCAGGAAGACCGTCTCGATGTCCGGGTTCATCCGGGTGTTCATGCAGGCCATCTGGAACTCGTACTCGAAGTCCGAGACCGCGCGCAGGCCGCGCAGGATCACCCGGGCGCCGACCTCCTGGGCGAAATGCATCAGCAGGCTGTCGAACGCCCGCACCTCGACGCTGGCGCCGTTGGTGTCGAGCGTGGCGATGTCCTCCTCGATCAGCGAGACGCGCTCCTCGACCGTAAACATCGGACCCTTGCCGGCGTTGGTCGCGACCGCGACCACCAGGTGATCCACCACCTTGGTCGCCCGCTGGATGATGTCGGTATGACCCAGCGTGATCGGATCGAACGTGCCGGGGTAGATGCCGATCAGGGGGGTGCGCCCGGTCATCGCGTCGTCTCCGTCGTTCGCCGGCCCGCTCGCGTTGGGGCCCGCGGTCAGGTGTCCGTTTCGGGGTCCGGCGCGTCGCCGGCGCCACCCGGGGTATCGTTCGCGGAGGTGTCCGGCATCTCAGACGCCGCGGGCTCGTGCAGCGCGCCCTCCTCGCCGCCGTCGGCGGCCTCGGCCACTTGCTCGATGTCCTGCTCGCCCAGGTGCGCGACCGAGACCACCCGCTCGCCCTCGGCCACCCGCAACAGCCGCACGCCGCGGGTGTTGCGGCCGGCGATCCGGATCCCCTGGACCGGGCAACGGATCAACTGGCCCCCGTCGGTGACCACCATGACCTGGTCGTTCGGGTCCACCGGGAAGGCCGCGATCATCTGCGCGCTTCCCCTGCTGCGGGCCAGGTCCATGGCGGTGATGCCCTGGGTGCCGCGGCTGGTGATCCGGTACTCGTAGGCGGGTGTGAGCTTGCCGAAGCCGTCATCGCCGACGGTGAGCAGCAGTTCCTCGTGCGCTTCCAACTCGCGCAGCCGTTCGGCGCTGATCTCGGCCGTCGCCGCGCTCTCCGGCGTCAGCCCGGCCTCCTCGCCGTTGCCCTCGCTCGCACCCTGACGGCGCTTTTGCGTGGCGTAGCGCAGATAGGCCTCGCGCTCGTCCGTCGTGACCTCGACGTGATGGAGGATCGACATCGAGATCACCTGGTCATCGCCACCCAGCCGTATGCCGCGCACACCGGTGCTGTCGCGGCCCTTGAACACGCGCACGTCGGTCACCGGAAAGCGCACCGCCTTGCCCTGCAGGCTGGCGAGCAGGACGTCCTGGTTGCCCTCCGCGACCCGCACGGAGACCAGCCGGTCGCCTTCATCCAGCTTCCTGGAGCTCTTGCCGTTCGCCTTGACGTTGGTGAAGTCGGACAGGCTGTTCCGGCGCACGTTGCCGCTGGCGGTGGCGAACATGGCGAACATGCCGCCCCAGGCGTCCTCGTCCTCCGGCAGCGGCATGGCGGTCGAAATCGTCTCGTCCTGCTCCAGCGGCAGCAGGTTGCGCACGTGCTTGCCGCGCGAGGCCGGCTGGCCGGCCGGCAGGCGGTAGACCTTCAGCTTGTAGGCCATGCCGCGGGAGGAGAAGAACAACACCGGCGTGTGGGTGTCGCAGACGAAGACCTGGGAGACGAAGTCCTCGTCCTTGGTCGACATGCCGGACCGGCCCTTGCCGCCCCGGCGCTGTGCCCGGTAGGCGCTGAGCGGCACGCGCTTGACGTAGCCCGAGTGGGAGACGGTCACGACCATCTCCTCGCGCGGGATCAGCGCCTCGTCGTCCTGCTCGAACTCGGCGTCCTGCAGCTCGGTCCGCCGGCCGTCGGCGTATTTCGTCTTGGCCTGGACCAGCTCCTCGCGCAGCACCGCCATCAGCTTTTCGCGGGAGCGCAGGATCTCCAGGTACTCCTGGATCTTGTCGACGATCTCTTTGAGCTCGCCTTCGATCTTTTCACGTTCCAGGCCGGTCAGGCGGTGCAGCCGCAGGTCCAGGATTGCCTTCGCCTGGGCTTCCGACAGCTTGTAGGTGTTGTCGTCCGCCACCCGGTGGCCCGGCTCGTCGATGATCTGGATCAGCGGCGCGACTTCGGCCGCCGGCCAGGCGCGTTCCAGCAGGCCCTGGCGCGCGGCCTCCGGGTTGGGCGCGTGGCGGATCAGCTGGATCACCTCGTCGATGTTGGCGACCGCGACCGCCAGGCCGGCCAAGGTGTGCGCCCGTTCGCGCGCCCGGCGCAGCTCGTAGGCGGTGCGCCGGCGGATGACCTCCTCGCGGAAGGCGACGAACGCCGCGATCACGTCCTTCAGCGACAGCATCTCCGGCCGGCCGCCGTTGAGCGCCAGCAGGTTGACGCCGAAGGTCGTCTGCAGCGGGGTGTGCTTGTAAAGCTGGTTCAGCACGACCTCGTGCTGGGCGCCGCGCGAACACTCGATGACCACGCGCAGGCCGTCGCGGTCGCTCTCGTCGCGCAGATCGGAGATGCCCTCGATGCCCTTGTCGCGGACCAGCTCGGCGATCCGCTCGACCATCCGGGCCTTGTTCACCTGGTAGGGCACCTCGGAGATCACGATCGCCTTGCGATCCTTGCCCAGATCTTCGAAGTGCGTCTTGCCGCGCACCAGGATCGAGCCGCGCCCGGTGTGGTAGGCGTCGCGGATGCCCTTGCGGCCGATCACCACGCCGCCGGTCGGGAAGTCCGGACCTGGTACATGCTGCATCAGGTCGTCGACCGAGACGCTGGGATCGTCGACGTAGGCGCAGCAGGCGTCGATCACCTCTGACAGGTCGTGCGGCGGCACGTTGGTCGCCATGCCGACCGCGATGCCGCCGGCGCCGTTGACCAGCAGGTTGGGGAAGCGCGCCGGCAGGACCGTCGGCTCACGGGTGGTCTCGTCGTAGTTGTCCTGGAAGTCGACCGTGTCGCGGTCGATGTCCTCCAGCATCGCCTCGGAAGCGACGCGGGCGAGCCTAGCCTCGGTGTACCGCATGGCCGCAGGCGGGTCGCCGTCCATCGAGCCGAAGTTGCCCTGCCCGTCGACCAGCTTGACGCGCATCGAGAAGTCCTGCGCCATGCGGACCATGGCGTCGTAGATCGCGGCGTCGCCGTGCGGGTGGTACTGACCCATGACGTCGCCGACGATGCGGGCGGACTTGCGGTACGGGCGGTTGAAATCGTAGCCGCCCTCCTTCATCGCGTAGAGGATGCGCCGGTGTACCGGCTTCAGCCCGTCGCGCACGTCGGGCAGCGCCCGGCTGACGATCACGCTCATCGCGTAATCGAGGTAGGACCGGCGCATTTCGTTCTCGATCGTGACCGGCTCGATGCCGTTGTTTCCGCTGTTCGGAGGCGTATCGCTCAAAAATCGGTCCCTTCACTGGACGACGTTCGGCGCTTCAAGCGCGCCCGCCGCGCGAGTCCGGTCGTTCAGCCCACCGCCTAAGACCGCGACCAATAGAACCGCGCGGGCGCGCGACTCCGTCGGACGCGAGCGGCATAGGCATAGCAGTTTCCCTGAGCCCGGACAATCGAGCCCCAAGGGGCCGCCGACACGCCTGGCATTAACGATTTGTTCCGGGAACAAACGGCAGGGTTGAACGCAGCCCGCATAGGTAATGACGGGACGGTATGGACGACGGTGCATTCAATATCTCGGGCCGGCCCAGGCAGGAGTCGGACCGAACGGCTGAGCCCCGGGACGGCGTTCAAGGTTCCGCCCGGGAACGCCCAGCCCTGCCCGAATGGGAGGCCGCGATCGCCCCCGGCGCGCGCTGCCTGAACCCGACCAGCGCGCGCTATCGCGTCCAGGCCCGCAACCCGGCCCGCGCCGCCCTGGCTGCCCTGAAGCGCCATGGTCTGACCGGGGAACAGGGCCGCGCCCGGGGCTTGTGCATCGCCATTCATATGCTCCCCGACACCACCCATCCGCGCGCCGTCTACGCGCTCGCGGGGACGGCCGGCTCGCCGATGCTGCGGCTGCGCTACGCCCGGCTGCTGCCGGGCACCTCCGACTTGCTGAGCGGGAATAAGAGCCCGTTCGACGCCGGTGCGGTCGCGCGCGAAGTGCCCAAGACCGCCCGACGCTGGGCCCAGGCGCGCGTCGGCTCCAGCGGCGTGACCGAGGTCCTGCGCGCGACCTTCTGGCAGCGCGAGGCGACGCTCTACTGCTCGACCGCGCTGGTGCTCTCCGCGCTCGGCTTCCCGATGAGCGCCGAAGTCTTCGCGGTCGGTGGAATCCTGTTGATGATGCAGGGGGCCGTGCGGCTGATCGCGCACGAAAGCCGGATTTTGACGATGACCCGGTTGTTCCTGCGCAACTCGGTGCACGCCGGCCATCTGCGCCAGGATTCCCAGCGCATCCTGTTCCTGCGCGGCCACGATCTGTTGGGCCCGACCGGCCGGCAGGTCCGCCGGGTCCTGCGCGAGCGCGCCGCCGTCCCGGACCTGACCGGCGTGAGCCGGCTCATGCTGCTGATCGACGAGGACGCCGCCGTCACCACTGGCGCCGGCGCCTACGGCATCGTGCCGGAGGAAACGCTGCCCGAGAGCGACAACGTTCTCACCGTGGTCTTCCGCCGGCCGCGCAAGCCGGAAATTACCGCGCCCGCGGAGGCCGTGCCCGCTCCGCCCACCCCAACCGCCGACGAGTTCCGGCCGGTCGACCCCGGCCATGCGGCGGCCCTGCCCGCCTGCCGCACCGACCTGCCGCCCGAACTCGAGGAGGTCGAGGTGATCGAGGCGGAACTGCTCGACCCGGAGGCGTACTACGGCCAGCGCCCGCCGCGCGACTGGTGGGCATGACGGCGGTGCGGTATCGCCCCGCCTGGACCGGTCGCGTGTCATCGACCGGCGCCCGCACCGCTGGCGCCGGCTTTCTTTACCGACGTCACACCTTTCCAACGCTCCGGTGACTGGACATGACGGCGGCGCGCGCCTTAAGCGAGGCGGCGTTCACCCGCTAATCCCGTCACCCGGAACGGATTCCGCCTGCCATGCGCGCTCTTCTGACAGCTCTGCTGACCCTCGCCCTGTTCGCCTCCTGTGCCGACCGCGGGCAGGCGCAGGATTTCCACGTCGACCTGTCGCAGTGCCAGAATCAACTGGAAGCGTTCGCCCGGCTGCAGCTGGATTGTCCGGTCGAGGTGACCCCGACCGACGCGGGTCTACAGCGTGTGCCCGATATGCTGCGCCGATTGCTGTCCGGCCTGACCTGCAGCACCCAGCTGACCGCCAACAAGGCTGACGTCTACGGCAAATGGATCACGCCCGGGCGCTTCGACCCGCCGCGCAAGCAGATCACCTGCCAGCACCCGCAAATCAACAACCAGCGCCTGACGGCTACGGTCGACGTCACCTGCACCCGCGAGGGCGACGGGACGAACGGCCGATGGTCGTGCCCGCCCGGTGTCGAGAAGATCGAAGGCGCGGGCATGCTGGGCCAGTACCTGACCCAGTACCTGAACCAGGGCAGCGGCCTCTGGGCCGGGCTGGAGGAGGAGCTGGCCAAGCGGGACTGAGCCGTTGGACCGGCTTGATCGAAAGGCCCAAGCCGCCGTGCCGGATTAGAGCGACGTGCGCGAAGGCCGAACCGGCCTTCGGGCTGAATGTCGCTCTAACCTATTGAGTATCGAGCAAGATTCAGCTGAAAGGTGTTCAAACCTTTCAGCATATTGCTCTAGAACGGGATCTCGTCGTCCAGATCGTCGCCGCCGCCCGGACCCGGCGCCGGAGAGCGGGTGTCCATGGCGCCGACGCGATCGTCCTGCTGCTGGCGGCCGTAGCCGCCGCCCCCGCCGCCGTAGCCGCCGCCACCGCCTTCGCCGCCGCGGCCGTCCAGCATCTGCAACTCGCTGCGGAAGCGCTGCAGGACGACCTCGGTCATGTAGCGTTCCTGACCGGACTGGTCCTGGAACTTCCGGGTTTGCAGCTGGCCCTCCAGGTACACCTTGGAGCCCTTTTTCAGGTACTTCTCGGCGACATCGACCAGCCGGTCGTCGAAGATCACGACCCGGTGCCACTCGGTCTTCTCGCGCCGCTCGCCGCTTTGCCGGTCGGTCCACTGCTCGCTGGTCGCCAGCGACAGATTGGCGAGCCGCGATCCCTGGTTGGTCTGCCGGACCTCCGGATCGCGGCCCAGGTTGCCGATCAGGATCACCTTGTTGACGGTACCGGCCATGGCGGGCGCCTTCCTTGACTACGTGTGGCGTGAACGGCGGGGACTCTAGCGGCTCGACGTCCCGGCTGCCACAGACGAATCACCGGTCAGATCGATGCGGTTGCAGGGACAGCACGCGAAACCCCGGCAACGCGGGCGTTGCCGGGGTTCGCAGGATCGACTGGCCGAACTGCCTGACGGCGCGTCGGGCGCCCGGCGCCGGCGGAGACGTCCCCCGTCGACGTGAGACGCCGCTTACGAGCGCGGTACGCAGGAGCGCCCGCCCGCGGCCGTGTCGAGATTGATTTCCTGACACACGCTGTCGATCGATTCGGCCGCCGTCGGTTCGCCCGGCTCGTTGCGGACGTTCTGCAGCGTGAAGCTGAAGTCCGTGCCGCCGGAGCCGCCCGTGACCTCATCGAGCGTGCGCGACGCGCCCTGGGCACCGGCGCCGTGGCAGCCCATGCAGCCGCCCATCATCACGCTGCTGTTGTCGTCGTGGTTCTTGTAGACGTTGACAATACGGGGGCTGGCGAAGTCGCCGGTGAAGTACTGGAAGCGCTGGCTGGTCTCCACGACCGGGTTGGCCAGGTAGTAATCCTGGTCGCTCGCCGGGTTTTCGTCGTTCAGCTTGCCCTCGACCGGCACGGTCTGCACGCCGACCAGCCGGTAGTTGTTCCAGACGCTGCCCTGCGTGATCCCGTCCGCTTCCTGGTTAACCTGGGTCAGCGCCGGCCGTGCGGGGATCAGCCGATCAGCCTGATACGGCGGGTTGGCGACGCCGACGATCGGGTTTGGCGGCGTCGTATAGGCGATGCCGCAGCCGTTCGGCAGGATCGCGGACTGCTGGGTGCCGCTGGTCGGCACGTCGACGCCCTGGCAGCTGGCGGGCAGCAGCGTGGGATCCACCGACGCGTCGTTGGTGATGTTGGTGTTGGCGTAGTTGTAGACGCCCGGGTAGTTCCCCTTGTGCTCAAAGGTCGAGTAGAAGAAATAGGGAAATTCTTCCGTCTTGCGCACAACGTGGATGGCGATCATGCCGAAGCGCGCCTGCCGGAAGCAGGTCGTGCCGTCCTCCTTGTCGTAATACAGCATCTCCGTGCTGTAGTAGTTTGACCCGTCCTCGTCGTCGGAGAGCATCCGCCAGCCGGCCTTGGTCATGATCGCGCCGTTGATCTGGGCGCTGTTGGAACTCATCGGGAACGCGACCTCGCCGACCTTGTTCGACTGGCTTGCGGTCTTCTGGATGAACGCGTTCAGCTTGTCGGTGGCGTAGAAGCCGTTGTCGCGGACGTAATTCCAGTAGTCGGCGTTGAACTTCACCTGATAGCGGATCAAGCTCTCGTCGGTGGGGTACTGGGTATCGGCCTGCCACAGGGCGACCAGGCCGATCTCGTCGGTCTCGTCGGCGAAGTTGTCGATCTTACTGGCCTGGACCGTTTTCATCGCCCCGGCCGGCGCGGTTTCGCCCTTACACATCGGAATGTGCGTGTTGGGATCGTGGCCGGTCGGCGGCGTCTGGAACGGACCGGGGTCGCTGGTCGACCAGACTTGACCGCCGAGCAAGTCCTCGACGCGGTACAGTTGACGCTTTTCCTTCCAGGTGTCCCAGACCGGCGTGCCGGCGTCGGTGAAGCTCTTCGAGCCGTCCGGAACCCCGCGCAGCTGGTCCGGCGTCATCGCCGGCCAGCTGACGGCGAAGAAGGTGTTCCAGGCGAAGCGGTAGTGTTCCGCCAGCGGGTCGCTGGATTGCGCGGCGGCGAAGTCGCACGGCACCTGCGTACCCGCCTTCAGGGTATCGCCGACGTCCGAAGTCTGGATGCACGCCGGTATCGATTGCGCCTGAGCGGCCATTTCCATCTCAGGCGAACAGGCCAGCAGCACCACCGCGACGCCGGCGACGGCAACGGTTCTTCCAATCACTGTCATGTCCCGAAATCTCCACAAGCCCGCGGCCCCATCACCCAGGCTCGCGGCCGGTGGCGGGCGCACCGGACACGACAATTACGCGACCAAGATACGCGCATCTCGCGCGTATTGCGATCTTTAATTGAAGTTATGATCGGAAATGTGCGCGAGTTGCCACCCTCGCTTCGGGCCGGCGCTTGCTCCATATATGGGCGGCCGTGTATCCCTGCGCGCTGCCGCGCGGGCAATGGCGGCTGCCTAGGGCAAGATGCTGGAAGGTGAAATCACCTTCCAGCATCTTGCCCTATCCTCAAGAAGTTAGAGCAAAATTCACGATAAAAGCCGGTTCGGCTTTGATCGATTTTGCTCTAGCCCCGGTCCACTCAGCAACGGACGACCTCGAGCCCATGGCCGAAACGCACGGCGCCCCGTCGATCCGCGTCCAGGGCGCGCGCGAGCACAACCTGAAGAACGTCGAGGTGGAGCTGCCGCGCGACAAGCTGGTGGTGATCACCGGCGTTTCCGGCTCCGGCAAGTCCTCGCTCGCCTTCGACACGATCTACGCGGAGGGCCAGCGCCGCTACGTCGAATCCCTGTCCGCCTACGCCCGGCAGTTCCTGGAGCTGGCGCAGAAGCCGGACGTCGACAGCATCGAAGGGCTGTCCCCGGCGATCTCGATCGAGCAGAAGACCACGTCGAAGAACCCGCGCTCGACCGTCGGCACGGTGACCGAGATCTACGACTACATGCGCCTGCTCTGGGCGCGGGTCGGTACCCCCTACTCGCCCGAAACCGGCGAGCCGATCGAAAGCCAGACGGTCAGCCAGATGGTCGACCGGGTGATGGCGATGGACGAGGGCACCCGGCTCTACCTGCTGGCGCCGGTGGTGCGCGGGCGCAAGGGGGAGTACAAGCGCGAGCTGCGCGACCTGCAGCAGCGCGGCTTCCAGCGGGTCAAGATCGACGGCGATCTGTACGAGATCGAGGACGCGCCGGCGCTCGACAAGAAGAAGAAGCACGACATCGAGGTCGTGGTCGACCGGCTGGTGGTGCGCGCTGGCATCGAGACGCGCCTGGCGGACTCGTTCGAGACCGCGCTCAAGATCGGCGACGACCTGGCGTTCACCGAGAACGCCGACACGGGCGAGCACACCTCCTTCTCCGCCAAGTTCGCCTGCCCGGTTTCCGGCTTCACGATCGACGAGATCGAGCCGCGGCTGTTCTCCTTCAACAATCCCTTCGGCGCCTGCCCCGACTGCGACGGGTTGGGCGCCACGCTGCACATGGACCCGGGCCTGATCGTCGACCCGCGGCTGTCGCTGAAGAAGGGCGCGATCGTGCCCTGGGCGGGCTCGCCGTCGCAGTTCTACAAGCAGACGCTGGAGAGCCTGGCCAAGCACTTCGGCGTGAGCACGACGACCGCCTTCGGCGACCTGCCGGAGCGCGCGCAGAACGGTATCCTGTACGGCACCCGCGAGCCGGTGCGCATGCGCTTCGACGACGGCCTGCGGTCCTACGAGACGCAGAAGCCGTTCGAAGGCATCGTCCCCAACATGGAGCGGCGCTACCGCGAGACCGACAGCGACTGGGTGCGCGAGGAACTGGGCAAGTATCAGACCGCCAAGCCGTGCGACACCTGCGGCGGCCAGCGCCTGAAGCTGGAAGCGCGGATGGTGCGCGTGCGCGACCTCAACGTCTCCCAGGCCGCGGAGATGTCGATCGAGGAAGCCCAGCGCTGGTTCGACCACGTGCTGGATCACCTGCGCCCGCAGCAGCAGGAGATCGGCCGGCGGATCGTCAAGGAGATCAGCGAGCGCCTGGATTTCCTGATGGACGTCGGGCTGGAGTACCTGACGCTGTCGCGCCCCGCCGCGACGCTGTCCGGCGGCGAAAGCCAGCGGATCCGGCTCGCCTCGCAAATCGGCTCCGGCCTGACGGGCGTGCTGTACGTGCTGGACGAGCCGTCGATCGGCCTGCACCAGCGCGACAACGCGCGCCTTCTGCAGACGCTGGAACGGCTGCGCGACCTCGGCAACACCGTGATCGTGGTCGAGCACGACGAGGAATTCATCCGCGACAGCGACTATCTGGTCGACATGGGCCCCGGGGCCGGCACGCACGGCGGCAACGTGGTCGCGCGCGGCACGCCTGCGGAGGTGATGCAGAAGCCGGAAAGCCTGACCGCGCAATACCTGACCGGCTTCCGCCAGATCCCCCTGCCCGACAAGCGCCGGCCGGGCCGCAAGGCCCAGGCGATCACGGTCAAGGGCGCACGCGCCCACAACCTGCAGGACGTGACCGCCAAGATCCCGCTCGGCACTTTCACCTGCGTGACCGGCGTGTCCGGCTCCGGCAAGTCGACCCTGATCAACGAGACGCTCTACAAGACGCTGGCCCGGCGGATTAACGGCGCGCGCGAGGCCCCGGCCGAGCACGATAAGGTCGAGGGCATGGAACTGCTCGACAAGGTTATCGACATCGACCAGTCGCCGATCGGCCGCACGCCGCGCTCCAACCCGGCGACCTATACAGGCGCGTTCACCCCGATCCGGGAGTGGTTCGCCGGCCTGCCGGAATCCAACACCCGCGGCTACAAGGCCGGGCGCTTCTCGTTCAACGTCAAGGGTGGGCGCTGCGAGGCCTGCCAGGGCGACGGCGTGATCAAGGTCGAGATGCACTTCCTGCCCGACGTCTTCGTCACCTGCGACGAATGCAAGGGCAAGCGCTACAACCGCGAGACCCTGGAGATCACCTTCAAGGGCTACTCGATCGCCGACGTGCTGGAGATGACGGTGGACGAAGGCGTGGAGTTCTTCTCCGCCGTGCCCAACATCCGCAACAAGCTGGTGACCCTGCAGCAGGTCGGCCTGGGCTACGTCAAGATCGGCCAGCCGGCGACCACGCTGTCCGGCGGCGAGGCGCAGCGCGTCAAGCTGGCCAAGGAACTGTCCCGCCGGTCGACCGGCAAGACCTTCTACATCCTGGACGAGCCCACCACGGGCCTGCACTACGAGGACGTGCGCAAGCTGCTGGAGGTGCTCCACCGGCTGGTCGACAACGGCAACACGGTGGTGGTGATCGAGCACAACCTCGAGGTCATCAAGACGGCCGACCACATCCTCGACATGGGCCCGGAAGGCGGCGCCAAGGGCGGCCGGCTGGTCGCCAAGGGCACGCCCGAGCAGGTCGCCCAGGTCGCCGAGAGCCACACCGGCCGATATCTGGGCGAGTACCTGCAGACCCACCACGGCCAAGCGCGCGACAGCGGCCAGACGCGCCGCAAGCAGGCGTAACGTCGAGACGGTGGCCTGCTTCCCTCTCCGCCCGGTGGAGGAGAGGGAACCCGCCGAAGGGCTGTGCCACCGCGAAAGCGGGGGGTCGGTTGGCGCCGCAACCTACCGTACCCGACCTGCCGCGGGAACGCATAAAACGTTGGTGTTTGGCCACCCAACCTCAGGGACCGCACGAAAAGGGCCGGCGCCCGTGATCGGACGCCGGCCCGCTTGTCATGCCGTCCGCCGTGTCGGCTTACTGGAACGCCTTGGGCTGATGCAGGTAGGCGAAGCCGCCGGTGAGGCGGGTCGCGGCGCGCGCGGCCGCCTGCTTGATCGCCCGGAAGCCGGCATGGAAGGCCTTCGACCGCTCCACGCGGCCGCGACGCATGTAGAACTCGATCTCGGCGTGGGTCATGGCTCAGCTCCTCTTGAACCTGTACGTCTTGAGCGGCGGGGATGGTTAAGCTTGCCTCAACCGTTTTACACCCCGCCCTTCGCTTGATTGAGAAGATGAGCCGGTTAATGCCCCGCGACAAACGACGCTTTTTCAGGTTATAGGTGAAGGGCGTTCATCTATCGCGGCGCTCTGCCGCACGCCCGACCAATGAGAGGCGGCCAACCATGCACCTGCCCCCGATCAACGCGCTCAGAACCTTCGAGGCCGCCGCGCGCCACGGCTCGTTCAAGAAAGCGGCCGAGGTGCTGCACATGACGCCGTCGGCCGTCAGCCACCAGATCAAGTCGCTGGAAGAGTTGCTCGGCGTCGCGCTGTTCCGTCGCGCGACGCGCAAGGTACACCTGACCGACCGTGGGCGCGCCTACCTGCCCGCCGTGCGGGAGGCCCTGGACCTGCTGCGCGAGGCGACCCAACGGGTGACGGCCAAGCCGGACAAGGCGGTGCTGAACATCTCCGCCGCGCCGTCGTTCGCGGTCGGCTGGCTGATGCCGCGGCTGAGCGCTTTCCAGGTCGGGCACCCGGAGATCGAGACCCGGCTGAACGCCTCGATCGAGATGGTCGACTTCGCCGACAGCGATATCGACCTCGCGATCCGCCACACCGCCAAGGTCGATGCCCCCGGCCTCACCGCCCACCGGCTGATGGAGGAGGAGCTGATCCCGGTGGCGAGCCCGCAGTTGCTCGACCGCCAGCCGCTGGAGACGCCTGACGACCTCGCCAAGGTTCAGCTGATCCATTCGGTGCCGCGGATGGGCCGCTGGCGCTCATGGCTGCGCGCGATGGGCGCGGACAAGGTCGAAGCGGAGAGCGGACCCAAGTTCGACCACGACGCGATGGCCGTCCAGGCCGCGCTGTCCGGCATGGGGGTCGCGATCGTCAACCGCGGGCTGGTGGAAAAGCAGCTCGCCGACGGTTCGCTGGTCGCACCCTTCCCGCACGACCTGCACTCCGACCTCGCCTTCTGGCTGGTCTACCCGCGCTCCCGCGGCGACGACCCGGCGATCCAGGCGTTCCGCGACTGGCTGTTCGACCAGGTCGGCCAGACCGCCGCCGGGGCCAACGCCCTGCAGGACGCATGACGCCGCCGGCGCCGGTGGCTATTCCAGGTCCGTGTCCGGGGCGTCAGCGCCCTCGGTCTCCTCGTCGATCCATTGCAGGAACGGCTTGTGGCCGGCCTGGATCGGCAGCGCGAGCACGGCCGGGCAGTCGTAGCTGTGCTCCTGCTGGACGAACTCGATCACCCGGTCGACCAGGGCATCGCGCGTCTTGGCCAGCAGGATCGCCTCGCTGTCTTCCTGCACGCGGCCTTCCCACCAGAAGATCGGGATCATGTTCGGGATCACGTTGGCGCAGGCGACCAGCCGCGCCTCCACCAGGCCGCGGCCCAGCTCCTTCGCTTCCTCGGCGTTCGACGCGGTGATGTAGATCAGGTTGTAAGCCATCGCCGTCCCCTCCGCTTTGAGCTATTGTGGTTGCCCTGGTCCGACTTGCGGCGCGCGGCTGCGCACCGTACGGCAGCCAGGGCGCAAGTCTAGACAAGCCGTCGCGGCCGGTCAGGGGGTTCCGCACCCCCGGGACAGCAAGCCGCAATGCGGTCGCCCGATCGACCCGGCGCACCCCGCGAGGGAGTGCCCACCGCCGCGTCAGAGCGCAGTGCCGATGCCCCCGCCCTCGCCCGCCAACCAGCCCGGTCCCGTCGGCGGCGCGCCCGACCCGGGTCCGCCGAGCGCGGCCGAGCGTGCCTATCTGGCGCGCGGGCTGGACCAGCCGGGCGGCAAGCTGCCGCTGTTCGACGGCGACGGCCAGGCCTACCCGCCCGGCCTGATCCGGGCCTGCATCCGCAAGGGCTGGGCCACGCCCTGGTTCGCCAACCCGATGAAGCCGGACTGGCTGGTTTGCCGCCTGACCGACGCCGGCCGGGCCGTCGTGCGCGAGGCGCTTGCGCGCGGTCACGCCGCACGCGGCGACGAGTCAGAAAAAGGCCCCGCCGGACAGTGAGCCGGCGGGGCGCATCGAGTTGGGCTTGAGGGGGAGCAGACCCGCCAAACCGTTGCGGGCCGCAACCCGACGACGCGACGCTGGATCGCAAGACAACGACGCCGTCGTTACGCCCGGACACTGCGCAGCAGCCCAACGGCCCGCATTGATCCACCTCAAATCGTCGGTCAGCCGCACGGCTGGGCGGTTGCGCCAGCTGCGGTCCGTTCCTTATCTGCGGTTTGGGGGACGGAGATCGCGGAGGCTGCGATGGCACGCGCCTACGTCGGCACCAGCGGCTGGAGCTACGACGGCTGGGTCGGGCCATTCTACCCCGACAAGCTGCCGCGCAACCAATGGCTCGGGCACTACGCCCAGCACCTGGACGCGGTGGAGCTGAACGCGAGCTTCTACCGCCTGCCGATGCAGAACATGCTGAACGGCTGGGCCAAGCGCACGCCGGACAGCTTCAGCTTTTCGGTCAAGGCCTGGCAGCAGTTGACCCACCGCAAGCGCCTGCAGGACTGCGGCGAACAGCTGCAGGTGTTCTTCGAGCGGATGCAGCCGCTCGCCGACCGCACGGCGGCCGTGCTGTTCCAGATGCCGCCCAAGATGCCGCTCGACGTCGAACGGCTGGAGGCGTTCCTACAGCAACTCCCCGCAGGTACCCGCGCGGCGTTCGAGTTCCGCGATCCGCGCTGGCACGTGCAGGACGTCTACGACGTCCTGGCGCGCCACAACGCCGCCTTCGTGCCGTTCGAACTCGCCGACGCGCGCGCGCCGGCGGTGGCCACCGCGGACTTCGTCTATCTGCGCCTGCACGGCCGCGACGCCAAGTACCGCGGCCGCTACGGCCGCGCGCAGCTGCAGCCCTGGGCCGACTGGCTCAATGGGCACATGCAAGACGGCCGCGACGCGTTCGTCTTCTTCGACAACACCGACCACGCCGACGACGCCGTCCGCGACGCCCTTGAGATGCGCGAGCTCCTGCTTACCGGCCGGTAGGGTGGGTTCGCGAAGCAACCCACCACACACCGGTTGTGCGTAGACGCCGTATGAGGTGGATTGCCGCTTACGCGGCGAATCCACCCTACGTGGAACCTACGGCCGATACCGCGCCAAACCCCAATAGTCCGCAGACATTTGAGAGTTGAACGCTGGTCGGAGCGGCAGGATTTGAACCTGCGACCTTCCGGCCCCCAGCCGGATGCGCTACCAGACTGCGCCACGCTCCGAACCGTCGACTGGCGCCCGTGGGGGGAACGGCGGGCGCCCGTCTCGCGATCGCCGTTATAGCCGCCTGTTCCGCCCCACGCAATGCCGCGTCAGCGCCGCTTTTTCAAGGGGTGAGCCGACCGCGGGCGGCCAGTCCGGGCGGCCCTGCCCGGTATTATTCGCCGGTGCGCCGTTTCAGGTCCGCGCGGGCGGCGCGCAGCTCCTCCAGGACGCTGCGGATGGTCTCCTGCGTCTCGCGGCTCAGGCCGGACCCGGCCGCGGGGTCGGCAGCCGACGCTTGACCGCCGCCTGCGTTCGGCGCCGGCGTGCCCGACTCCGGGGGGCGCTGGGCGGCGGTCGCCGTAGCGGCACGCGCGGCGGGGCCTTCGGCGCGCCCGGTCCGCGGATGAC
>CAYRCO010000040.1:0-16486 GCA_964422775.1 uncultured Rhodovibrio sp.
GTGCGGCACGATGTAGGGATAGAAGCTGATCCCGATGCCGATGTAGCAGAGCACGAACAGCCCGTTCGCCGCCAGGAAGGGCAGGGCGTCCGGCCCGCGCTGCAGGCCCCGGATCAGGGCGTAGGCGCAGCCCAGCACCAGAAGCGGCATCACCCCGCTCAGGATCAAATTGGGCCAGTCGAACCAGCGCGCGAGGTAGGCGTCGTTCAGGAACGGCGTCCACAGGCTGACCGAGCCGATCGCCGCCAGGGTGAGCGCGCCGAAGCCCCAGGCGAAGCGCTTGGCCTGCCGGCGCAGGCCGCCTTCGGTCTTCAGCACCACCCAGGTCGCGCCCAATAGCGCGTCGCCGACCACGAGCGCGACGCCGGTCATCACGCTGAACACGCTCAGCCAGTCGAACCAGCCGCCGGCGTAGGCGCGCCCCTCGACCTCGATGCCCTGGACGAGCGCGCCCAGGGCCACGCCCTGGGCGAACGCCGCCAGGATCGAGCCGCCGGCGAAGGCGGCCGACCAGAGGTGCTTGTGCTTCTGGCTGCGCCAGCGGAACTCGAACGCCACGCCGCGGAACACCAGCGCCAGCAGCATCGCGGTCAAGGGCGCGTAGAGCGCGGGCAGGATGGTCGCGTAGGCCAGCGGGAACACCGCGAACAGGCCGCCGCCGCCCAGGATCAGCCAGGTCTCGTTGCCGTCCCAGACCGGGGCGACCGAGTTCATCATCATATCGCGGTCCTGCTCGCTCTCGACCAGCGGGTAGAGGATGCCCACCCCAAGGTCGAAGCCGTCGAGCAGGATGTAGGCCAGGACCGCCACCGCGATCAGCGCGGCCCAGATGGTTGCGGGATCGATCATCGGGTGCGCGCTCCTATTCCGCGGGGAAGACCTTGTCGGGGGCGACCGAGGGCGCCGGCGTCAGCCCGGCCGCGCGGTTCGGTCCGGTGTCCGGCTCGGCGTCGCCGGTCATGTCGCCGGTCTGCGGCGGGTTCGCCATCAGCCGCAGGATGTAGACCGTGCCCGCCCCGAACAGGGTGAAGTAGACCAGGATGAAGGCGACGAGCGAGGTCGCGACCGCGGGCGCGCCCACGGCCGAGGCGCTGTCCGCCGTCGTCATCAGGCCGTAGACGGTGTAGGGCTGCCGGCCGACCTCGGTGGTGACCCAGCCGGCGAGCACGGCGACGAAGCCCGACGGCGCTATCGCCACCGGCGCGCGCTGCAGCCAGCCGTCGGCGTAGAGCCGCCGGCGCAGCCGCTGCACCAGCGCCCAGCCGCCGACCGCGAGCATCAGGAAGCCGAGCCCGACCATGATCCGGAACGACCAGAACACCCAGGCGGTCGGCGGACGCTTGTCCTCCGGGAAGGCCTCCAGGCCCTTGATCTCGCCGTTCCAGTTGTGGGTCAGGATGTAGGAGCCGAGGTTGGGGATGCCGACGGACCAGCGCAGCTTACCCGCTTCGTCGTCGGGGATGCCGAACAGGTAGAGCGCGGCGCCGCTCTCGGTCTCGTAGTGGCCCTCCATCGCGGCGATCTTGGCGGGCTGGTGCTCCAGCGTGTTCAGGCCGTGCAGGTCGCCTGCGAAGATCTGCAGGGGCGTGACCACGATCGCCATCCACATCGCCATCGAGAACATGATCCGCGCGCCGCGGTCGCGGCTGTTCTTGAGCAGGTGCCAGGCGCCCACGCCGCCGACCACGAAGGCGGTCGTGAGGTAGGCGGCGAGCACCATGTGCACCAGCCGGTAGGGGAACGAGGGGTTGAAGACGATCGCCCACCAGTCTTGCGGCACGAACTGCCCGGCGTCGTTGATCGCGAAGCCGGCGGGGGTCTGCATCCAGCTGTTCACGCTCAGGATCCAGAAGGCGGAGAACAGCGTGCCGAAGGCCACCATGGCGGTGGCGAACAGGTGTAGCTTCGGGCCCACCCGGTTGAAGCCGAACAGCATGATGCCGAGGAAACCGGCCTCCAGGAAGAAGGCGCTCAACACCTCGTAGCCCATCAGCGGCCCCACGATCGGGCCGGCCTTGTCGGAAAACGCGCTCCAGTTGGTGCCGAACTGGTAGGACATCACGATCCCCGACACGACGCCCATGCCGAACGCCACGGCGAAGATCTTCTTCCAATAGGCGAACAGCGTCGCGTAGGCGTCGTCGCGGGTCCAGAACCACAGGCTCTCCAGCACCAGCAGATAGCTGGCCAGGCCGATCGTGAAGGCCGGGAAGATGATGTGGAACGAGACGGTGAAGGCGAACTGGATGCGTGCCAGATCGAGCGCTGAGAGCGCGTCGAGCATCTCTCCCTCCCGAGGGTGCTGGGCCGGGCGGGTCCGCTGCCGGCCGAGAAAACATCTATCTGGCGAGTGACTTTACGCCCGGCGCCCGAGCTTTCAATTCGTCTAATAAAGCCTGCGCGCATCTGTCCCACGAACCGGCGGGCGGATCGGCGTGGCGACGCGGGCGGGCCCTGGGGAAACGCTGGGGGTCCGCCGTCCAACGCCGACCGGGCAATCTACACCGCACGCGCGTACCCGCCGTGCCACCGGACGCAAGACCGGCCGCGCGTTCGGCCCCTGCGCCGTCGGCCCGGCATTACGGCAAAATAGGTTTCGACAGACGCTTGACTTGGGGAACGCCGGCAGATCGCGGTTTCATGCGTGCCTCAACCGAATATGTGAATTCTGGTAATTCCTATTCAGCCTCCAGTTATTGCCAAACGTGCAAAAAGGAAAAACATGCGACGGTTGGAATAGGAGGATTTCCAGGCGGGACGCGTGTTCAAACTTACCGAAGACCCGGCCTTTTACCCGGCCTTTACCTTTGCCGCGCATTTTACCGAATTCCGAGCGACTGCGCAGGATACACGCCAGGCGGGTAGCCCGGCGCAGCCGTCCTTCGACCCGCCACACGGCATGGGATGACACACGCGCATGCAGATCGGCCGTATGATCCGCATCGGACTGACCCTCGCCGTGGTCGGCGTCGTGGTCTGGACGGTGGCGCCCTATGTCACCAACCGGGTCTCCACCTCGGCTGTCGTGAATGCGCCGCTGTCGCCGATCGTCGCCCCCTTCAACGGCCGCCTGGCCCAGCCGTCCAAGCCGGTGGGCGCGCCGGTGCGCCCGGACGAACCGCTGTTGGTCGCGGCCGCGGAAAGCCGAGACCGGCGGCATCAGCGCGAACTGGAAGCGCGTGAGAGCACGCTGGAAGCGCGCCTTGCGGCCGTCGGCCGCCAGCGCGACCGGCTCGAAGCGATCGCCGCGGAGCTGCGCCAGCGGCTGTCGCGCTACCGCACGCACAGCATCGCCGGCCTCGGCCACGAGATCGCGGAAACCCGGGCCGCGCTGGGTGCGGCGCGCGCGGAGGCGGAGCGCGCCGCCGCCGCGCTTGCGCGCAGTCGCAACCTGCGCGCCAAGGGACTGGTGCCACAGGCCGACCACGATACCCGCGAGGCCGACGCACGGGTCGCCCACGCCCAGGTGGCGGAGCTGAAGGCCCGCCTGGACCGCCTCAACGTCCAGCGCGCGGCCGCCGAAGCCGGGTCGTTCGTGGAGTCAGGCGCCCACGATGTTCCCTATTCCCAGCAGCGGGCGGACGAGGTCGACCTGCGGTTGAGCGACCTGGCCCGCAGCGAAGCCAGGCTTGCCGCCGAACTCGACGGGGTACGCGGCCAGCTGGCGGAAGAGCGCGCACGCCGGGCGCGCAGCGAAGCCTTCCGGCCGACCGCCCCGGTCAGCGGCGTCGTCTGGACCGCCAGCCGGGCCGCCGGCGACCCGATCGCCACCGGCCAGATCGTGTTGCAGGTGGCCGACTGCGAGCAACGCTTCGTCGAAGTGGCGGTCAGCGAGAGCCATTTCGAGACGATCCGGGCCGGCGACATCGCACGGGTGCAGTTGAAAGGCGGCGACCGGCTGCTGCACGCGCCCGTGATCGCCGTGCGCGGCGCTGGGGCGCGCCAGCCGCACGACAACCTGGCCGCCAGCGTGCCCGAGGCGGAGCGCGGGCAATTGCGCGTGCTGGTCTCGCTGGAGGGCGTCGGTCTGGACCGCGCGCCCAGCAACTTCTGCCACATCGGGCGGACGGCGGAGGTCTACTTCGCCCGGGCGACGCCGGGCGCCATCGCGACGGCCGCGGCAGCCGTCAGCAGTTGGGCCACTGCGCTTTGGCACACGGTCGACGCGCAGCTTGCGCGCCTGACCGAGGTGGCGGGCCCGGACGGGCCGGCGTCGGAGGCCGATAAGGCGGGCACGAGGCGGGCGCGCGGCGGCGGGGACGGCTAGATGTGGCCCGACCTGCAAGCGCTGATGCCGCTTCTGGCGGTGATCGGCTTCTTTTCCTGCATCGGCCCGCTGATGAGCCGGCACAATACGGCATGCCGGCTTCTGGTGGTCGGGCTCGTGGCGGCCGTCCTGGCGCACTACCTGGCGTGGCGAATTCCGGTCACGCTGCTGCCGGCCGACGAGCTGTCGGCGCAGTCGCTTTGGGTCTGGTTCCTGTTCGCGATCGAGATGCTGGCGTTGGTCGACGCGGTGATCCTGTTCGCGACCCTGCTGCGTCGGACCAACCGCAGTCCGGAAGCCGACGCCCACGAGACGCGACTTAGGGCGTGCGACCCGGCCGACCTGCCGACGGTCGACGTGTTCATCGCGACCTACAACGAGCCGGTCGAGGTGCTGGAGAAGACGATCGTGGGCGCGCTTTGCATCGACTGGCCGCGCGCGCGCCTGAACGTCTACGTGCTCGACGACGGCAACCGGCCCTGGCTGGCGGACCTCGCAAGCGCGAAAGGAGCGCGTTACCTGACCCGGGAGGGCAACGCCCACGCCAAGGCCGGCAACATCAACGCCGCGATCCAGCGCACGGACGGCGACTGCTTCCTGATCCTGGACGCCGACTTTATCCCCAGGCGCGACATCCTGTTCCGGATGGTCGGGTTCTTCGAGGACCCCAAGGTCGCGATCGTCCAGGCGCCGCACAACTTCTTCAACCACGATCCGATGCAGGCCAACCTGGCGCTGCGCCGGACCTTGCCGGACGATCAGCGGCTGTTCTTCGACGAGATCATGGCCGGGCGCGACGGCTGGGACTGCGCATTCTGCTGCGGCTCCAACTCGATCACCCGGCGCAGCGCGATCGCGGAGATCGGCAACCGGATGCCCACGGACTCGATCACCGAGGACATCCTGCTCACGCTCGCCCTGATGCGCCGCGGCTACATCACCCGCTACCTGAACGAGAAGCTGGCGATCGGGCTAGCCCCGGAATCGCTCGAGGCGTTCTTCGTCCAGCGCGCCCGCTGGGCCCGCGGCGGTTTGCAGCTGCTCTACCTGAAGAACGGCCCGTTCGGCTCCGGCCTGCCGCTGCGCGCCCGGTTGATGTTCCTGCCGACCCACTGGTTGACGCAGTCGCTGGTGCAGCTGACCGGCATGGCGATCCCGGCCGTGTATCTGCTGACCGGGCTGCTGCCGCTGATGAACGCGACGGTCGACATGGTGTTCGTCTACCAGCTGCCGGCCTTGTTCGCGATCCTGATGGCGATGCGCTTCTTCGCCCCTGGCGCGTACTTCCCGCTTGCCGCGACGGTGCTGGGCGTGCTGCAGGCCTTCCGGCTGCTGCCCACGGTTCTGGTGACGATGGTCAAGCCGTTCGGCCACGCCTTCAAGGTCACGCCGAAGGGAAAGGACGCGGCCGGCAAGCGCTACGACACGTTGACGGTCCGGCTGTGCAGCCTCTTGATCGGCGCCACCGCGCTCGGCCTGCTGATGAACTCCGACTTCAATAGCCGGATCATCGACCGCAACGCCCTGATCCCGATCGTGGCGATCTGGAGCGCCTATAACATGTTAATCCTGCTGCTGGTCGCGGTGACCGCCTTCGCCGCACCAGCACGCCGGGCGGAGGAGCGGTTCGAACTGGACGAGCCCGCCCGGCTGCGCGGGGCGTTCGGCCAAGCGTCCGCTCGGCTGGTCGACCTGTCGCTGAGCGGCGCGCAGGTCGTCCTCGATCGCCCGCCCGCGCGCGCGATCGGGCGGGGTGACTGGATCTGGGCGCGGATCGACGGGGTGGGCGAGGTGCCGTGCGAGGTGATGCGCTCGGTCGCCGAGAGCACCCGGCTCGGCGTCCGGTTCTATCTGCCCACGGGCGGCGAGCGCGATCTTTTGATCGCCAAGCTGTTCACCGAGGGGATGGACAACGCCACGCGCAACGAAAACGGCTGGCAGGTCGCGCTCGGCATGCTGTCGCGGCTGTTCGCCCCCGACCATGCGCCGCAGCCAAACCTGAACGCCGCGCCGCCGCAGCCGCCCGAACTGGTGCTGGCGGAGGTCCAGCGCACGCGCCGCACGGGCGAGGTGCGCGATCTGGTGGCCAGGGAGGCGAAGACGCGGGTCGCGTGACCGGCACTGCCGCCACCCGTCGGCAGCGCCGCCTACAGCACGTCGTCGAGCGCGCGTTCGATGTCCTGGGCGTCCTCGATCGCGTGCGCCTCGTGGGCGCCGGCGATCGCGCGGACGTAGGTGCTCAAGTCGTCGCCGTGGCCGATTTCCAGGAATTCGGTCACGCCGTGAGCCTTCATGTACTCGACGCTCTCCCGCCAGCGGATCGGCCGGGCGACCTGCTCGGCCAGCCGCGTGCGGATCTCGTCCGGGCTTTCCAGCGCGGAGGCGGTGACGTTGGAGACCAGCGGCAGCTTGGGCGCGGCGACTGGCAGGTTCGCCAGCGTTTCCTGCAGCTGCACCGCCGCCGGTTCCATCAGCCGGCAGTGCAGCGGTGGGATTCCGTCCAACAGGTGAGTTTCGCCGCCCTTCTTCTGGGCGGCGGCCACGAACGCCTCCACGGCCGCCCGCTCGCCGCTGACGGCGTGGCTGTCCGGCGCGTCGTCGCGGGCCAGTTCGCAGACGCCGTGCTGCGCGGCTTCGTCGGCGAGCGCCTGGACCGTCGCGAGGTCGAGGCCGTGCACCGTGCAGGTCGCCCCCTTGTCCTTGGGGTAGGCGGACCAGATCGCCTTCGCGCGGGCGCGCAGCCACTTCGCCGCTTCCCCGGCCGAGAGCGCGTCCACCGCCGCCAGCGCCGTCAGCTCGCCCCGGCCGTGGCCGGCGACGAAATTGCCGGTTTCCGACAGCCACAGGTCGCCCTGCTCCTCGAGCGCCTTCACCCCGGCGAGGCTGACCGCCAGCATCGCCGGATCGGCGTTTTCCGGATGCGCGAGCTCGTCTTCCGGACCTTCGAAGATCAGGCGGGACAACTCCTGACCCAGCGCGTCGTCGATCTCCTGAAACACGTAGCGCGCGGACGGGTAGGCCTGCACGTAATGCAGCCCCATGCCGATCGTCTCAGCCCCGCGGCCGGGGAAAATAAAGGCACGCGTCATGGAAGGGCTCCTGTCGGGGGTCCGGGTGACGGCCGCGATAGGCCGGGCGGGCGCCGGTACGTCAAGCCAGCGCGCGTCGCCTGCGGGCGCGTCCGGTAGGTATGATGCCATGCCGGACCGCGGTCGGCCACGCCAACGCGTGATTCCGGCGCGCGGGCGTGGCTCAGCCGGAATAGCGCTGTCACAGATTTGCGGTTTGGCCTTATCCTATCCGGCTGAAGTGCCGGCTGCACGTTCAGCTGTCGATCGGTCGGCGGCGGGGCTGCGGTCCGGGCGCGTAAGACGGGTGCGGATGGCGGACATGACCTTCGGCCAGCGACTCCTGGATCGGGCGCAGGGCGCGTTAACGCGGGAGTCGCAGCACGGCCTGCTGCTCGCCAGCCTCGTACGCTCGGCCCTGGTCGCGGGTCTGCTGGTCTACCTTCTGGTGGTCAACCGGCCGTGGACCGGCGCGGTCGCTTGGGTGGCCGGCTGTACGGGGCTGTTTCTTCTGCTCGGTCTGCTGCAGCTGTGGACCTACGCCCGCCAGGACAGCCGGCGGACCGCGGCCGACACGTGGCGCCGACGGCTGTGGCGGCACGGGGCCAAGTACGCCTTCGTCGCGCTCGACTGCGCGCTGCTGGCGCTGTTGTTCCTGATCCCCAACCCGTTCCGCGAAGCGCAGTATCCGCCGGCGCAACTCGTCCACGGCCAGCTGCTGTTGTATTTCTACGTGTTCATGGTGCAGGCGGCGTTCTCGCTGACGCCGGCGCTGATGCTCTGGACCGGGGCGATGATCTCGCTCGCGTGGCTCACCATGGGACTGGTGCCGGTCGTGTTCGACCAGGCGAGCTTTTCCGTCGGCCTGCACAGCGAGCCCGCGATGCGGGCGGCGCTGCAGGCCGACCCCAACCTGGTTCTGGGCAGCAAGCTGCTGTTCGATGTGGTGATGACCCTGCTGCTCGCGGGCGGGCTCGCGGTCGCCGTTTGGCGCAACCGGGCGGTCGCGGTCCGGCAGGCGCGGGCGGAGCGGGCGCGCGCCAATCTGGCGCGCTACTTCTCGCCCAACGTGGTCGATCTACTGTCGAGCCGGGCCGACCCGTTCGGCCGGCCGCGCCGGCAGGCGGCGGCGATCCTGTTCGCCGACCTGCAGAACTACACCGGCTACGCCGAGACCGCGGCCCCGGAGCAGGTGCTGGCCGTCCTGCAGGACTTCCACGGCCTGATGGAGGGGGTGGTGTTCGACCACGGCGGCACGCTGGAGAAGTATGTCGGCGATGCCATGATGGTGTCCTTCGGGACGCCGGACCCGGATCCCCAGGCCGCGGCCAAGGCGGTCGCCTGCGCCCGCGCCATGCTGGCCGCCTTCGACGCCTGGCGCGGCGCGCGGGGCGCGCGAACCGAGGCCGTCGGGCCGTCCAGCATGGGGGTCGGCGTCCACCACGGCCCGGTCGTGCTGGGTACCTTCGGCTCGCAGCGGTCGCTGTCGATGGCGGTGGTCGGCGACACGGTCAACGTCGCGAGCCGGCTCCAGGGCCTGACCCGCAAACTGCGCTGCCGGCTCGCCGCCAGCGGCGATCTGGTCGATGCCGCGGGACCGGCCGGCGCCGGTCTGCACTACGCCGGCCTGCATCAGCTGCGCGGTCGCGAGAAGCGGATCGCGGTGTGGACCGACGTCGAGCTGTCCGACAACGCCCTTCTTCTGGCGCTGCCGGAGCGCCGCGAGCCGCCGGTCAGCGCGTAGACCGGCCGCCGCCCGCCAGGTTGCCGGCGCCTTTCGTCGCCCCGGCCGGGTAGGGTCCCAGCCAGAGGTCGACCGGCGCCTGCCGGCCGCGGATCGGCACGTTGGCCGAATAGACCATCTGGGCCAGGTGCGTGGTCGGCGCGTCGGTACTGTCCACGACTGCGGCGGTGGAGACCGCGAGCCCGACCCCACGGTCCTTGGCGACCGCCATCAGCCGGCTGGCCAGGTTCACCGTGTCGCCGGCCAGGGTCAGCTGGTGCTGCTGGCGACCGCCCAGCCGGGCGACCTGCACGGGACCGTGGTGCAGGCCGATGCGCACCGGCAGGTCGAGCCGGGCCGTGCGGTCCAGCAGGTCGCGCGCGCAGGCGAGCGCCCGGGCCGCGTCGTCGCCGCGCGGCTGGGGAACGCCGAAAACCAGCATCGCGCCGTCGCCGGCGAAGTTGTCGACGTACCCGCCGTGCCGCTGCGCGCCGTCCTCCAGCTCGGCGTGCAGGCGGCGCATCGTGGTGACCGTGTCCGCCGGGCTCGCGGTTTCGCTCAGCGCGGTGAAGCCGACCATGTCGACGAACATCACCGCGGCCGGCAGCACCTGCCCCTCAAACGCCGGACGGTCGGTGTTGGCAAGCGCGTCGGCCAGCGGCTGCGGCACGTAGTGCGCCAGCCGGCGCCGCTGCGCGTCGCCCAGCATCAGGCGCCCGCCCACCGCCGCCGCACCAGCGAACGCGCCGGCGGCAACCGGCACAGTCAGGTTGATCCAGACGTTCGCGAAGCCGAACGCTGCTGCGGCGACGCCCGTCCATACGGCGGCCGGCAGCAGCGCGGTCAGCGCCGCGATCCGCACGGGGCGCAGCCGCGCGGCGTGCCAGCTGAGTGTGCCGACCAGGAACACCGCCGCCATCTCGATCAGCGTCGTCCACGGTCCGTGGGCGAGGAACCGGCCGCTCAGCAGGTTGGCGGTCACGGTGGCGAACGCCTCGACCCCCGGCATCGCGGGGTCGAAGGGGGTGACGAAGGTGTCGCCCGCGCTGGTCGCGGTGGCGCCCAGCCAGACGACGCGCCCGCGCACCTGGTCTGGGTTGAAACTGCCGCGCAGCACGTCGATCAGGGGGATCGTCGGGAAGCTGCCGCCGGGCCCGTAGAAGTTGACGGTCCAGCGCCCGTCGCGGCCGAGCGGCACGCGCTCGGCGCCCAGGTGCACCGCATCTGGCAGATCGACGGCGAGATCGCGCCGCGTCAGATCGTGATATCCAGCGGCCGCCAGCAGGGCCAAGCTGGGCAACGCGCCTTCGCTGGGCAGCCGAATCGCCGGGTGCAGGCCGATGAGCGCGCCGTCCGCGCCCAGCAGCACGTTGACGTGGCCGAGCCCGGCCGCCGCGTCGGCGAGCGGACGGATCGGGGTCAGCAGGGCTTCCGGCGTAGGCGGCGGCGGCGCGCCCGCGCTGCGGCGCAGCGGTACGGTGTGGCTCGACAGATCGAACGGGGTGCCGCCCGCGGCGGCGCCGTGCATGGTACCCGCTACCGGCAGGAAGGTGCGCCCGCTTGCTCGGAGCGCATCGGCCAGGGCGAGATCGGCGGCGAGATCGCGCGCGGGCTCCGCCATCAACAGGTCGACCGCGATCGCGGCGGCCCCCGCTTCGCTCAGTTGCTCGATCGCCGTGCCCAGCCGCTCGCGCGGCACCGGCCAGCCGCCCGCGGCGGCGACCGTCGCATCGTCGATCGCCACGATCGTGACCGGCGCATCCGGCACGACCGGGCCGCGCAGGCCGTAGCGCCAGGTCAGCGTATCGTTCTCCAGCCCGGCCACGCGCGGCAGGTCGCGCAGCGCCGGATAGGCGAGCGCCAGCAGGAGGAAGGGCAGGGCCGCCAGCAGCGATCGGGACCGGAACATCGGGGACAGCCCGCCGCTACGCCGCGTTCGCGCCACGCGCCGGGATCACGGCAGGGTGGTGGCGGCGAGCACCCGGTCGACCCGTGCCTGCCCCCACTGCTTGACCTCGCCCGGCGGCTGGCCCGCGGGCACGTCGGTGCCGTCGCCGGCGCCGAGCGTCACCGCGGCGTCCTGCGCCTGCACCTCGACCCGGCCGGAGACCACGAACACGGCCGTTGCCCCCTCGGCGTCTAGGGCGACCACCCATTCGGTGGAGCGGGCGGCGGCGACGGCGCTTCGGGTCTCCACCTCGAACCGCTGCCAGCCGCGGGTGGGATCGATCACCAGGCGCAGGATACCGCGCACCAGCCGCATCGCCGCGCTGCCGCGCTCGGGCGCGAAGGCGTTCACCGCGGCCTGGCTGTCGGCGCCCAGCGTCAGCACGGAGCCGTCGGAAAAGCGCACCGCGAGCTTGGCGCCGTCCAGCGTGCGCAGCGTCTCGCCGCGGTGCACGGGGCTATCCAGCGTGAGCGTGCGCGGTGCACCGTCCGACCAGGCGCTGGCAGGGCCGGTCAGGCCGGTCACCGTGCCAACTGCCTCGCCGTCGATCTGCGCCCTTGCCGGTTGGGCGGCCAGCAGCAGGGCCGCGAGCAGCAGGGCGGCGACCGCGAGGGCCGGGAGGGCCGGAAGGGCCGGAAGGGCCGGGAGGGCGCGCATCGGCACTACCTTTCTGGGTCTCTAGGCCCGGTGGTTCTCGCCGGAAAGCGCAAGGTTAACACAGGCGCGGCTGACATGCGCCAGTCGTGGGCGGAAGCGTCGGGCTTAGTCCGAACGAACCAGTTCGGGCGTCTCGCCGGCTTCGGCGGCTGGGTCCGGGGATTTGGCGAGGACGTGCTTGCGTGCGGCCGTGCGCAGCCGTGCGGCGATCTCGGGATCCCGGCGTTCGAGCTTCTGCAGCGCCTTCGGGCTGAGCAGCAGGACGCGGCAGAAGCTGACCGCGACCACGCGCGCGGGCACCGGATCGGCGAGCCCCAGCAGCGCGCGTGTGCCGACGACGTCGCCGGGATGCAGCCAGACCGCGGCATGGTCGTCGCGCCGTTCGGCGACCCCACTTGCCAGGATGTACAGGCTGCGCGCCCGCCGCCCGGCGCGTCCGGGGCGGTTCGCGTGCACCGGAACCTCGCCCGGGAACACCAGGCGGCGCGTCAGGTAGCCGACCAGGCGGTCCTTCTGCGCCCCGTCCAGCGCGTCGAGCAGCCGGACGTCGTCCAGCAGCGCGCGCGCCGACAGGCCGGGATCCAGGTCCGGCAACGCCCGGCGGAGCTGGCGCCGCCGCGTTTCCAGCTCGCGCACCAGCCAGCCGTGCAGTTCGGCGCCGATCACCCCGGCCGCGAACAGCTGGTCGTACTGCGCCCGCTCGCGCCGGGCGGCGGCGCGCAGCAGCAGGGTGGTCTCCAGCCGTTCGGTGAAGTCCGGGTACTGCGCGCCGATCGCCTGGATCTGCTGGCGCACCATCCGCCGGCGTTCGGCCAGCAGTTGGCCCAGGTTGAGGGCGGCATCCGCGCCGATCATCTGCGCAAGCGTGTGGGGGACGAAGCGTTCCAGGTCCCGGAGCGCATTCTCGGTCTCCAGCAGCACCGTCAGGCGCAGGCCGAGCTGCTGGCGCAGCGGGCGGTCGATCCCGGCCGCGCGCTGCAGCAGGGCGGCTGCGATCAGCGTCCGCGGGACCCGGGCGGCCGCGGCCATCGCCCGCTGGTAGCCGTCGCGGCCGCCGGTGCGTGCGGCGTCCCCGATCCGCTCGGCGATCGCGCGCAGGCGCCGGGTTTCCGCGGCGCCCACGGCGCCCGCCTCGAAGGCGTCCTGGAAGTGCTGGCTTTCCTGGTTGCACAGGATCGTCAGGCCCAGTTCCAGGCGCTTGTGGAAGGGGATGTCGACGCCCTGCGTCTCCTCCAGGGTGCGGCGCAGCTGGGCTTCATAGACCTCGCGCATGTCCTCCGTCGCTTGCGGGTCGACCGCGCGCTCGGCGGCCAACTCGTCGACGTGCTGGCGGATTTCCTCCAGCGTCCCGGCGACGATCTTCTCGCGCAGCGCGAGGTCGCTCGCCGACAGCCGGTCCAGTCCCAGCCGCCGGGTCAGCCAGGAGAGGCTGGCGGCGTTGAGCAGCAGGGTCAGGAAGACGAAGCCGCACGCGATCCCGGCGACGGCCGTCCGGTCGGCTTCCGGCAGCGCGGTCACCTCGGCGAGCGAGAACGCCAGCAGCAGCGTCACAGCCCCGCGCACGCCGCCCCACCAGGCAAGCGTCTTCTGCCCGCCGGTCATCGGCTGGGCGAGGCCGAGCCGGCTGAACCCCGGCAGCAGCCCGAACAGGATCGCCGCGCGCGCCAGAAAGGCGCCGGCGAACGCGGCCAGCAGCAGCAGGGCGTGCGACCAGTGCAGCGTGATCAATAGCGCCGGTGCCAGTGCGGCCGCGATCAGCAGCACCAGCGTGTTCGCCCAGAAGCCGATCTGCGACCACACGGTGGCGACGTTGCGCCAGTTGCCGGGCCCCATGAGCACCTGGCCGGAGACGGTCGTCGTCAGGCCGGCGAATACGGCCGCGACGACCCCGGAGGCACCGAGCGCCACGTCCGCCAGCAGGTAGGCGCCGTAGGCGAGCGCCACCGTCATCGACGTCTCCGCAACCGGCGAGGCGCCCAGCACGGGGTAGAGCCGGCTGACCGCCCAGGCGAGCGCGATCCCGGCCGTAGCCCCGATCCCGACGTCGTGCAGGAAGGCGAGCACGACCCCGCCCGGCGACACCGCGGTTTGTGCGCCGGCGAGCGCGATCAGCAGGGTGAACAGGGCGATCGCGGCCGCGTCGTTCAGCAGGCTCTCGCCCTCCAGGATCACCAGGAGGCGCCGCGGCGCCCCGATTTCCTTGAATGTCGACACCACCGCGGAGGGATCGGTGGTCGAGATCGCAGCCCCGAGCAGCAGGCACAGCACCAGGCTGAACGAGGAGAACGCCCAGACCGAGAGCCCGATCAGCCCGGTCGCGAGCACGACCGCTACCACCGCCATCAGCAAGACGATCAGCGCGTCGTCCAACAGCCGGCGGACGTTGACCGCCAGCGCCATCTCGAACAACAGCGGCGGCAGGAACAGCAGCAGCAGCGCCTGGCTGTCGAGCGCGAGCTGGTCGAAGATCCAGGCGTCGTAGGCGTCCAGGAACTGGGTCGGCGTATCGATCTGGAAGATCAGCGGCAGGCACCCGACGGTCAGGCCCGCGACCGAGACGACGACCGGCAGCGGGACCCGTAGGTGCTTCGCCGCCGGCACCGCGAGCGCGATCAGCGCGAGGACGGCGCTCGCGGCGACGACGAGGAAGGCGGTCACGGTCATGGCCGGGACTATAGCCGAGTTTGGCGTGCGTGAAGATGGGGCGCCTTCGGGCAACGCACCGTTGCCGATCGGCGCGATGGCTTGCAAAGCCGGGGTGGGCGCGCATCTTCTAGAACGCGACGCCGAGAATCCCGATGCGTGTCTCCTTGCAACCCGCCACCGGAACACGAGCCGTTCTTCGATGACCGAAACCCCGGCGAGCGAGATCGTGCGCCTGGACGGCGCGCAGTTGTCCTACCCCTCGCCCGAGGGGGAAATCGCGATCCTGCAGGGGATCGACCTTACGGTGCGCGCCGGTGAAGTGGTGGCGGTCACCGGCCCGTCGGGCTCCGGCAAATCCTCGCTGATCGCGTTGATCGGCGGGCTGGAGCGCGCGACCGGCGGTACGGTGCAGGTGCTGGACACCGACCTTGGCCGGGCGGACGAGGCGACGCGCACGCGCCTGCGCCGGCACGACATCGGGGTCGTGTTCCAGGCCTATCACCTGGTGCCCGCGATGACCGCGCGGCAGAACACGGCCCTGCCCCTGATCCTCTCGGGCGCGAAGGACGCGCAGCGCCAGGCCGCCGATATGCTGTCCCGGGTCGGGCTGAGCCACCGCCTGGACCACCGGCCAAGCCAGCTTTCCGGCGGCGAGCAGCAGCGCGTCGCGATCGCGCGCGCCTTCGTCGCGTCCCCGCGGCTGATCCTGGCCGACGAGCCGACCGGCAACCTGGACCGGCGCACCGGGACCAGCATCGTCGAGACGATGTTCGAGCTGTGCCGCAAGACCAACGCTGCCATGCTGCTGGTCACCCATGACGAATCGCTCGCCCGGCAATGCGACCGGGTGCTGGCGATCGACGACGGGCAGGTGGTGAGCTGACATGCGGCGCTTGCCCGACGACGCCTACGCCCAGGACATTCATGCCGGCACCCTCTGGACGCTGCTGAAGGCGGAGTTGGCCGCCGGGGTGTTCGGCCTGCGCCTGTTCATCGCCGCGGTCGCCGTGGCGGCAGGGATGCTGGGCACCGTCTGGCTGCTCGCGGACGGCTTGGTCACCACGTTCACCGAAAACGGCAAGCGGATGCTGGGCGGCGACGTTGCCGTGGGCGTGATCAACAGTCCGCTCGAAGCCGACGCGCGCCAGGAACTCGACCGGCTGGGGCAGGTCTCCGAAGTCGTGGAACTGCGCACCAGCGCGCGGGCCGAAGCATTGCGCGCGGCCGTCGAATTGAAGGCAGTCGACGATCGCTACCCGCTCTACGGCGAGGTCGAGCTCGATGGGGCGGAAAGCCTGCAGGCCGCGCTCGAGACACGCGACGGCCGGGCGGGCGCGGTCGCCGCGCCTGCGCTGCTGCAGCGCCTGGGCATCGGCGTCGGCGACACCCTTCGCCTGGGGCAGCAGGCGTTCACGGTGCGCGCCACCCTGACGCACGAGCCGGACCGCCTGGCGTCCGGCGGGTTCATGGTCGGCCCGCGGGTGATGATCGCGCGCGACCGGCTGGACGCCGCCGGCCTGACCGGGCCCGGCACGTTGGCGGAATACGTCTACCGCCTGCGCCTTCCCGACGGCGCCGACGTGGCGGCCGCGGTGGACCGGCTGAACGCGGTCGAGCCGCCGCGCGGCTGGGATCTGGACCGGCCGCGCGACGTCGGCGACCGTATCCGCCGGGTGGCGGAGCGGACCACCACCTTCCTGGGCGTGGCCGGGCTGGTCGCGCTGGTGATCGGCCTGTCGGGCGCCTGGACTGCAGCCACCGTCTGGGTGCAGCGGCGCGGGCGGACGATCGCGCTCTACCGTCTGTCCGGCGCCACCGCCGGGCTGGTGACCGCCTTGCACGGGGCGATCATCGCGGTGGCCGGCGTGTTGTCGCTGGCGCTCGGATTGGCGGTCGCGTTCGCCGTCGTCTGGTTGCTGATGGACCTGATCGCCGGGCGACTGCACCTCACATGGCATCTGGCGGATCTGCTGGTCCCGGCGGGGCAGGTGGCGGCGACGCTCACGTTGGGCCTGATCGGCGCCAGCGCCGCGGCGCTGTCGGCCGCCGCGCGAACGCCCCCGGGCGCCGCGATGCGTGGCGGGGAGGCGTCGGTCAGCCCGCACGCAATCCATGTCGCGCTCGGCGGGGTCGGCGTGTTGGCGGCGCTCGCGCTCGCGGTGGTCAGTCTGCCGCAG
>CAYRCO010000041.1:0-16425 GCA_964422775.1 uncultured Rhodovibrio sp.
CCCACCACGGCCCCGGTGCCCGCATCGAGGCCCCCGAACCCACCGCGCAGCCGGCGGCGGCCCCGGCGGCCCAGAGCGCGCCGGCCGAGGCGGAGGCGGGCGAGACCGCGACGCTGGAAGCCCCGGCCGACGCGGCCGCGGCGGCGGGCGCGCCCGACTGGACGGCGGAGGCGGAGAAGGAACTCAAGAAGATCCCCTTCTTCGTCCGCGGCAAGGTCAAGCGCAACACCGAGCGGTTCGCCACCGAGCGGGGCGACCCGGAGATCACCGTCGAGACGCTGTACGACGCCAAGGCGCACTTTAGCGCTTAGCAGCGCCGCGACGGGCAGACGCGAGACGACGACGCGGGGCGAGACGAGGCGCGCCCCCAATGATGCAGACCCGAAGGAGAGCGACATGAGCACGCTGGCCGCGACGCGTGGAACCCAGGGCGACGGCGAAGGCAGCGTCCAGGTCAAAACCGACCCGAAGGATCAGATCAAGGGCGCTCAGGTCTTCGCGATGTACGGCAAGGGCGGGATCGGCAAGTCCACCGCGTCCTCCAACCTGTCGGCCGCCTTTTCCAAGATGGGCAAGCGGGTGCTGCAGATCGGCTGCGACCCCAAGCACGACAGCACCTTCACGCTGACCAAGACGCTGGTCCCCACCGTGATCGACAAGCTTCAGGAGGTGGACTTCCACCCCGAGGAGCTGCGCACCGAGGACTTCGTCTACGAAGGCTACAACGGCGTTATGTGCGTCGAGGCGGGCGGCCCGCCGGCCGGGACCGGCTGCGGCGGCTACGTCGTCGGCCAGACGGTGAAGCTCCTGAAGGAGCATCACCTGCTGGAAGACACCGACGTGGTGATCTTCGACGTCCTGGGCGACGTGGTGTGCGGCGGCTTCGCGGCCCCGCTGCAGCACGCCGAACGCGCGCTGATCGTCACCGCCAACGACTTCGACAGCATCTTCGCCATGAACCGGATCGTGGGCGCGATCCAGGCGAAGTCGAAGAACTACAAGGTCCGCCTGGGCGGGGCGATCTGCAACCGCTCGCACGGCACCGACCAGCTCGACCTCTACAACGAGGCGGCCGGCCTGAAGACGATGGCGCAGATCAAGGACTACGACGTGATCCGCCGCAGCCGGCTGAAGAAGCGCACGCTGTTCGAGATGGAGGGCGAGGATGCCGAGGCGGTGCAGCAGGACTACCTGGCGCTCGCCCAGAAGCTGCTCGACGGCGGCGATCCGCTGGAGCCGACACCGCTCAAGGACCGGGAAATCTTCGACCTGCTCGGGTTCGAGTAAGGCCGATCGGTAGGACGCCCAGGGTACCGCGATGACCAACGCCAGCTACCAGCAGCGCCGCAGCCAGCTCGCCGAGTACTTCGACCGTACCGCGGCGACCGCCTGGCAGCGCCTGACTTCCGACGCCCCGGTGAGCCGGATTCGCGCCACCGTGCGGGAGGGGCGCGCGCAGATGCGCAATACCCTGCTGGACTGGATGCCCGCCGACCTGACCGGTTGCCGGCTGCTGGACGCCGGCTGCGGCACCGGCATGCTGTCGGTCGAGGCGGCGCGCCGCGGCGCGGAGGTCGTCGCGGTCGACATCTCGCCCACGCTGGTGGACCTCGGCCGGCAGCGCCACGCCGAGGCGGTCGAGGCCGGCCAAGCCAAGCCGGGCGCGGTCGACTTCCGGGTCGGCGACATGACCGACCGCGATCTGGGCAGCTTCGACTACGTCGTCGCGATGGATTCGATCATCCACTACAAGCCGGACGATATGGTGGCGATGATCGCCAACCTGGCAGCGATGGCGGAGCACAAGCTGCTGGTCACCTTCGCCCCGCGGACCCTGCCGCTCACGCTGATGCATACGAGCGGCCAACTGTTCCCGCGCGGCGACAAGTCGCCGGCGATCGAGCCGATCCGCGAGGCCAAGCTGAAGAAGCTGATCGCGCGCGAGCCGCGCCTCAGCGGCTGGCAGCCGGGCCGGACCCGGCGGATCGGTCACTTCTTCTATACCTCCCAGGCGCTGGAGGTGCTGCCGCGATGAAGAGTCTGAACGCGCAACTGGCGCAGGGCTGGCAGCAACTGGGGCCGAAGTTCCTCCCGTTCGCGGACGCCGCGTCGGCGGAACTGCCGCTCGGCCGGCTGATGCGCCTGTCGCTGTTCCAGGTGTCGGTCGGCATGGCGGTGGTCCTGCTCACGGGCACGCTGAACCGCGTGATGATCCTGGAACTGAGCGTGCCGGCCTGGCTGGTGTCGCTGATGGTGGCGCTGCCGGTCGTGTTCGCGCCGTTCCGGGCGCTGGTCGGCTTCCGCTCCGATACCCACAAGTCGCTGCTCGGCTGGCGGCGCGTGCCCTACATCTGGATCGGCACGATGCTGCAGTTCGGCGGCCTGGCGATCATGCCGTTCGCGCTCCTGGTGCTCTCCGGCGACACGGTGCAGCAGGTTCCGGCCTGGGTCGGCCAGGCGTCGGCCGGGATCGCATTCCTGCTGGTCGGCGCCGGCCTGCACACCACCCAGACCGCGGGCCTGGCGCTCGCGACCGACATTTCTCCGGCGGACAAGCGCCCGCGCGTGGTCGCCCTGCTCTACGTCATGCTGCTGGTCGGCATGGTCGCCGCGGCGCTCGCGTTCGGCTTCCTGCTGGCGGACTTCGCGCAGATGAGGCTGATCCAGGTGATCCAGGGCGCGGCGGCGGTGACGGTGATCCTGAACGGCATCGCGCTTTGGAAGCAGGAGGTCCGGAACAAGGAGCTGACCGCGCCGGAACGCGCGCGCCCGAGCTTTTCCGAGGCCTGGCAGACCTTCCGCGGCCAAGGCCGCACGCTGCGCCTGCTCACTGCCGTGGGCTTGGGCACCGCCGGCTTTTCGATGCAGGACATCCTGCTGGAGCCCTACGGCGGCGAGGTGCTTGGCCTCAGCGTCAGCCAGACCACGCTGCTCACTGCGCTTCTGGCCGGCGGCATGCTGGTCGGCTTCACGGTTGCCGCGCAGCAGCTGGGCAAGGGACGCGACCACTACCGCCTGGCGGCGGTGGGCGTGCTGATCGGCCTGGTCGCGTTCTCGCTGGTGATCTTCGCCGCCCCGCTCGGCTCGGCGACGATGTTCCGCGTCGGCGCCGTGCTGATCGGCCTGGGCGGCGGGCTGTTCGGCGTATCCACCCTGACGGCCGTCATGGAGATGGCCGAGGGCAGCGAGAGCGGGATCGCGCTCGGTGCCTGGGGGGCCGTCCAGGCCACCTCGATGGGCTGCGCGATCGCGCTGGGCGGCGCGATTCGGGACGTGGTCAACGATCTCGCCCTGTCCGGGGCGCTGGGCCCGGCGATGAACCAGGCCAGCACCGGCTACGGGGTCGTCTACCACCTGGAAATCCTATTGCTATTCGCGACCCTGGTCGCCATCGGACCGCTGGTGAGCCACAGCCGGCGGTCGAACGAGAAGACGTCGCAACGGAAGTTCGGTCTGGCCGAATTCCCCGGCTAGGCAAGTTCAAGGAGTAAGAGCCATGCCCTTTGGCGCCATTACGGAATACATCGACGTCGCACAGCTCGTGCTGTACGTCTTCTGGATCTTCTTCGCGGGGTTGATCTTCTACATCCGCCGCGAGGACAAGCGGGAAGGCTATCCGCTGGAGTCCGACCGTACGGCCAACACCAGCCGCGTGACCGTGCAGGGCTTCCCGTCGATGCCCAAGCCCAAGCGCTTCCTGCTGCCCGACGGCAGCACCTATTTCGCGCCCAACTACCAGCGCGACGAGCGGCCGGTGCCCGCCGAGCCCGCGGGTAACTTCCCCGGCGCGCCGCTGATCCCGACCGGTGATCCGCTGAAGGATCAGATCGGGGCGGCGTCGTACGCCCAGCGGCACGACATCCCGGAGCTGACCTGGCACAACGAGCCCAAGATCGTGCCGATCAGCCAGGCCGAGGGCTGGGACGTGATCGACAGCGACCCGGACCCCCGCGGCATGCCGGTCTACTGCGCCGACGGCGAGATGGCCGGCACGGTCAAGGACATCTGGATCGACCGCCCGGAGCAGATCATCCGCTATCTCGAGGTTGAGTGCGGCACCGATCAGGCGTCCAAGCGCGTCCACGTCCCGTTCTTCCTGACCACCATCAAGGGCAACGCCCGGACGAAGTGGGTCAACGTGAAGTCGGTGACCGCCAGCCAGTTCAAGGACGCGCCCACCGTGAAGAGCAAGTCCCAGATCACCCGTCTGGAAGAAGACAAGGTGATGGGCTACTTCGGTGGCGGTCACCTGCACGCGATGCCCGAGCGCGCGGAGCCGCTGCTATGAGCCACGACGATTTCGATTTCGAGCCGATCCCGGGGCTGCCGAAGCGTCCGCCGGAGGGTGAAGAGATCCTTTGGCAGGGGTCCCCGAGCGCCCGCAGCCTGGGACGCTTCCTGTTCAACCAACGGCTGATCGCGCTCTATTTCGGAATCCTGGCGGCCTGGGGCGCGGCCACCGCGATCGCCGACGGTCGCGGCATCCTGGATGCCGCGACCTCGGTGATCTGGCTGGGCGTGCTCGGCGGTGGCGCGATCGCCCTGTTCCAGAGCTTCGCCTGGCTGATGGCGCGGACCACCGTCTACACCATCACCAACCGCCGGGTGGTGATGCGCATCGGCGTGGCCCTGCCGATCACCTACAACATCCCGTTCACGGTGATCGAGTCGGCCAGCCTGAAGCAGCACAAGGACGGCACCGGCAACGTCAGCCTGCATCTGCGCGACGGGAACAACATCGCCTACCTGCGGCTGTGGCCGCACGCCCGCCCGTGGCGCTTCAAGCAGGCCGAACCGACCCTGCGCGAGGTGCCGGACGCCGGCCACGTCGCGAACGTCCTGGCGGACGCGCTGCAAAGCTTCGTCAAGCACAGCGACGACGCGCAGGCTGAGGCGGAGACGACGCAGACGCAGAGCAGCGGCAAGCGCGGCCAGGACGACGACCGCCGGATGCCGCAGATGCCCCAGCAGGAGCGCGCCTCGGCGGCCGAGTAGGCCGTGCGAGGGGCGCCCTGCCCTGATTTTATGCTGGGTCGCAGGCCCGGCGGTTGGCGCCCAGGGATCGCGCAGCTACGCTGCAGCGACCGCGGCGCCTCGCCGAAGCAACGGCCGAGCCGAAGCAACGCCGAATCGACGCGAACGACGACGTGATCAACCGCAGGGCACCGGCGCGATCCGAGCCGGGATCGCAGCCGGGGGCGGCGCGACGCCGCCGCCTTCCGCGCGCCGGCGGGGGCCGTGCCGCGCAACGTAAGGGAGCAGGTGGCAACGCCATGAGCGACAACCGTGGTGTGGTCCCGCGCAAGGCACTCATCGGCGCGGGTCTGGTGCTGGCGATCACGATGGGCTTCGCCGCCTACGGCAGCATCACCGGACTGAACCTGCCCGGGAAGCCGGACAGCGAGCCGCGCACCAGCGTCGAGATCCGGGTCGACGACCGGCCCGACGGCTCGGTCGCGGTCTACGACGCGGCGACCGGGGACCTGGTGCAGACGGTGGCGCCCGGCGAGAACGGCTTCATCCGCGGGGCCATGCGCGCGCTCGCCCGGCAGCGCCAAATGCAGAACATCGGCGCCGAGCCGCCGTTCAAGCTGACGCTGTGGGAGAACGGCCGGCTGTCGTTGAAGGATACCGCGACCGGCGAGCGGATTTTCCTGGAAGCCTACGGCAAGACCAACCGCGACGCTTTCGCGGAGTTGCTGGTCGCCACAACCAAGCAACGTCAGCAGTAACGAGCCGCCCGCAGCTTTCGCGGGCTTGAGGAGTCAACAGCGCGCACCGCGCGCGCTATCCTGACCGCCGCGGTCGGGCGCTCCCGCCGCAGAGCCGTGGGCCGGCTCCGGATCGAGCGCCTGACAGATGGCCTAGGATAACGGCAACGACGGACCTTCGGCGCGCCCATGGACGCCTACCTCTGGCCAGCGCTGTTCGCCCTGTTCCTCTGGTGGTTCTCCACCGGGGCAGTGATCTATCTGGACGGCCTGCCGACCCGCACCTTCAAGTGGAGCATGCTGGGCGCGACGGTCGTCACGGTCGCCGCGCTCTTCGGCATCGGTGCGACCGCAGACGACACCAGCCTGTCGGCGGCCTACTGCGCGTTCGCTTCCGGCTTGTTGGCCTGGGGCTGGATCGAGATCAGCTTCTACACCGGCTACGTCACCGGCCCGCGCACCCATCCCTGTCCCACGGGATGCCGCGGCTGGAAGCACTTCGGTCACGCCATCATGACCAGCCTGTGGCACGAGCTCGCCATCCTGGCCGGCGTGGCGATCGTGGCCGCCCTGACCTGGGGCCAGCCGAACCAGATCGGGCTGTGGACCTTCGTCGTGCTGTGGTGGATGCACCAGAGCGCCAAGCTCAACGTGTTCCTGGGCGTGCGCAACGTCACCGAAGAGTTCGTGCCGGAACACCTGACGTTCCTGCGCTCCTTCCTGACCAAGCGCAATTCGATGAACCTGCTGTTCCCGGTGTCGGTGACGGTGTCGACGGTGGTCTGCGTCTACCTGGTCGACGCCGCGATCGCCCCCGGCGCCAGCACGTTTGAAGCGGCGGGCTACAGCTTCCTCGCCACCCTGATGGCGCTGGCGATCCTGGAGCACTGGTTCCTGATGCTGCCCCTGCCCGCGCAGAAGCTGTGGAGCTGGGGCCTGAAATCGCGCCCGGCCGGTCAGCCGTTCGAGGTCGACGTCGTCGCCGGCTTCCTGGGTGCGGGCAAGACCACCTACCTGCGCCACGCCCTCGCCTCGGTCGATCCGGACGTGCCGACGGTGGCCCTGATCAACGACTTCGGCGAACTGGGGATCGACGGCTCGCTACTCTCCGGGCGCGGCGCGGAAGTGGTCGAGCTGCCCAACGGCTGCATCTGCTGCTCCCTGCGCCAGGACCTGGCGCAGCAGCTGCGCGAGGCGCTCGCCACCTACAAGCCGCAGCGCGTCCTGATCGAGCCGAGCGGCGTGGCGGACGTCGCCAGCCTGCTGGGCGTGCTCGACCAGGCCGATATCAAGCCGCTGGTGCGCACCCTGCGCCTCACCACGGTGGTCGACGCGGGCGCGTTCCTGGCCGACTACGCCCGCCTGCCCGAGCACTTCGAGACGCAGGCCCGCCTGACCCCGGTGTTTGTCGTCAACAAGATCGATACGGTGAACGCCGGCGAGCTTGAAACGGTGTACGACACGCTGCGCGCGCTGAACCCGGCGGCGCGCATCGTCCCCGCGCGCTACGGCCAGAGCGCGGACGATACGCCGGACGCCGACAGTTTCGCCCTGCTATCCGGCGTCCGGCCCGACCGGCTGGAAGGCGACGGCAACCCGCGCCATGCGCACTCGCATACGCCGGCGGGCGCAGCCGCGGAGTCCGGCCAGGCTCCGTCTCCCGAAGACGGCCCGGCCGACGGCACCGCAGCCGATGGATCCTCGCAAGCGCAGGCGAACACGCTCGGCCTGGATACCTGGAGCGCACGCTTGACCGGACCGTGCGATCCGCAGAGCCTTCGGGCGGTGCTCGACGCGGTCGCCTCCGGCGCGTTCGGCGATGTCGCGCGGGTTAAAGGGATCGCGCGCGCGGGCGCCGGCTGGGTACATTTCGATGTCGCCGGCGGGCGCTCCTCGGTGGCGGCGTTCGCTCCGCACCAGGACGACGAGCCGCGGGTGGTGGCGATCGGCCGCCGGGTCGACGGCGACCGGCTGAAAGCCGCGTTCGAGGCCTGCCGCACGCCGGTCGTCGGCACCTGCTGAGGCGGGTCGGATCGCGCGAAACGACTCACCGCCCGCCGCCCGATCGCCCGCGGCCGGCGACAGGACGCTGGCGACAAGACGCTGGCAAGAAGCGTAGCAGAGAGACGCGGATGGACTACGAGGGCTTTTTCAGGGAGCAGATCGGTGGCCTGAAGTCCGAAGGCCGCTATCGCGTCTTCGCCGATCTCGAACGCCACGCTGGCGATTTCCCGCGCGCCACCCGCTACGACGGCGAGGTGCCCCGCGACGTCACCGTTTGGTGCTCCAACGATTACCTCGGCATGGGCCAGCATCCCGAGGTGATGGCGGCGATGAAGACCGCCATCGACCGCTGCGGCGCGGGGGCCGGCGGCACGCGCAACATCTCCGGCACCAACCACTACCACGTCCTGCTCGAGCGCGAGCTCGCGGACCTGCACGTCAAGGAAGCGGGCCTGCTGTTCACCAGCGGCTACGTCTCCAACTGGGCGGCGCTCGGCACCCTCGCCTCGCGGATGCCGAACTGCGTCGTGCTGTCGGATGCGCTCAACCACGCCTCGATGATCGAGGGGATCCGGCATTCGAGGGCGGAAAAGCGGATCTTCGCCCATAACGACCCCGAGGATCTTGCCCGGCAGCTGGCCGACATCGATCCTGCGCGGCCCAAGCTGGTTGCATTCGAGAGCGTCTATTCGATGGACGGCGACATCGCCCCGATCGCGGAGATCTGCGACGTCGCCGAGCGCTACAACGCCCTGACTTATCTGGACGAGGTGCACGCCGTCGGCCTGTACGGCCCGAACGGGGCCGGCATCGCCGACCGGGAGGGGGTGGCCCACCGCCTGAGCGTGATCGAGGGGACGCTCGGCAAGGCGTTCGGCGTGATGGGCGGCTACATCGCCGCCTCCGACGCCTTGTGCGACTTCGTGCGCTCCTACGCCTCAGGCTTCATCTTCACCACCTCGCTACCGCCGGCGATCGCGGCGGGCGGGCTTACCAGCGTGCAGCACGTGCGCACCGCCCACGAACTGCGCGCAAGCCAGCGCGACCGCGTCGACACGGTACGCCGGCGCCTGGACGCGGCCGGCCTGCCGCACCTGCACAATCCCAGCCACATCGTGCCCGTCATGGTGCGCGACGCCAAGCAGTGCAAGGCGATCAGCGACCGGCTGCTGAGCCAACACGGCATCTACGTTCAGCCGATCAACTACCCCACGGTGCCGCACGGCAGTGAGCGCCTGCGCATCACCCCCTCACCGCTCCACAGCGACGCCGACATCGACCGCCTGATCGACGCGCTGACGGCCGTCTGGGCCGACCTCGGCGTGCAGTGCGCGGCTTAGGGTCAGGGCGGCGGTCCCCTGCCTGGGCCCTTTGGCATCGGTAGGCACGCACGACGGCGAATGCCGCCGCCCCGCGCTGCTCCCACCCCAGCCTGAAATCCCTTCTTCCGCGTAAGGCCTTCGTCCGGGCGTGAATTGATTCACGTCAACGCGCTGTTACACTGGGGCTGTCAGGTTTAAGTGACAGTTCACGGAAGGCCTGGGGAGATCGTCATGCGCATCCTGTTGATGCATCCGAACTACCATTCCGGGGGCGCGGAGATCGCCGGCAACTGGCCGCCTGCGTGGGTCGCCTATCTGGCCGGCAGCCTGAAGAAGGAAGGCTACGACAACATCCGCTTCGTCGACGCGATGACCAACGATCTCTCCGACGAGCAGATCCGCTCCGTCATCGCCGCCGAGAAGCCGGACGTCATCGGCACGACCGCGATCACCCCGTCGATCTACAAGGCCGAGCGTATCCTGGAGATCGCCAAGGAGGTGTCGCCGGAGACGGTCACCGTCCTGGGCGGCATCCACGCCACCTTCATGTATCAGCAGGTGTTCGTCGAGGCGCCGTGGATCGACTGCATCGTCCGCGGCGAGGGCGAGCACGTCTTCGTCGACCTGATCCGCACGATCGACGAGGGCCGCTGGCCGCAGGACTGCGACAAGGTCAAGGGCATCGCCTGGCACGACGGCGAGAACGTGATCGCGAACCCGGCCGCCCCGCCGATCACCCGGCTGGACACGCTGGCACCCGATTGGGGCGTGCTCGACTGGGACCAGTACCACTACATCCCGATGCAGAACCGACGGGTCGCGGTGCCGAACTTCGCCCGCGGCTGCCCCTACACCTGCACCTTCTGTTCGCAGTGGAAGTTCTGGCGGACCTACCGGGTGCGCAACCCGAAGGACGTGGTCGACGAGATCGAGCATCTCTACCACGAGTACAATGTCGGCTTCTTCATCCTCGCGGACGAGGAGCCGACCATCCACCGGAAGAAGTTCATCGAGTTCTGCGAGGAGCTCGCCTCCCGGAACCTGGACATCTACTGGGGCATCAACACGCGCGTGACCGACATCCTGCGCGACGAGGAATACCTGCCGCTCTACCGGCGCGCCGGGCTGATCCACATTTCGCTCGGGACGGAGGCGGCCGCGCAGATGAACCTCAACCGGTTCCGCAAGGAAACCACGATCGAGCAGAACAAGAAGGCGATCGACCTGCTGCGTAAGCACGGCATCGTCTCGGAAGCTCAGTTCATCGTGGGCATGGAGAACGAGACCAAGGAGCAGCTGGAAGAAACCTACCAGATGTGCCAGGACTGGAACCCGGACATGGCCAACTGGGCCATGTACACGCCCTGGCCGTTCTCCGACATGTTCGCGGAACTGGACGACAAGGTCGAGGTTTACGACTTCGACAAATACAACTTCGTCACGCCCATCATTAAGCCGGACCAGATGGACCGGGCGGAGGTGCTTGACCACGTCATGCACAACTACCGCCGGTTCTACATGAAGAAGAGCTTCTTCTCCTACCCCTGGACGCTCGACAAGGCGAAGCGGAAATACCTGCTGGGCTGCCTGAAGGCCTACGCCCTGTCCGGCTTCAAGCGGAAGTTCTACGATCTGGGCCGGGTCAACTACTGGGGCTCCAAGAAGACGGTCGACTTCGACTTCGACGAGAGCAAGACCACCATCGTCCAGCCCTCGCTCGGCGAATGGAAGCAGGCGCCGCGCAAGAAGCTGGAGCGGGCCCGCAACGTCGCCCGCGAGGCCCAGGTCAACAAGGAAGCCGCACGCGAACGCGCCAAAGAGGAGGCCGCTCGGATCAAGGCGAACGGCGGCCAGGGCACGAACGGCGCGTCTTCCGACGGCATGCCGACCCGCGGCGGCGAGCCGGCGGCGCTCAACAAGCGCCGCGAGCGCCAGGGCCGCGAGCAACGCCAGCACGAGACCACGCCGGCGGAATAAAGCCGGCGGCTGCTGAGAGCCCCAATCCACGGCCCCGCCGGTCAGCCCGGCGGGGCCGTTTGCTTGCGCCCGGCCGCCCGATGCGATCATGACCGGCGGTAGACCCGTTGTCCCGAAGTTCCGAGACCGGCTGGGCGCGTTCACGAGGAGACTTGTCGTGCTAGACGCGAGCCATACCCACGCTGCGACGGCCACCCACACCGAAAACGATTCCCACGGGCGCGTGGGGCCCAACGCGATCACCCGCGTCGGCGAGGCGCTGGACGCGCTGTACGGCCGCGCGACGACCCACGCCGTGTTCGCGGATGCGGGCCTCACCGGCTACCTCGACGCCTGGCCGCACGAGATGGTCGACGAGCGCGAGGTCGCCGGCCTGAACCGGGCGCTGCACGGCCACCTGCCGGAAGAGAGCTTCCGCCGCGTCGCGCGCGATGCCGGCCGGCGCACCGGCGATTATCTGCTGGCCTACCGGATCCCGAAGCCGGTGCAGGCGCTGCTCCGCCCGGCCCCGGCGTGGCTCGCCGCGCGCGTGCTGTTGAAGGCGATCGGCCGCAACGCCTGGACCTTCGCGGGCTCCGGCACGTTCGACGCGGCGGCCGGCCGGCCCACCGTCGTCACCATCCGGGACTGCCCCCTGTGCCGGGAGATCCGGGCCGGCCACGTCGTTTGCGACACCTATAGCGGCACCTTCGAGCGGTTGTTCCGGGAGCTGGTTCACCCCCAGGCCGAGGCCAGCGAGACCGCCTGCCAGGCCGCCGGCGCCCCCGCCTGCCGCTTCGAGATCCGCTGGTAGTCGCGCCCCTGCTTCCAACTGACCCCCTTTCCGCCCCTGGGCGGAGACTTTTGCGTGGCCGTTGCAACACGCGTCAGCGATCCTTCGAGACGCGTTGCTGCGCAAAGCTCCTCACGATGAAGTCATTGGATTTTCAGTAAGATAAAGTCGCTTCATCTATGCTGAGGAGCGGCCTGCTGAGGCCGCTCCTCGAAGCATCCCTGACGGCTGTAGAAGCGCCTGTGAAAAAGGCTGAATTGGGAGGAGGGGCATTAGCATGCGCCTTGTGCGCTGCAACGCCCGGCCCACCCCTGGACTAAGCCAAGCTACAAGTGGCGCAAGAAAAGCCCCGGCAACCTGGGTTGCCGGGGCTGCAGTCGTCGGAGGCTGGCCCGGCGGGCCGAAGTCGGGCCCCGCCGGGTCAGGGGTTCCGGCTAGAAGCGGTTGTCGACCGCCGGTTCGGCGTTCTCCGAGCCGATCCGCTCGGGCATGCCGTAGTTGGCCCCATGGTCCGGGCCCAGCTTCTCGCGAAGCTCGGCTGCCTGTTCCCGGCTCATATTCGGGTCGAGGCTCGGGTAGTCCTTGACCATATTGGCGCCGAACAGCGGCTTGTAGACGCCGTTGTGGCAGGTCGCGCAGTTGGCCTTGGGCGCATCGCCCTTGGGACCCAGCCGCTTCGCCGGCAGGAGGTCCGTCGTCGGAACGATGTAGTCGTTGTTGATCGCCCGGGTCATCCGCTGACCGTGCCAGGCGGTCACCCGCTGCGGCGGGCTCTGCTCCCAGTTACCCCACGCACGGCTGTTGTGGCAGTACGTGCAGTTCACGCCGAGCGAGTCCGACTGGTGCATCATGAACCCGTAGGTCGCCTCGGTCGCCTGGATCGAGTCCGTGCTTTGGGGATCCGGCAGGGCCTGGGTCCCCTGGACGCCGATCATCTCGGACAGGTCGCCCTCGCCCAGCAGATAGGTCTCGAACGGATTGCCGGGCAGCGAGGTGTAGACCGTCTTCATGTTCGGCGCGTTCTGGTTGTCCGGCGTCCAGCCCGCCATCATGCCGGCGGCGTTCTGCCGGTCGTCCGCGTTCTTCCACCAGACGTTCTTCGGCAGGTTGTTGCCGCGGTGGCAAGTGTAGCACGTGACACCGGTCTGGTTCTCGGTGTTCTGAACGTGGCTTTCCCAGTTCTCGTTGATGTCCATGGTCATCCGCAGCATGTAGCGGGTGACCTTCTTGGTATAGACATCCTCGTAGGCGAAGCCCTCGGCCAGGTTGTGGCAGTAGGCACACCCCTGGTCGGGCGACACCCACTGGGTGATCGCGTTCATCAGGCGGGTGAACTGGGCCTGGTTGAGGTGCCCCAGAACTTCGACGTTCTGGTAGACCTCGGAGGCCTTCTGTCCGCCTTCCGGCGCCGGGGTGCCCGGCTCCGGAACCTGATTCTGCTCGATCAGCTTGGCGAAGTCCTCGGGGTTGTAGTTCTGCTCGAGGGCGACGCCGCGGTAGCCGCGTTGTTGGCTATCGATCGGCGGGTCCTCGCAGCCCGCCAGCACGGCGGCAACGCCGAGCGAGGCGAGCGCGAGCGATTTTCGAATGCTCCAAGCCATGATGCGCTCTCCCTCTACTGAGCGGTTGCCGCGCCGCCGGACATGTCGCCGCCGGACATCTCGCCGCCGGACAGGGCCGGGTTGCTCATCTCGGTCATGCCCGGGAAGACGTCCGGATAGACCGGGGCCAGACCGTGCTTCACGCCCCAGAGGTACCAGTTGTCCACGACCGTGCCGGTCAACAGGATGCCGATACCGCCGGTGAGCGGGGTCAGCACCGCGAACCACCAAGCCCAGCGGTGGATGCTCTCCATGGTGGCGTTGAAGCCCATGGTCCAGCGCCAGAACAGGGCCGCACGCTCCGAGGCCGTGCCGCGGTCGGTGATCTGCTCGCTCTCACGCTCGCCGCCGTACCGGCTGGTCGCCAGGATGGTGGCGCCGTGCATCGCGAACAGCAGGGTCGAGCCGTACAGGAACACGATCGAGAGCATGTGGAACGGGTTGTAGAACAGGTTCCCGTAGCGGATCGAGAACGCCGCGGTCCAGTCGAGGTGCGGGAAGATCCCGAACGGCACGGCTTCCGCCCAGCTGCCCATCATCACTGGCCGGAACAGGCCGAGGACGAGGTAGAGCCAGATCGCCGAGGCGAACGCCCAGGCGACGTGCGTGCCCATGCCGAGCTGGATCGCGCGGCGGTAGGTGCGCACCCACCAGAGCAGGATCGCGGCCGTCAGGAAGAAGCCCGCGAGCAGCCACCAGCCGCCCTGGTTCAGCGGCGGCAGGCTCAGCCCGTATTCGGGCGGCGGCGGCTCAAGGGCCAGCCACGGACCCTGGCGGACGAACTGGATCGGATCCCAGCCGACGCTGGCCCACATGTTGAGACCGATGATCTCGATCGCGATGAAGCCGCAGATGATCGAGGCGACCCCATACCAGCCGAGGTAGATCGGCCCGATCTGACTGTGGCCGATCCGGCCCAGCAAGCTGTTGTGGATGGGCGTGCCGAAGCGCCGGCCGGTCCCGCCGGGCGGCAGGGCCAGGCCGGCTTCGCCTGGTCCTTGGACTTCGACCCGTGTGAAGATGTTCTGATATTCAGGCATGGTCGGTGTCCCTTCGCCCTAGTAGAAGCCACCGGCAGCGTCCCAGACCGGGAGCTCGAGCCACCACCACCACCATTCTGGCCAGCCGCGAGTCCAAAGCGGGCCGGAGATGATGATGCATACGGCGCTCCAGAACCCGGCGTTCAGCGCCAGGAACAGGCCCAGTCGGTGAATGCCCAGCGGGCCGATCGAATAGCCGATGAAGTCACGGAAGAAGTTGTCCTCGTGCTCCCCGGCCTTGACCGGCTCGTCGTCGCGCCCGGTGTTCGCGGCGGACAGGATCGCACTTCCGTGCAGCGCCAGCGCCAATGTCGTGGTGAAGAAGAAGGTCACCGCGATCATGTGCGCCGGATTGTAGTGGAAGTGCAGGTACTGGTAGCCGACGTTCGACACCCAATCGAGGTGCGAGAGGATGCCGTAGGGGAAACCGTGCCCCCACGCGCCCAGCAGCAACGGGCGGAACACCACCAGCGTTACGTACGCGAAGATCGCCACGCCGAAGGCGAACGGGACATGCAGCCCCATGCCCAGCTTACGGCTGATCTCCACCTGTCTGAGTGCCCATGACACGAACGCGCCGATCGCGCAGATCGTGATCAACTGCCACAGACCGCCGTCTTGCAGCGGCGCGAGCGCCAAACCATAGCTTAGGTCCGGCGGCGCGATGTTGATCCGCCAGACGTTCCAAGTCGGCCCGAGCGCGGCACCCCAAAGGATCAGACCCGTCCCGAGGACGGAGAAAAACAGCGTCGTGACACCGAAGAACCCTACATAGAAGGGGCCCACCCAGAAATCGAACAGGTCGCCGCCTATGAGCGTGCCGCCGCGGACCCGATATTTTCGTTCAAAACTCAGCATAGCCATAACCGAACCCTCCAATCGGATGCCGGCCTCGGTGCCCGTCAGCGGCGGGCCCGAGCCGCGGTGCGGGGCGCCAACCCCGGCGCCCCGCCCGCTGACTCGTCGGTCGGGCCCGGCTTAGGCCTTCGACGGCTCTACCGACCGCTCGATCACGCTGGACTGCTGGCCGCCGCTCGCCGCGGGACCCTCCAGCCAGTTGTAGCGATCGGTGCTGAGCAGGATGAAGTGGATGAGCAGCGCCAGGACGAACAGGAACGTCATGAGCGCCACGAGCATCCGGCGGGGATCGAAAAGAAGCCAAATCTTCCACATGATAACTCCCTCCTTACGCCAGGACTGGCAGGATTGTGGCCAGGGTCTGCTGCGCACCGTCCAGGATCACGCTGGCCTGAGCGGCCGGGTCACCCTGGAGCCACGGACGCCAGATCCAGGCGAGGATGTGCGCGAACACAGCGATCGCCACAAAGATGATGAAACTCGTCATGAAGATCTTGTGGAACTCTTTGGCCTCGCCTTCCGTCAGCCCGGAAAGGCTTTCGTTCCGGCCCTTGTTCTCGGTTGCCATATCTGCACCTACTCCCGTTTTGCTAGTTGCACCTAGCTGGAAAACCGCTTTCCGTCTCGAACGCGGCTGTTGAGACCGCGATGCGGACGATCGCGGCGGTTACCGGCCGACTAGAGTCGGCCGGATTCTTGGATGGGCTGAGGTTCAGCCCATGAACGCGAAGGGGACGTACGTATCCGCCGCGGCGCGCGCCTCGCCGATCACCGACAGGCGCTCGCCGGGGACCGCGTGCTCGCCGCTCGGGAGCACGCGACCGACGATGGCCGCCACCAGGAAGATCGGCAGGCTTGCCGCCATCAGCAGGCGGTACTCGAAGGAGTCCCCCTTGCGGTGTTTCTTGTCGCCACCCGTTGCAATCCGGTTACGTTCCGGCATGTCCTTACCCTCCCAGTTTCGGGCCGTGCGGCCTTCGGTCGGCCGCTGCCGGGCAGCGGCGGGGCGCGTCGGGGTTGGCCCCGTAGCGCGGTTGGTGTCGGAGGCGCGGTTCAGGTGCACGACCGTCATGCCGCCGCCCCCGTGTTGAGTGCCCCGCGCGCGGCATCGACGTGGCTAGCCGCGACGCGGGTTTCGCC
>CAYRCO010000042.1:0-16345 GCA_964422775.1 uncultured Rhodovibrio sp.
TACCGCCGAATGACCCGCGATCGCCCGGGAACATAAGCGATCGGAATCAAGCTAGGTGTCAGCGTCGCCATCCCGGTCGCATGGCGCGCCGCGCGCACGGCGAAACTGCCGGCCGGGTCTCGAAACCCCGCCTGTGTGGTTGCGTCACCGCTGCCGGCCGTCGGCCTCCAGCGCGACGGCGTCGGCCGTGGCGGGTGCGTCCGGAGCGCAGTACAGGCGATACAGCGTCTCGATCACCGCCTGCACTTCCGGGCTCGCCAGCGAATAGTAGATCGATTTCCCCGCGCGCCGGGTCGCGACCAGCCCCTCGCTGCGCAAGCGGGCCAACTGTTGCGACAGGGTCGGCTGGCGCAGCTCCAATAGCTCTTCCAGATCGCCGACTTTTCGCTCCCCCTCGGCGAGGTAACACAGGATCATCAATCGATCCTTGTTGGACAGGGCCTTGAGCAGACGCGCGGCCTCGTCGGCGCTGCGCTCCAGGGTCTCCAGATCCTTCGTCGAGATTTCCATATCGTCGATTCCCACCGTGAAGCGGGCCTTTCTGCTTATTCCGACTGCCCGCGCGGCAGACCTGGATCCAACAGGCGGGACCGCCATCCCGTCCTGCGCCGGATGCCGTGCGGAAATTACCGCTTCAGAATGACTGATCAACATATATACCCTTGTGCTGATGTGTAAATAACCTCTGTGCTCGTTGATCCGGGCCGGTTTGGATGCGACGGCATGTGCCGGTCGCGACACCGCGGCCGGTTGGCAAGGGCAGGGCGGCGGGCTATGCACGTAGGGGCGGGCATGAGACCCCTCCCGAAAGAACAGAAAGACACGGCAGTCATGTGGATTTCCAGCGCGTTCGACAGCGGCAACATCCTGGTCGACCGGATCGACGGCGACACCGCGGACCTACGCATCCGCCCGGACGCCGGCGAGAAATTCTTCCAGTGGTTTCATTTCATCGCGGCCGGCGAGCCGGGGCGCACGCGCACCCTGCGGCTGACGAACGCCCACGACGCTTCCTTCCCGAAGGGCTGGGAGGGCTATCAGGCGGTCGCCTCCTACGACCTGCAGAGCTGGTTCCGGGTGCCGACCGAGTTCGACGGGGAGGTGCTGACGATCACGCACACGCCGGAGACGCCGCTCGTCACCTACGCCTACTTCGCGCCCTATCCGATGGCGCGCCACCGGGAGCTGATCGCGCGCTGCACCGCGACAGGCCGGGTTGGCTACGAGGCGCTGGGCGAGACGGTCGACGGCCAGCCGATCGACATGCTGCGGATCGGCACCTGGCACGCGGACAAGCTCGCGGTCTGGGTGATCGGCCGGCAGCATCCGGGCGAGGCCATGGCCGAGTGGTGGATGGAAGGCTTTCTGGAACGCCTGCTCGACACCGACGATCCGTCGCCGACCTACCTGTTGGACCGCTGTGTCTTCTACGTCGTGCCCAACATGAACCCGGACGGGACACGCCGCGGTCATCTGCGCACCAACGCCGCCGGGGTGAACCTGAACCGGGTTTGGCAGGACCCGGACCCCGAAACCAGCCCGGAGGTCTATTACGTCCGCCGGCGGATGTACCAGACCAGCTGCTCGGTGCTGCTCGACGTCCACGGCGAGGAGGTGCTGCCGCACAATTTCATCGCCGGGTTCGAGGGCATCCCCAACCTGCGCTCGGAGCAGGTGCAGATGGTGGAGCTGTTCAAGCAGCGCCTGCTGGAACTCAACCCCGACTTCCAGACCAGCCAGGGCTATCCGCCGGCGAAGCCGGGTCACGCCAACCTCGGCATCGCAACGCCGTTCATGGCCGAAAGCTTCGGGGCGGTGGCGATGACCCTGGAGATGCCGTTCAAGGACTCGGCCGACAGCCCGCATCCGGCCGAGGGCTGGTCACCCGCGCGCAGCCGCATGCTCGGCCGGTCCTGCCTGAACGCCCTGCGCCCCCTGGTCGATCGCATGCGCGGGGAGGATTAGGATCGGCGGCGCGCCAAACGGACAGTCGGTCCCAGCGCGCGCGTCAGCTCGCCAGTGTCTCCGGTTGCGGGCAGGCGGAGTCCAGGCGCTGCCGGGCGCGTTGGACGGCGCGCAGGATGTCCTGGCGGCTGATGCGGTCCCGGCGCATCAGCAGCTCGACGATGGGGTCGTGGAGAAGCTCGTCCAGCGCGGGTTCGGGCCCCGCGGAACTCCAAGCGGCCTGCACAGCATCTACCTCCCGCCGCATCCACGTGCGCCCGGTGCCCGGGCGCCGATCGTGGGCGGCGATGTTTTTTGATCTTAAGTGGTTTCTTTCCTAGCCCGATTTAGCCAGCCGCGCCATATCGCAGGTTGATTAATCCACCCATATGCGCGGTTTTCTTCGATCGGCCGTGATAAAGATGTAGTTAAACCCCGATCCGGCTACAAGCGACAGCTTTGTGGCAGCCCTGCATCACGCCCGTCACAGCCGGACGGGCACGACACGGCGCGGGCCGAGCGCCGGGCGGTCGGGCCAAACAGCTTCAACGCGGAATCCGATTCCCGCTGGCTTTCGCACGCTTATCAGGCAGTTAGCGGAAAGTCGCTTGCGGGGAGGCCGGCTAACGCGCCGGCTGAGCGCGGCTGGTGGGGGAGGGAGGATTCGAACCTCCGAAGGCAGTGCCGGCGGATTTACAGTCCGCTCCCGTTGACCGCTTGGGTAACTCCCCCACGAAGGCGCGATCCGATGCCCGCTTGTCCGCGGGCCGGCCCTGGCATCGCGGACCCGAGGTTTTGGGTCGACCAAGACGGGATCGGCGCGCCCGAGGCGCGGTCATGAACGGCTGGGATGCCGTCCGCCTCGAGGCGCGCATGTTCTAGGAGCTTCGGCCCCCGGTTTGCAAGTCCCGATGCCCGCGATTCGGTAAATTATGTCAGCCGCGCGACAGACCCGCCGCGGCGACGCGGGAAGGCAGCTAGCCGGCCGACGGCAGTTCGAGCAGTGCGATCACGGCATCCTCGCCGCGCACCCGGATCGCGAGGTCGTGGCTCACCCGCAGGCCGGCGTCCCGGGCCGCTTCGCGCAGCAGGCCGCGGTCGCTCGCCAAGAGGGCCGCCCGGAAGCCTTTCGGTGCGGCTACGCGGCGGACTTCGCCCAGCACTTCGGCGTACAGCGTGCGGTTCTCGGCCACGTCGCCGTACTGCTTGCCGAACGGCAGGTTGGCCAGCACCAGGCTGACGCTCCCCTCCGGCAGGTCGAGCGCGCGCGCGTCGGCGTGGTCGATCTCGGCCGCGCCGAAGCTCTTCAGGTTGCGCCGGGCGGTCTTGACCGCCTGCAGGTCCTGATCGGCGCCGAGCAGCCGCGCCCCGGGCGCGTAGCCGGCCGCCTCGGCGAGCAGCGTGCCGGAGCCGCACACCGGGTCCAGGATCGTGTCGTCATCGCCCGGCCGGGTCATGAACGCCATGGCGGCTGCGATCGGCGGCGGCAGGCTGCCCTCGCGCTCCACCTGCCGGCGGTCGCGGCCGGTGGTCTGGTCCGCCTCCTGGATCGGCACGCAGGCGTAGTACGCCTGCTCGATGCAGAACACGAGCAGCGGCGTCTTCGCGCCCTCGTCCAGCTTGACCCCGCGCTGGCCGAGTTCGCGGGCGAGGAAACGGCCCAGGTCGTGACGGTTGAAATGCCGCCCGTCGGCGGTGACGACCAGGCGCCGGCGCTGGCCGTGCAGCAGCTGCGCCAGCCGGTCGAGCTGGCTGTCGGAGACCTTGTAACGGCCGTAGACGAGGCAGCGGTGCACGTCCTCGGCGATGCGCAGCTCGTGCGCCCGCGGGGTTCGCGCCAGCCGCGGGGCGAACAGGAGGTCGTGGTTGCGCTGCCACAGCAGGTCGGCGCGATCGTTCTGGCCGAGCAGCTTGTCGTGGCGCAGCTCGGCGATCAGCGTGCGGCCCAGGCCGGGCGCACTGCGCACGACCCAGCCGGCCGGCTCGGCGGGTTTCGACGGCGACCGGCGCGCCGGGGTCACGGCCTTCGCGCCGACGGGCGATCCGCCGCCGGCGCGCGCCGCCGCCTTGGCGGCTGCCTTGCGGCGGTTCGGCTTGCGGCCGGGATCCTTGCCGGGTCCGGGCCGGGCGCGGTCCTTGGTGCGGGGCGGCTTGCTGCTCATAACGCCGCGGGAGGTCGCAGATTTGCCCGCGCACCGCAAGGCCGCAGCAGCCGCGTGGGCGCTTTACTCCATCACGTGCACGCCGGCGTCGACGTATTCGACGTTGCCGGTCATCGCGCGCGCCTGGTCGCTCGCCAGGAACGCCGCCAGGGCGCCGACGTCGTCGATCGTCGCCAGCTGATGTTCGGGCGCCCGCTGTCGGGCGCGTTCCAGGAGTTCGTCGAACCGGTCGATCCCGCTCGCCGCCCGGGTCCTAAGCGGGCCGGGGGAGAGTGCGTTCACCCGGATGCCCTTCGACCCCAGCTCGGCCGCGAGGTAGCGCACACAGGCCTCGAGCGCCGCCTTCACCGGGCCCATCAGGTTGTACTCCTCGACCACGCGCTCGGAGCCGTAGAAGGTCACGGTCTGCAGGCTGCCGCCCCGGGTCATCAGCGGCTCGGCGTAGTGCGCCACCCGGATGAAGGAATGCGCCGAGACGTCCATCGCCTGCGCGAAGCCGGCGCGCGAGCAGTCGGTGACGCGCGCGTGCAGGTCCTCCTTCGGTGCGAAGGCGATCGCGTGCAGGACGAAATCGAGTCCGCCCCAGGCTTCCTGAATCTGGTCGAACACCCCCTTGAGCTCGCCTTCCGTGCGAACGTCGCAGGGCAGGAACAGCTCGGCGCCGACCTCGCGGGCGATCGGCTCCACGTACGGGCGGGCCTTCTCGTTCAGGTACGTGACGGCGAGTTCCGCGCCGCAGGCGCGGTAGGCGCGCGCGCAGCCCGTGGCGATCGAGTCTTCGTTGGCGATCCCGATGACGAGCCCGCGCTTACCGGTCAGGTCGATCATGACTGCCGCAGCCTCCATGGTGCCGTGGGTGGGTATAGTGTGCGCTGCACAATATAGACCGTCCGGCGGCATGTTGCACTGCGGCAGGAAATGAAGATTGGCGGTCACTTCTGGCAGGTGGACACGCGAAAAGGCGGCCGGGCCGCCTTGCGCCCGCGACCGCCGTCGCATCTGCCGGTGTGTCGCCTGGTGTGTCGCCTGGTTTGCGTCTACGCCGCTGCGCGGGTGACGGCGGGATCTGTATCGACCTCGCCGTTCACGATCGCGTCCGCCACGCGGTGCCAGACCGTGCACCCCTCGTGGTCGCCGCACTTCCGCAGTCTTTCGGCGTACTCACGGGCGTACGGGACGGCAAAGTCCTGATAGCGGCGGCCGAAGCCCGTCGCGTAGGCCAGAAGATCAGCTTCGTTCGGCACCATGAACCCCCTACCTTCGAAAACCGTCGAAAGGTCAGCCGAAGTCGTGCGCAGGATTCCGGTATGACCGGTTCATGGCAAGCCCTTTGCACCGCAGCACGGAGGTTTTCTGTGGAAAACATCCGCAAGCATCTTGAAACGCCGCAGTTTCCCGCCGCTGCCTGGGCCGGCCGCCCGGCACGCGTGCCGCAGCGCCGCGTCGGATGCCGGGCTGCGGCTCCCATACCGCTAGATGTTGTGTGAAGCTTCTCTTGCACCCCAACGAATCGCGCGACAACGCCTCTAAGCCGGGGTAAGCTTTTTTGCAGTTGGGTTGATGAGCCGCTGGCTCATGCCACGCACGGGAGCAGCGCCCTGACGCGACCGTCCGACCGCGACCGCCACGATCTGCCGGCCTTCCGGGTCCGGCCAGCCGTGTTGCCGGCCGAGACGCCCGGTCCCCAACCGCGCCCCGAAACGCCACCGGACCCCGCGCGCGCCGCCCGCGCGCCGTTGCCGTCCCATGCCGAGATGCCGTCCGCCGCCAGCCCCGATCACGTCGATCCGGGGCCCGCGGGGGCGTGCCGCCCGTCCGGCGCGCGTGCGCTGGACCCCGCCATCCCGACAGCCCCCGTCATCCCGACAGCCCCCGTCATCCCGACAGCCGAGGAGTCCAACATGGGCAAGCGTTCCGCGCGTCGCGCCGCCAACAACCAAGAGGCCAAGGTCCGTGCGCTCTACCCCCGGGAAGCCGAGTGGCATCCGCTGAACGCGGGCGCGCACGGCGACGACGGCCGCGAGCAGGCCTACCGCCGCAAGGTCAAGCCGATGAGCGCGGGGCAGGAGGCCCTGCTGCAGGCGATCGACAGCCGGAACCTGGTGCTGGCGCTCGGTCCGGCGGGCACCGGCAAGACCTACCTCGCCATCTCCAAGGCCGTGGAGGCGCTGGAGGCGCGCGAGGTCGAGCGGATCGTGCTCACCCGCCCGGCGGTCGAGGCCGGGGAGAATCTGGGCTTCCTGCCAGGGGGCGTGGAGAGCAAGCTGCAGCCCTATCTGCGCCCGCTGTACGACGCCCTGACCGACCGGCTGGGCAACAAGCGGGTCAAGATGGCGCTGGGCGAGGGGCTGATCGAGATCGCGCCGGTCGGCTTCATGCGCGGGCGCACGCTCAACAACGCTTTCGTGGTGATCGACGAGGCGCAGAACTGCACTTACGGCCAGATCAAGATGCTGCTGACGCGGCTTGGCTGGTCGTCGACCATGGTGCTGACCGGCGACCCCGACCAGAGCGACCTGCTGCCCGGCGTCTCCGGCCTGGGCGAAATCGCCCGGCGCCTGTCCGCGCTGGAGGACGTGGGCGTGATCGAACTGGACGACGCCGACATCGTCCGCCACCCGCTCGTGGCCTCGATGCTGACGGTGATCTGAGGGCGGGCCCTCGCTCCCGGTCCAACCCCTGATTCCTCTCCTCCCAGTGGAGGAGGGGCGATTAGTCTGGGGCGGTCCGAGAAGACCGCAGACACACATGCGGCCACCTTCCAATCCTGGAAGGTGGCCGCAAGCGCGTTAGCATCGAAAGCCGGAGCCGGCGTTACGCCCGCTCGGTCTCCTCGGCGGTCTCGCCGTCCGCGTCGGTATCCTCGGTCTCCATCTCCTCGACCTCGGAGATGACTTCCTCGACGGCGCGGTCGGCGATCTCCTGCTGCTCCTCGACCGAGACGGTGCGGCCCTGCTCGAGCTGCGTGTCCGCCTCGCCGCGGGAGCGCGCGACGTTGACCGTGATCTCGACGCTCACCTCCGGGTGGAGGCGGACATCGACCGGGTGCAGGCCGATCGTCTTGATCTGGCGGCCGAGCTGGATCTGGCCGCGCTCGACGCGCGCGCCCTGCTCGGCGAGCTGATCGGCGATGTCGCGGGCGGTCACCGAGCCGTACAGCTGACCGGTCTCGCCGGCCTGGCGGATCATGCTGACCACCATGCCGTCGATCCGCTTGGCGGCCTCCTCGGCCTCCTTGCGGCGCTCGGCGTTGCGCGCCTCGAGTTCGGCGCGCTTGGCCTGGAAGAATTCGCGGTTCGCCTGCGTGGCGCGCAGGGCCTTCTTCTGCGGCAGCAGGAAGTTGCGGGCATAGCCCGGCTTCACGGCGACCTCGTCGCCCATGAAGCCCAGGTTCTCGACCCGCTCCAACAGGATTACCTGCATGATCGTCTCCTTAGTGCTCCGGGCGGATGCCGTTACTTGATGACGTACGGCATCAGGGCGAGGTAGCGCGACCGCTTGATCGCCCGGGCGAGCTCGCGCTGCTTCTTCGCCGACACCGCGGTGATCCGGCTCGGCACGATCTTGCCGCGCTCACTGGTGAAGCGGGTCAAGAGCTTGACGTCCTTATAGTCGATCTTCGGCGCGTTCGGGCCCGAGAAAGGGCAGCTCTTGCGGCGCCGGAAGAACGGGCGGCGCTGGGCGGCGCCGCGGCTGACGACACGAACGGTCATCGTCTGTCTCCTCCGTGGTCGCGGCCGGCGTTTGGGGCCGGCCGACTCAGGTCTCGCTTAAATTCCGGTGGGTGCGCTCACTGGCGGACGGGCGGCGGGTCTTACTCGCGCCCGCGGCCGCCACGGCCGCCGCGTTCGCTCCGGCCGCCGCGCTCACCGCGGCCGCCGCGCTCGCCGCGCCGGTCGCCTTCCTTCTTGTCCTTGCGCTCCATCTGGACCGACGGGTTCGGGTCCAACTCCTCGACGCGCAAGGTCAGGTAGCGCAGCACGTCCTCGTTATAGCGCATCGTGCGCTCGTACTCGTCGATCGCGTCGGACGGCGCTTCGATGTTGAACAGGACGTAGTGGCCCTTCCGGTTCTTGTTGACCCGGTAGGCGAGGTTCTTGAGGCCCCAGTGCTCGGTCTTGTGGACCTTGCCGCCTTGGCCTTCGAGCACCTGCTGGAACTGGTTGGCCAGTTCCTCGACGTTGGAGGACGAAATGTCCTGGCGTGCGATGAACACGCTCTCGTAATAGCGCGACTCTTCCATGTTCGCTCCCCATGGCTGTTGTGTGGGCCGTAGCTCCGCGGGGTTTGACCGGGTAGCCGGGCGGCCCTAGCCGACCCCATACATTCCCGTCTTCGCAGCGCCTGAAACGGCGGTGCAGCGACGGGCTCGCATCGGGATCGGCGAGGAGGTCTCTTGCGAGGTGGCGCGACTATACAGATGCGCGCCGCGCACGCAAGGGCGCACATGCGGCAGAATTCCGCGCCTTTCGGCGGGCTTCAGGCAGGCCGCCGCCGGGATGGAATCGGTCCGGATGGCACCGGCCGGCCCACATCGCTTGACAGCGCAAGGTCAGCCGCTATCACTGCGCCCGGTTTTTTCCATGCTCTACACCGAAAGGCAGCTCACGATGGCGCGCGCTTTCGTTTTCCCCGGCCAGGGCTCCCAAGGGGTCGGCATGGGCCGGGAACTCGCCGAATCCTTCCCCGCGGCGCGCTACATTTTCCAGGAAGTCGACGAGGCGCTGGGTCAGGACCTGTCCCGGCTGATGTTCGAAGGCCCTGAAGAAGAACTGGTGCTGACCGAGAACGCGCAGCCGGCGCTGATGGCGGTCAGCCTGGCGACCGTGCGCGCGATCGAGGAGCAGGGCGGGTTCGCGCTGTCCAGCACCGGGTCTTACGTTGCCGGCCATTCGCTGGGCGAATATTCCGCGCTGGCGGCGATGGACGCGCTCAGCGCCGGCGACGCGGCCAAGCTGCTGCGGCTGCGCGGCCAGGCGATGCAGCGTGCCGTGCCGGTCGGGGAGGGGGCGATGTCGGCGATCCTCGGCCTCCAGCTGGAGACGGTCCGGGCGGTCGCGGAAGAAGCCGCACTGGGCGAGGTGTGCGAGATCGCCAACGACAACGCGCCCGGTCAGGTGGTGGTTTCCGGCCACGCCGGCGCGGTCGAGCGGGCGATCGAGATCGCCAAGCAAAAGGGCGCCAAGCGCGCGGTGATGCTGAACGTCTCCGCGCCGTTCCATTGCAAGCTGATGCAGCCGGCCGCCGAGGAGATGGAACGGGCGCTGGGCGAGGTCGAGATCGCGGCGCCGAACCTGCCGGTGGTCTCCAACGTCACCGCCTACGCTTTGGAGAGCCCGGACGAGATCCGCGCGCGCCTGGTCGAGCAGATCGTGCAGCCCGTGCGCTGGCGGGAGAGCGTGGAGTACATGCGCGACAAGGGGGTCGCGCGGCTCTACGAGGTCGGCCACGGCAAGGTGCTGAGCGGCCTTTGCAAGCGCATCGACCGCACGCTGACGGGCATGCCCGTGGGCACGCCGGGCGACGTCGAGACTTTCCTCAACGAACTGGCCGACGCCTGATCGGGCGCGCCCGCAGCGCAGTCCGGCGCGGCGCGGCCACGCGGTTTTCTAAAGACGGGAGCGCAGGCAAGACATGTTCGATCTAAGCGGCAAGACGGCGCTCATCACCGGCGCGACCGGCGGGATCGGCGGCGAGATCGCCCGGGCCCTGCACAAGCAGGGCGCCACGGTCGCGGTCAGCGGCACCCGCAAGGAGAAGCTGGATGAACTCGCGGCCGAACTGGGCGAGCGCGTGCACGTGCTGCCCTGCAACCTGTCCGAGCCGGAGGAGGTCAACCAGCTGGTCGCCACCGCCGAGAGGGCGATGGGCGGGCTCGACATCCTGGTCAACAACGCCGGGCTGACGCGCGACACCCTTGCCATGCGGATGAAGGACGACGACTGGGAAAAGGTCCTGGAGGTCAACCTGACCGCGGCATTCCGCCTGTCGCGCGCAGCGATCAAGGGGATGATGAAGCGCAAGCGCGGCCGCATCATCAACATCTCCTCCGTGGTCGCGCAGACCGGCAACGCGGGCCAAGCGAACTACATCTCCTCCAAGGCCGGCCTAATCGGCATGTCCAAGGGCCTGGCGACGGAGGTTGCCTCGCGCAACATTACGGTTAACTGTGTCGCCCCCGGCTTCATCGAGACGGCGATGACCGACGCGCTGAACGAAAAGCAGCGCGAGGCCACGCTGTCCCGGGTTCCTGCCGAGCGACTGGGTACGCCCGCCGAGGTCGCCGCCTGCGTAGCCTTTCTGGCGAGCGATGAGGCGGGCTATGTGACCGGACACACCTTGCACGCCAACGGCGGAATGGCCATGGTGTGAGCCGGACTCAGCGGGTGAAGAAAGCGTGCGCGCCAACGCTGGTCACCGCTGAAACACTGTGATAAGAGGCGCAGCCCGTGTCCTACGCGGGCAATAATCTTGCAAATCCAGGCCGGGGCGGGCGTCCCCGGCTCTTCCGGTCTACCGAGGGTTCTAAGGGCAATGAGCGACAACGACATCGGCCAGCGCGTAAAGAAGATCGTGGTTGAGCACCTGGGCGTGGACGACGCCAAGGTGACCGACGAGGCCAGCTTCATCGACGACCTGGGCGCCGACAGTCTCGACACGGTCGAGCTCGTGATGGCGTTCGAAGAGGAGTTCGGCTGCGAGATCCCGGACGACGCGGCCGAGAAGATCGTCACCGTGAAGGACGCGGTGAACTTTATCCAGGAGCACGCCGGCTAAGCTGCGGACCAACGCGTCCGTTGCGGCGCGGCCTTCCGCTGTTCTTGCGCGTATCCCCCGACAACAGCCGTCAGTGAGCTCATGAGACGCGTCGTCGTCACAGGGATGGGGCTGGTGACGCCGCTGGGAAGCGGTGTCGAGCCGGTCTGGCAACGGCTGCTGGCGGGGCAGTCCGGTGTCAAACGGATCGAAGCGTTCGACGTCAGCGACCTGAACTCGCAAATCGCGGGTCAGGTCCCGCGCGGCGACACGGCCGACGGTCTGTTTAACGCCGACGATTACGTCGCCAAGAAGGACCAGCGAAAGGTCGACCAGTTCATCGTCTACGGCATGGCGGCGGCCCATCAGGCGGTGACCGACTCCGGATGGATGCCGGCGGACCTGGAATCCCAGGAACGCACCGGTGTCATGATCGGCTCCGGCATCGGCGGGTTGCAGACGATCAATGACGGCGCGATCACGCTGCACGAGCGGGGACCGCGCCGTCTCTCGCCGTTCTTCATCCCGGCGGCGCTGATCAATTTGATTTCGGGTCAGGTGTCGATCCGCTACGGCTTCCGGGGGCCCAACCACTCCGCCGTGACGGCCTGTTCGACGGGCGCGCACGCGATCGGTGACGCCAGTCGGCTGATCGCTCTCGGCGATGCCGACGTCATGGTGGCCGGCGGCGCGGAAGCGGCGATCTGCCGGATCGGTATCGCCGGCTTTGCCGCCGCCAAGGCCCTGTCCACCGGCTATAACGATCGGCCGAGCGAGGCCTCGCGTCCCTGGGACAAGGGGCGCGACGGTTTCGTCATGGGCGAGGGCGCCGGTGTGGTCGTGCTGGAGGAATTGGAGCACGCCAAGGCGCGCGGCGCGCATATTTACGGCGAGGTCGTGGGCTACGGCCTGTCCGGCGACGCCTACCACATCACCGCGCCGCCGGACGACGGTTCGGGCGGCTACCGCGCGATGCAGGCGGCCATGCGCTCCGCCGGGGTCGAGCCCAGCCAGATCGATTACGTCAACGCCCACGGGACCTCCACGCCCAAGGGTGACGAGATCGAACTCGGTTCCGTTCAGCGACTGCTGGGCGACGCCTACCGGGATACCTGCATGTCGTCGACCAAATCGGCGATCGGTCATCTGCTGGGCGCGGCCGGCGCGGTCGAGGCGATCTTCTGCATCAAGGCGATCACCGACGGGGTCGTGCCGCCGACGCTCAACCTCGACGACCCGAGCGACGGCTGCCGGGACATGAACCTCGTGCCCAAGCACGCCCAGGAGCGTAAGGTCCGCTACGCGCTGTCGAACTCCTTTGGGTTCGGCGGCACGAACGCCAGCCTGATCCTGTCGGCGTATTCCTAGGACGCCGGGTGCTGGAGCGGAGCCGTCCGTGAAACGGCTACTGATCGCCGCTACCTTCCTGATCACGATTGGCGCGGTCGGCGCCGGGCTGCTCTATTCCTGGGGTCACCAGCGGTTTACCGGGCCGGGCCCGCTTGACGAACGCACGGTCGTGCTGATCGAACGCGGGTCGGGTGTGGAGGCGATTGCCCGGCAATTGACGCAGGAAGGGGTGATCCGTTCGCCGCTGCTGTTCCGGGTGGGCGCACGCGTGACCGGTCAGGCGAAGCGGCTGAAGGCTGGGGAATTCGAGTTCCCGGCCGAAGTCAGTCCCGAACGGGCGCTGCAGATTATCGTCTCCGGCCGGACCGTCGCGCGCACCCTGACGATCCCGGAGGGCCTGACCAGCCGCGAAGTGGTCGCCCGGATCCGCGAGGCGCCGGCGCTCACGGGCCAGATCGCCGAAGTCCCGGACGAGGGCACGCTGCTCCCGGAGACCTACCACTACGAGCGCGGCGACAGCCGGACGGACCTGCTGCAGCGCATGCAGGCCTCGATGGACCGCACGCTGGCCGAGCTCTGGCCGCAGCGCGCCCAGGATTTGCCTTACGACACCAAGCAGGCCGCGGTCACGCTGGCCTCGATCGTGGAGAAGGAGACGGCCGTCCCGGACGAGCGGGCGCTGGTCGCCGGGGTGTTCGTCAACCGGCTGGAGCGCGGCATGCGCCTGCAGTCCGATCCGACCGTGCGCTACGCCCTGACCGAGGGCGAAGAGGATCTGGGCCGGCCCCTGACCCGCGCGGACTGGCGGGTCGAGCATCCCTACAACACCTACCGGATCTCCGGTCTGCCGCCGGGGCCGATCGCCAACCCAGGGCGCGCCGCGCTCGAAGCCGCGCTCAACCCCGCCGACACCGAGTACCTCTACTTCGTCGCCGACGGCAGCGGCGGCCACGCCTTCGCCAAGACCCTGCGCGAGCACAACCGCAACGTCGCCGAATGGCGCAAGGTGCGCGACGGCGACAAGTAAGGCGTGCGCGCTTGTCGACCGGTGCGCGCGGTCGTATGCTTGTGGCCTCGATGATCTGTGCAGGATGCCCAAATGCAGGGGCGGCAGCGGGCGCGAGTTCGGGCTTTGGGGGGTTTTTCGCTGAACCTATCAGTCGCTATTTTCATGGTCGGCTTGCTGGCGCCCGTTCTCGAAGTCGGGTTCACTGGCGACAGGTCAGTCCAGCTCGTAGAAGCGCTTAGCGCGATGACGGTGGCACTGGCGTTGGCGGCGAACGGTGTCTACCTAATTGGCAGGGCGGAGCCGCTGGACGAGGACACTCAGGTATGGCTGTCGACCCACAAACTGGATTTTACGTGCTCCTCGGGGTGATCGCCCTCGTCGGGCTGGGCACCTTTCTCTACGCAAAGCTGGTCCTGCTCGATCCGCCGCGGAAAAAGGACCGCGAGCGCAGGCCTTAGGACGGCAGGTCGGGACGCAAAGGCAATGTTCTTCGTCCCGCCCTTTGCACGTCCGTGATGGCGCGCAAGGCCCCACAAGCCTGTTCGCCCTGCCAGTATCATCCCCGCGGAGGGTGGTGCGTCCGCCTGCCGTTAACCGTGCCCCGGCTTTTCCGGCAGCCGGGCGAGCAGGCCGTCGGTCCAGGCGGGCGGCAGCAGGTTGAGCAGCCAGACGACCGCGTAGAGCCGGCGCGGGAAGGCGATCCGCCCGCGGTTGCGCGTCAGGCCCCGCTGGATCCGGCGCGCGGCGCGCTCGGCGTCCATCAACAGCGGCATCGGGAAGTCGTTGTCCGCCGTCATCCGCGTCTTCACGTAGCCGGGGCAGACCACCGACACGCACAGCCCGTCGCGGCGCAGATGGCCGCGCAGCGATTCGCCCCAGACCCGGACCGCGGCCTTGCTGCTGCAATAGGCCGGCGCGCCCGGAAAACCGCGGAAGGCGCCCAGCGAGGACACGATGGCGATCTGCCCGCGCCCGCGCGGACGCATCGCCTGCACCGCGGGCAGCACCGTGTTCACGGTCCCGGTGACGTTGACGCTCATGATCTGATGGGTTTGCTGCGCGCTCTCCCCGCCGCCGCCGGTACCCCCGCCGAGCCCGGCGTTGGCGATCACGAGGTCGAGCGGCGCCAGCGCGTCGACCTTGGCGATCCAGTCGGCCATCGCCACCCGGTGCAAGACGTCCAGGTGACGGGTCGTCACCTCGGCACCCAGGGCCCGGCACTCGCCAGCCACCGCTTCCAGCCGGCGGACATCGCGGCCGCCCAGGGCGAGCGCGACCCCGGGGCCGGCGTAGCGCCGCGCCAGCGCCGCGCCCAGTCCGCTCGACGCGCCGGTGATCAGAATGGAGCGTGCTGGGCTCGGCGGCTGGGAGCGCTTTCGGGTCGAAGCCAAGTTGGATCGGTCCTTGTGATGGCCGGGCGAGTGGCCGCGTGCCTTGAGCCTATCGCCCGCGCGGGCCGGTCGCGAGCGCGCGCGGGCAGCCTTGGCACTTCGAAGCCCGCGTGAATAAGATGCGCGCCAATCATCCGCGGCGCATCGCGCGGGTTTCGCACGCCAGAACGCCGAAGGGGCTGTACGCCGTGACCGTTGCCAGTATGACCGGATTCGCCCGCCGCGAGGGCGGCGATGCGCAGCAGACCTGGGTCTGGGAAGCCAAGAGCGTGAACGGCAAGGGTCTGGACGTGCGGGTGCGCGTGCCGAGCGGCCTGGACCGGCTGGAGCACGAGGTCCGCAGCCGCGTGCCCAAGGTCTGCGCCCGCGGCAACGTCAGCGTCTCCCTGTCGGTCGAGCGGGGCGAGCGGCGTCAGCAGCTGCAGGTGAACCGGGAGATGCTGGACCAGCTGGTCCGCCTGACCCGGGAGTTGCGCGAGGAGGTCGACGCCGCGCCGCCGCGCCTGGACGGTCTGCTCGCGGTGCGCGGCGTTCTGGAGACGGTCGAGGAGCCGGAAGACGACGCCACCCGCCAAGCGCGCGAGGCGGCCATGGTCGCCGACCTGCAGGCGCTGCTCGACGACCTGGCAGTGGCGCGTGTGCAGGAAGGTAAGGCGCTGCACCAGATGGCGGAGAGCCATCTGGGCGAGATCGCGCGCCTGACCCAAGAGGCGCGTGCCAGTGCCGCCAGCCAGCCGGAGGCGCTGCAAGAACGGCTGCGGCGCCAAGTCCAGGAGCTGCTGGAGACCCGGACCGGGCTGTCGGAAGATCGCCTGGCGCAAGAGGCAGCCCTGCTCGCCAGCAAGGCGGACATCCGGGAAGAGCTGGACAGGCTGGACGCCCACGTCGAGGCGGCGCGCGAGCTGCTGCAGGAAAGTGGGGCGATCGGCCGGCGGCTCGACTTCCTGTGTCAGGAGTTCAACCGGGAAGCCAACACCCTCTGCTCCAAGGCGGGCGACGTGGCGTTGACCCGGACCGGGCTGTCCCTCAAGAACGCGGTCGAACAGCTGCGCGAGCAGGTCCAGAACATCGAGTAGGAATCCATGGTCCAGGACGGATTGATCAAGCGCCGCGGTCTGATGCTGGTGCTCTCCTCGCCTTCGGGGGCGGGCAAGACCACGATCTCGCGGCGCCTGCTCGCGGATCAGGACAATCTGCAGCTGTCGATCTCCTGCACGACCCGCCAGCAGCGGCCGAGCGAGGAGGAGGGGATCGACTACCACTTCGTCGACGAGGCGACCTTCCGGCGGATGGTCGAGGACGGCGAATTCCTGGAATACGCGAAGGTGTTCGGGAACTACTACGGCACCCCGCGCAAGCCGGTCGAAGCCGCGCTCGCCCGCGGCGAGGACGTGCTGTTCGACATCGACTGGCAGGGCACCCAGCAGGTCAAGGAGACCGCCGGCGACGACCTGGTCTCGGTGTTCATCCTGCCGCCCACCAAGGACGCCCTGGAACACCGCCTGCGCACCCGCGCCCAGGACCCGGAGGACGTGGTCCGCCAGCGCATGGCCAAGGCGTCCGACGAGATGAGCCACTACACCGAATACGACTACATCGTCGTCAACGAGCAGGTGGAGAAGTCGGTCAGCCGCGTGACCTCGATCCTGCAGGCCGAACGCCTCCGCCGCTCCCGCCAGACCGGCCTGCACGCGTTCGTGTCGCAGCTGGTGGAGGATACGGCGAAGGGGTGA
>CAYRCO010000043.1:0-16253 GCA_964422775.1 uncultured Rhodovibrio sp.
GCCGGGGTTAAATGTGAAGACGCGAAATATCCGCGGTGCGCGGCCGGTGTCGAGTGATGAGTGTGATTAAACTCACCTCAGTTTATTAAACTGGCCGCGGTTTACTGCATCACGGTGGGGCCCTGGATGTCGGTGGGGCCGGCTTCGGGCAGGACGCCGAGGCGGCGGGCGACATCCTGGTAGGCTTCCTCGACGCCGCCGAGATCCTTGCGGAAGCGGTCCTTGTCCATGCGCTCGCCGCTTTCGGTGTCCCAGAGGCGGCAGGAGTCGGGGCTGATTTCGTCGGCGAGCACGAGGCGCATGTCCTCCTCCTCCCACAGCCGGCCGAACTCCAGCTTGAAGTCGACCAGGGTGAGGCCGCAGCCGATGAACAGGCCCTGCAGGAAGTCGTTCACGCGCAGCGCCATCTGCATGATTTCGTCGAGGTCCTGGGTCGCGGCCCAGCCCATCGCGGTGATGTGCTCCTCGGTGACCAGCGGGTCGTCCAGCGCGTCGGACTTGTAGTAGTACTCGATGATCGAACGCGGCAGGCGGCCGCCCTCGTCGAGGCCGAAGCGCTTGGCGAACGAGCCGGCGGCGACGTTGCGCACCACCACCTCGATCGGCAGGATCTCGACCTCGCGGACCAGCTGCTCGCGCATGTTCAGCCGGCGCACGAAGTGCGTGGGCACGCCGATATCGTTCAACCGGCTCATGATGAACTCGCTGATCCGGTTGTTCAGCACGCCCTTGCCGGTGATCGTGCCCGTCTTCTTGTTGTTGAAGGCGGTCGCGTCGTCCTTGAAGTACTGCACCAGGGTGCCGGGTTCGGGGCCCTCGAACAGCACCTTGCCCTTGCCTTCGTAAATCCGTCTGCGTCGCATGGATGTATCGCTCGCCTTCGCGCGGGAATGCCCCGTCCAGCCCGCGGCTGCGGGCGTGTACGGAATGGCGGTCTATACCAACTCCACCCCCAGGATACAAACGCGCTGGGCGCGGAGGTGTCCGGCGTCCCGGCGCGTCCCTCCGCCTCGAGGGCGCAGCCTGTAGGGTGGGTTCGCGCAGCAATCCACCGACCGCCATTGCCGCTTGGGACACCGCGCGGTGGGGTGCCGCTGGCGCGGCGAACCCACCCTACGCGACGTGGGCACGCCGGGGTGTCACACCCGCACCCTCCCACGACCCTTGCGGGTCTCGGGCCCCTCCCTCTTACGTCAAGGGAGAGGGGTTGCGCGGTTCGACCGGGGGGCCCGCTACCACCCCGTGCGCCCGACGGCTTCCACCGGGCGGTGCGGGGTGTCGCTGGGCGGGCCGGGGGCGAACAGGTATTCCGCCGGCCGGGGTTCCGCGTCCAGGGTTTGCGGCGGGGCGGGCAGGGCGATCAGGCTGGAGGACAGGGTGCCGAAGCCGTTGTCCTGCATGAAGCAGGCCGCGGAGATCGGGCCCCACTCGGGGTCCTGGCTGCGGTCGGCCAAGAGGCGGGTCCAGGACCCCCAGTCGCCGCTTCCGGGGTCCGGGGCGGAGGCCTGAGCGAACGCGTCGAAGTAGCGCCGCACCCGGATGTCGGTGTGCGCGTTCAGGTCGCCGGCGTTGATCATCGACAGGCCCTCGGGCACGGCCTCGACCTCGACGGACTCCGCCGGGCCGCCGTGCGCGGTTTCCGCCGTGCCCAGGTTGCGCAGCCAGTAGGCCTCGCGCGCGTCGGCGACGAGCAGGTTGAACGAGCGGTAGGCGCCGGGCTCCAGGTCGCGCAGCGCCTTCGCCGCCTCGCGCGCCTCGGCGTGGTCGAGGGCCTCCAGCACAAGCTCGCCGCGGCTGCGCTTCTCCGCGTCCGAGCCGAGCGAGCCGTAGCGGTTCAGGATCACCGCGACGACGCCCCAGTCGTTGACCCCGGCCCAGCTGCCGCCGGACAGCTCGTCCAGCCCGCCCACGACCTCCGGGCGGTCTGGCCAATGGCGTCCCGGGGGTTGCCAGAGTCGCCCGTTCATCTCGTCACGGTTGCTGGCCAGGATCAACGGCCAGTCGTGGCCGGGCCGGCGCAGCAGCACGGCGGTGCACATTGACGCACTCCCGATGCCTGTGTCTTGTAAGCGCACGCGGGCTCGGCGGTCGCGGCGGTTCACCTCGGACGCGCGAGCCGTTATAAGACGGACAGGACCTATCACCGCTGCCCCTATGGGGCAATGCAACGCCGCTGCCCCGGATGGGGCAACCCAACGCCTGGAGAGCGCGCCAGCATGACCAGCTTCAAGGACCGCGAAGAGGCCTTCGAGAACAAGTACAAGCACGACGAGGACCTGCGCTTTAAGACGATCGCCCGGCGCAATAAGCTGTTCGGCCTCTGGGTCGCGGAGCAGCTCGGCCTGAAGGGCGAGGAGGCGCAGCAGTACGCCCGGTCGGTCGTCAAGGCGGACATGCAGATGCCGGGCGACCAGGACGTCATCGACAAGGTCAAGAAGGACGTCGACGAGGCGGGCCTGAGCGACCTGTCCGAGCACCGCCTGCACAAACGCCTGGGCGAGTGCTTCGAGGACGCCAAGCAGCAGGTGATGGAAGAGTAACCTGCGCCTGCGCGTGAGGGCGCGGCCCTCGGGTTTCGGAACGTGCAGGCCCCGCCGACCCGCCAAGGTTGGCGGGGCTTTTCGTGCGCGGGCCTCCGACTTGCCGCGATCGGACGGCCGGCTTACGGTTCGATACGATTGATCGCGATTAACGGTGATTGGCGATGGCGACCCGTACGTTCACGGCGCACGTTCCAGACGATCTCTCGGACAAGGTCGACCGCATCGCGGAGCGGCGCGAGCGCTCGCGCGGCTGGGTGATCCAGCAGGCGCTGGCGGCCTGGGTCGCCGACGAGGAGGAGCGCCACCGGTTCACCCAGGCGGCGCTGGCCGACGTCGACGCCGGTCGGGTAACGGACCACGCGCGTGTTCAGGACTGGGCGTCGCGGCTCGCGTCGGAAAGTCCGGACGATTCCAGTAGGTGACGCGGATCGACTGGACCGACGGGGCGCTGCCCGATCTCAGGCAACTGCACGACTTCCTGGCGCCAGTTAATTCGCCCGCCGCCGCCCGGACAGTGCAAACTTTGGTCGCCGCACCCGAGCGTCTGCTCGAGCCTCCCAGATTGGGCGAGCGAATGGATGAATTCGCACCGCGCGAGGTTCGGCGACTGGTCGTGGGCCGATACGAGCTTCGCTACGAGGTCGCCGGCGACAAAATATCGATCCTGCGCGTGTTTCATGCCCTTGAAGACCGATAGCCACGGGCCTCAATCCGGAAACACGCGGGCGAAGATGTTGCCGACGTGCTTGGTGTGGTGGCCGGGGTCGAAGCAGTCGTCCAGCGTCTCGGCGTCGACCTTGCCCGCGACCTCGGGGTCGGCCTTCAGCAGCGACAGGAAGTCGCCGCCGTCCTGCCAGACCTGCATGGCGTTCTGCTGCACCAGGCGATAGGCGTCTTCCCGGCTGATCCCGGCCTGGGTGAGGGCGAGCAGGACGCGCTGGGAGTAGACCAGCCCGCCCAGCCGGTCGAGGATGGCCTGCATGTGCTCGGGGTAGACCAGCAGGTTCTCGATCACCCCGCTCAATCGGTGCAGCGCGAAGTCGAGCGCGATCGTGGCGTCGGGCCCGAACACACGCTCGACGCTGGAGTGCGAGATGTCGCGCTCATGCCATAGGGTGACGTTCTCCAGCGCCGGATTGACGGCCGCGCGGATGGTCCGCGCCAGGCCCGTCAGGTTCTCCGAGAGCACCGGGTTGCGCTTGTGCGGCATCGCCGAGGAGCCCTTCTGCCCCTCGTGGAAGAACTCCTCGGCCTCGCGCACCTCGGTGCGCTGCAGGTGGCGGATCTCGGTCGCCAGGTGCTCGATCGAGCTCGCGACCACGCCGAGGACGGCGAAGAACATCGCGTGCCGGTCGCGCGGGATGATCTGGGTGGAGATCGGCTCGCGCTGCAGGCCCATCTCGCGCGCGACGTATTCCTCGACATACGGGTCGATCGCGGCATAGGTGCCGACCGCCCCCGAGATCGCGCAGGTCGCGACCTCTTCGCGCGCGCTCTCAAGGCGCTTACGCGCCCGGTCGAAGGCGGCGTAGTGGCTGGCGAGCTTGAGGCCGAAGGTGGTCGGCTCGGCGTGGATGCCGTGGCTGCGGCCGATGCAGACCGTGTCCTTGTGCTCCTTCGCGCGCTTCTCCAGCGCGGCCAGCAGGCGGTCCAGACCCTGCAGCAGCAGGTCGCTCGCCTGGGTCAGCTGCACGGCGAGGCAGGTGTCGAGCACGTCTGAGGAGGTCATGCCCTGGTGCACGAAGCGCGCCTCCGGCCCGACGTACTCCGCCAGGTTGGTCAGGAAGGCGATCACGTCGTGCCGGGTCTCGCGCTCGATCTCGTCGATCCGGGCCACCTCGAAATCGCCCTTCTCCCACACCGCCTTGGCGGCGGAATGCGGGATCACGCCCAGTTCCGCCTGCGCGTCGCAGGCGTGCGCCTCGATCTCGAACCAGATCCGGAAGCGGTTCTCGGGCTCCCAGATGCGGGTCATCTCGGGGCGGGAGTAGCGCGGGATCATCGGCTCAAGGCTCCGTCGGCGGTGGCGGGGATGGCGCGCGGACCAAAGCCCGGGGACCGCGCCCCTGTCAAGCTGCCGAACGGCGCGTTAGCTTGTCGGAAAGTCATGCCAGATGCGCAGGGCATGGCAGCGGGTTGCCTCTCCTCCAATGGGAGGAGAGGGACAGGGTGAGGAGGAAGCTGCGGTATCGCAGTGGCGCTTCCATGCAGACCTACCCCACCCTGTCCCTCCCCTTCGAGTTCGAGCGAAGGGGAGAGAACCCGCCGAAGCGCCCTGCAGACAGGTCGGCGAAGGGAGCCCGGGATGAGCGACGATACCACGACCGCGCCGAAGGCCGCGCCGCGCGCCCGGCCGAAGGCGACGGACGCGCGCACGCTGGACGAATTCCTGGTCCGCCCGGAGCCCAAGGACCCCCGCCTAACCCAGGAGGTCGAGGGCGTCGATCAGGACGGCCAGCCTGTCGCGACCCGCGTGGTGATCGAACGGCCGCTGACGATCTACCTGAACGGCCAGGAGATCGTGACCGCCATGACGATCGCGGACTATCCCGAGTACCTCGCCGTTGGCTTCCTGCTGAACCAGAACATGCTGCGCTCGGACGACGTCGTGACCGGCATCGACCACGACGACGAGCTGGAGGTCGTCGTCGTGCGCACCGAGCGGGAGACCGACTACGAGGAGAAGCTGAAGAAGAAGACCAAGACCTCGGGCTGCGCGCAGGGTACCTCGTTCGGCGACCTGATGGAGAAGTTCGACGAGATCGCGCTGCCCATCGACGCCCGGATCAACACCTCCTGGCTCTACAGCCTGACCCGGAAGATCAACTCGACTCCCAGCCTGTACCTGGAGGCGGGCGCGATCCACGGCTGCGTGCTCTGCCAGGAGGATCGGCCGCTGCTCTACATGGAGGACGTCGGCCGGCACAACGCGGTGGATAAGATCGCGGGCTACATGTTCCTGAACGACGTCTCCCCGGCCGACAAGATCTTCTACACGACCGGCCGCCTGACGAGCGAGATGGTGATCAAGACGGTGCAGATGGGCATCCCGATCCTGGCGTCGCGCTCCGGGTTCACCGCCTGGGGCGTGGATCTGGCCCGGCAGGCCGGCCTGACCCTGATCGGGCGGGCCAAGGGCAAGCGCTTCATGGCGCTCTCCGGGGCCGAGCGGATCGTCTACGACGTCGATCCCCACCAGCTGGCCGAGGAAGACCCGCAGCACCAGCGCAAGGGCAGCCGCCGGGATGGCTGAGACCGAGCCCGCCAGGTTCGACAGCGCGCCCGCCGTCTGCGGGGTCCTGCTGGCGGGCGGTCAGTCGCGCCGGATGGGCGGCGGCGACAAGACGCTGCGCCGGCTGGGCGACCGCACGATCCTGCAGCACGTGATCGACCGCGCCGCCCCGCAGGTCGAACGGCTGGTGCTGAACGCCAACGGCGATCCCAACCGCTTCGCCGACGTGCGCCTGCCGGTCGCCCCGGACGTGGTCGAGGGTTTCGCCGGCCCGCTCGCGGGCGTGCTGACCGGCATGGAATGGGCGGCCCAGCACGCGCCCGAAGTGACCTGGGTGGCCAGCTTCGCCTGCGACGCGCCGTTCCTGCCGACCGATCTGGTAAGCCGTCTGCGCGCTGCGGCAGAAGCCGAGGGGGCCGACCTCGCGTGCGCCGCCAGCGACGGGCGCAGCCACCCGGTGTTCGGCCTGTGGCGGGTCGACCTGCGCCACGACCTCCGCCGGGCGATGGTCGAGGAGGAGATTCGCAAGGTCGACGTCTGGACCGCCCGCCACCGGCTGGTGACCGTCGACTTCCCGCTGGAGGATCGCGCCGGCGGCCCCCGCGACCCCTTCTTCAACACCAACCACCCCGACGACCTCGCCGAAGCGGAGCGGCTGTTGACCGACGTCTAACCGCGACGCGCGGCGTGTCGAGGTTGTATGGGAGGGCGGCTCGGGCAAGATGCTGAAACGTGGACTCACGTTTCAGCTGAATCTTACCCGATCGTCTGGAGGCTATGGCAAATTCGGTGAAAGCCGAACGGGCTTTCATCGGGACGATTGCGCTAGCTCTTCTTCCGACCGCGGCCCCTGCCGGCCGACTTCTCCCCCAGGCCCAGGTCCTTGGCCATTTGCGAGCGCTGCTCGCTGTAGCTCTTGGCGACCAACTTCATCGAGGCGGGCAAGTCCCAGCGGGCCTTGTAGTCGCTTTCTTCGAGCCCGTGCTCGGTGCGCAGGTGGCGCTTCAGGGTCTTGTACGTCTTGCCGCACTCCAGGCACACGACGTCGTTTTTCCGGACGCTGTTGCGCGGCTTCACCGGGGGCTCGTGCTGCGGGGTCGGCGATGCGCTCGACATATCCGCGCCGGCGTGACCGCCCTGCAGCTGCATGAACTTGTCGTGGATCTGCTGCATCAGGTTGGGCACCTGATCGGGCTGGATCTGGTTGTTGTTGAGGTACGACTGAACGACGCCCGCTGTCAGCTCGACGAGGGTCGTATCCGCAAAGGTCTCGACATCCGGTTGGTCGGCCATGAATCTGTTCATCCTTGCAAAAGTGGTGGGCTCAACAGTTACGACTCCGGGTGTAGCCGATCACTGGCGAGACGTCTATGGTTTCGATCAGTTTTACCCACCGTATCATCTTTGTGTTGGGCATTTCGTTGGCTCGGCGCCCCAGTCCCGAACCCGGGCCGGTATCAATAGTGTTTTAGCCATCTTCGGCGTGGTTGCCGAAAGCCGCAGGGGGCGAGGAGGATGTTTGATGTAAAAAGTGGTTGATCCGGAGCTCTCCGCACCGTCAGGGGGTAACGCCGGGTCAAACCGCGTCTCGACCCCGTTGCGGTTCATTTCCTTCTGCGTGCGCCAGCAAATTGGTCCTATCTGCGCTGTTATCGAAATAAGCGGTGGCTACCGGGAAGACGTTACGACACGGTTGAGTTTTGTGAATTTTCGTATGTGTAAGACGTTACAGGGCCTAAGGTCTAAAGCCAGCTGATCACGCGCCGTTTGGCGTATAGAGGTCAGGCTGCGCCATGTTTATCTACAGGCACTCTGCCGGAAGAGCCAGACTGTTTGGCGTATGACGTGCCCGCTTCACTGAAACGTCTTGCCCGCTCGTCAAGCCGGGAGAGCACAAGGCATGATGAAAGCCGCTTCTGCTCTTAATCGCGTTCGCGCGGGCTAGAGCGAAATGCTTGAAGGCCGAATCGGCCTGCAAGCTGAATTTCGCTCTAACTTCTTGAAGAGAGAGCAAGATTCAGCTGAAAGGTGGTTCCACCTTTCAGCATATTGCTCTAGCCAGCCCGTCCGCGGCCAGATGTGCTTTCGTCCGGTGTCCGCGCGGCCGCATGTTCCGTGTCGATGGCGGCGTCGGCCGTGACCTTCGCGCCGCCGACGCGGATCAGGTCGCCCAGCAGCACGACGATTCCCGCGACGCAGAGGAACAGGCCGTAGAGCAGGGCCGCCGTCTGGAAATGGCGCAGGACGTAGAACATCGCCGGCGTCTCCAGCGGGATCCACAGGATCGGCGCCATCACGCCCAGAATGGCGACGAACGCGTAGGCCATGAAGCGGATGAAGTCGACCGGGAGCTGCTTCACCGTCAGGCCGTAGACGATGGTGGCCACGATCAGCACGCTGGACGTGGCGGAAACCGCGATCTGCGCGCGTTCCCCGATGAACACGAACCGGCTTTCCTCGTACTTGACGTCGCCGATGTCGCCGAACACCGCCACGATCGTCGCGTTGGCGAGCAGATAGGCCCGGCACAGCAGGAACGGCAGCCACATCAACGGGTCACGCCTCAGATACGCAAAGCCGTTGCCGCGCCACCAGACGATCACCCACACGGCGGCCGCGACGAGATAGATAATAATCGCTGCTTCCGACATGTGCCCCCACGCGCACTGCTTGCAGACGCCGCGCAACGGTCGATCACACCCAGGCATTGGTCAATGGTCGGCTGGGCGCAGGCGAGGGACGGCCATTGTGAATGCGAAATTATGCAAATGTTGTTGAGCCCGCCGCGCGGCGGTCCCAATCTTTCCGCGTTTTCGGTTAAACCAGGGAGCGTTCGCGATGCAGCAGGTGGCGGACTACGCTTGGTGGTCGCAGGCGGGTGCGCAGCGGATTTCGATCCGGGATGCGCTGCGTCGCCCGGAGTTCGCGATGGCCAGCGAGGTCTATCAGGTTTGGAGCCGCCTGAGCTGTTCCGGCCTGCCCGCGCGCCGCGACCTCGATCCGTTGTCCTTCGGCCCCAGAGTGTTGCCGAACATGGCGTTGATCGACGTGCTGGACGGCGGTCGCGACTATCGCTGGCGCCTCAGCGGCGAGCGGGTCAGTGCGCTGATGGGCACGAGCTTGACCGGTAAGCGATTGAGCGAGCTGGAGGCCCAGCTGGGTGACGCGGTGCTGTTTCGCGGCCTGCTTGACCAGGTCACACGCTACCGCGCGCCACGCTTCTATGTGCTGCGCCACGGCACGCTAATGGGGGCGCCCCGGCAGACCTTCGGCGTGCTGCTGCCGCTGTGCCATGGCTCCAGCCCGGCCGACCAGCCGGCTCCGGTGTCGACCCTTCTGAGCGCTTGCGCGCGCGGTTGCCATGAGACGGCGCTACCCTGATAACCCCGTGCGGCTGCGCCTTTGAAACCGGGTGCCGCGAACGGCTTTGCGCGCATGCCGAGCTTCCGTTAGCGTGCGGACAATCTATCGTCCGTGAATGTTGGAGAGGGCCATGTCCGGTCTGTCGTGCACGCCGTCCAAGGCGGCGGGCTGAGCCGTGGGGCGCGCGAAGCGGCCAGGCGGCTGGCTGCGGCGCGTCGGCCTTGGAACCGTGATCTCCCTAGTTGTCGGGGGGATCGGGATCGGCCTTCTGATCGCCGCCGGCGGCGCAGTCGCGGTGCACCGTGCGAACACGACCGAGTTCTGTACCGGCTGCCATGTCTACGACCGGTTCGCCCAGACGTTCGAACGCTCCCAGCACCGGGCGAATCTGACCGGCGTTCAGGTCGGCTGCGCCGACTGCCACGTGCCGGACGACAGCCTGCCGGCGATGCTGTGGACCAAGGCGCGCTCGGGTTTGCGCGCGGCCTGGGCCTATTACATCGAGGGTCTGGACACGCCGGACGAGTTCGCCCGGGCGCGTTCCGAACTGCAGGAAGACGCGCACGCTTGGTTCGTCGCCACCGACAGCCGGACCTGCCGGGGGTGCCACGAGGTCGCGGCGATGGACCTGCAGGCCCAGCGCGCCGGCGCCCGGGCGTCGCACCAGGCTGCGGCCGCGGGTCGGCGGACCTGCGTCGACTGCCACAGCGACGTGCCGCACGGGCAGGCGCCGGCGCGCCCCAAGTGACCCGCCGGGCGTAACCCGCGGGTTGGGCAGCGCGCGGGCCGCGGCAACCGGCCGGTGGCGAGCGTTGACAGGCAACACTTGCGGCCAGCACGATATCTGCAACGCACCGAGAAAAATCGCGGAACCGGCCCGTGGCGTTCGGGCGGCACCACCGGCCGGGACACCAAGGGAGGACGCTTATGGCTTGGGCCAAGGCCCTCGCGGCCACGCTTGCTGCCTGCGCGCTGATTCTGGTGGCGGTCCCTGGCTCGGCCGCGGAGAGCGACGCGCAGTCGCATCAGCCGATCAAGACCGATAGCGGTCTGCTGGCGCAGCCCTGGTATCTGCAGTCTTTCCTCGAGCTACAGCCAGACCTTGAAGAGGCGACCGACGCCGGCAAGCGGTTCATGATCATGTGGGAGCAGCCGGGCTGCCCCTACTGCGAGCGGATGCACGAGGAGAATTTCGTTATCCCCGCGATCAACGACTACGTCCGCAAGCACTTCGCCGTCCTGCAGCTGAACCTGCGCGGCGACCGGCGCGTCACCGACTTCGACGGCGAGCAACTGGCCGAGCGCAAGCTGGCCCGGAAATACGGCGTCACCTATACGCCCACCCTGCAGTTCTTCCCGGAGGACCCCAGCAAGACGCGGGGCAAGCCGGGCCATAAGGCCGAGGTTGAGCGGGTGCAGGGCTATCTGAAACCGGTGCCCTTTCTGGCGGCCTTCAAGTACGTCGACGACAAGACCTATCGGGAGATGGGCCTGCGCGAATACTTCGACCTGCAGGCGCGGGAAGACCTGAAGCGGGCCGGTTTCCAGCCGGAGGCCTGGTAGACGCGCATGGAAGGCGACGGTAACGCGCGTCGACACGCGCTGCGCGGGACACCGGACGTTTTGACCTCCCCGTCGGAAAACCGGCGGGTTGGCGACCTCGCCGGCAAGGCGGATGGCCGGCGAACCTCCTCACCGGTGTCCTCTCTGCCCGGTGGCGGACAGGGGACCCGCCGAGATGCCGTGCCGACGTTGGGAGCTGAGGCGAGCGGACGATCGGATGGCGGCGGCTGGCGTCGGCGCGGCGTGATCGCCGGCCTTGGCGCAGGCGCGGCGGTGCTGGCGGGACTGGGCCACGCGCCCGCGGTGCGCGGCCAGAGCAAGCCGCGTCTGGTCGTGATCGGCGGCGGGGCGGGGGGCCTATCGGTCGCGCGCCGGGTCGCCGAGGGCGGCGGCGTCGCGGTCACGGTGATCGAAGCGAACCCGCGCTATCTCGCCTGCTTTTGGAGCAACCACGTGCTGGGCGGGCTGGAGCCCCGCGACGCCGTCCTGTTCGATTACGCTGGCGTGCGCGCCGCCGGGATCGAGGTGGTCCACGCCCGCGCCACCGTGATCGACCGCGACCGGCAGGAAGTGCGTACCGACGATGGCGGCCGGATCGGCTACGACCGCCTGGTGATGGCCCCTGGGATCGCCTTCCGCGACGTGCCCGGCTACGATGCCGCGGCGGCGGAGGTGATGCCGCACGCCTACGACACCCATCCCCGCTCGCATGACGTTCTGCTGCGTCAGCTGCGCGACATGCCCGACGGCGGCAAGGTGCTGATGTCGGTACCCTCGGGCCCGTACCGCTGTCCGCCGGCCCCGTACGAGCGGATCAACATGATCGCGCACTACCTGAAGCAGGCGAAGCCCAACAGCCGCATTCAGGTGATCGACGCGAAGAACCAGTTCCTGCATCAGGCCGTTACGCAGAACGCCTGGAACGACCTCTACGAAGGCATGATCGAGTGGCTGCCGGCGGACTTCATCGGCGAGGTGCGGGAGGTCGACGCCAGCACTCGGACCTTGAAGACGGACTTCGAGACCTTCACTGGCGACGTCGTCAACTTCATCCCGCCGCAGCAGGCCGACCGCTTGGCCTCCCAGACCGGTCTTACGGACGACGAGGGGTTCTGTCCGGTGGTGTTTCCCTCGATGCGCTCCGAGCGCGATCCGCGGATCTTCGTCGTCGGCGACGCGATCGAGGCGCACAGCATGCCAAAGGCGGCGACCGCGGCCGTCAGTCAGGCGCGCTCGTGCGCCGGGCAAATCCGCGCCGACCTGATCGATGCGCCACCGACGGACCCGCGGCTGGAGTTGGCCTGCTACAGTTTCCTCGACGCCGAGCACGCGTTGATCAACGCCAGCAGCTACCGCGCGACGCAGGACGGCGGTGTCGAGCGCGCTAGCGTCGAGAACAGCGACGCCGAGGAGAGTGCGCAGGTGCGCCGCAACCAGGCGGCCAAGGCCAAGCGCTGGTACCGCGGGGTCACCCTGCATCTGTTCGGCTGAACCGCAACGTCCGTCCCGTCCGCACCGCGCCCGCTTAAAAGAAAGCCCGAAGGTCGGGGCGACCTTCGGGCGTGCGGTGTCGGCGGCGCGGGGTGCGCGCGCGCCGCTATTCGATCTTGATGTAGGCGAAGCCCTCGCTCTGCAGCTCCGCGACCCGGACCACGCCGGAGGTCACAGAGTCGACCCCGTCGTAGATTTCGTCCTCGGGCAGCTCCACCCGCTCGCGGGTGATGTCGCACAGCTCGAGCTCGACGTCGTAGGTGTTCTGCAGGCTCATCAGACGACCGCGCAGGTTCTCGCGGTTCTCGCGCAGCTCCGGGTCCGTCTCGAACGGCGTGCCCTCGAGCTCGTTATCGGTCAGGAAGCGGATGCCGTAGGAATTGAAGACGATCCGGACGTCGTACTCCCGCAGGTCGTTCCGGTAGGTGGTAACCATGTTGTAGACGCTGGTCAGCATGGCGCTGAACCGGCGCGGGTCCTTGAAGTCGGCGTGGTAGACCACCTTTGCCGGACCGTCGCCGAAGCCGTCCTGGGCGGCCGCAGGGCGGGCCGTTGCGAACGTAAGCGCGGTCACGAGCACGGCCACGGCCGTGAGCGGTGCGGCGAACACGACGAACCCGCGGACGAACGCGCGCGCGAAGCTTGTGGCCGGATGGGCGGAGTGGGGTTGCATCGTTCACCTCCAGGGTGGCGACAGAAGCATGGATTGCCGTGTGCGTACGCCCGCTCTTCAGGCAGTTGGAGCGACATTCAGCCCGAAGGCCGGTTCGGCCTTCCGGTATTTCGCTCTAACTTCTTGAAGATAGGGCAAGATTCAGCTGAAACGTGATTCCGCGTTTCAGCATCTTGCCCTAGGCGCGGTTGCTGACGGACCCGAAACGACTGAAGCCACGGGACCGGCGGCGCTTCCGGGTTGGTCGGACCCGCCGCTGTCCCGTGGCTTCCGGTCGTCGGGAAGCTTGGTGTCCAGGCTACTCGTTGACCGGGGACTCCGGGTCCAGCAGGTAGGCCATGATGTGCGAGATCTTCTCCTGGGTCAGTACATCGTTGACGCCGAAGCGCGGCATCTTGGTGCAGGGGAAGAAGACGTGCGGATTGTAGAGCACCTCGTAGGTGTACTTCTTGGTATCCGCGCCGGTGCCCCGGTTGTTGCCGTAGTTGACCAGGCTTGGCCCGAGCGTGCCCGAGCGGATCGCCTTCTCTTCCTCCATCTTGTGGCAGTTGATGCACAGCCCGCCGGTCTCCTTCGCGCTGTGATCGTCGATGTTGTGGCCGACGCGGAAGCCGAAGGCGTTCTCGGCCAGGGATTGGCCCTTCTTCCAGTCGCCGAGTTCGATGCCGCCGTCGGGATATTCCATGGAGTTGCGGGCGAGCTCGATGACCGTGGACATATTGGCGCTGTCCATCTCGCCCCGCCCGGAGCAGGTCTTCTGCAATTCATCCTGCTGCAGGCGCTTGCCCACCGTCGTGCCTTCCTGGGTCGCCATGTCGGTTTTGAATCCGCCGGCCTCGAACATCAGGTGGTCGGCGAGTTCCTCCGAACTCATCTCGGTGTACTGCGAGCGATCGGGCGATCCGTCCTGAGCGGTTGCCGGTGCCCCGACCAGCGCGCTTACGCACAGCGCGGCGAGGATGCCGCGCCCGGCGTGCGGGAAAAGCTTGCGGTCCATGATGCGGTCTCCTCCAACGTGTTCTTTGTCGTGATCAGCGCTTCAGGTCGGGCAGGATCGCCTGCTCCCCGCTGGCGCGATCTTTCCAGTAGCTGAACATGGCGATCGCGGCGTCGGAGCGGCGATTGATCTGGCCCTTGCGCATCTGCCAGTAGCAGCCGCGCAGGCGCTGATAGGGACTGCGAACGTTGGAGGAGCGGGACACCCGCAGGGCCGGCCAGGACACGGCCTTGGTCCATTCCTTGGGCAAATTGACGTTGGGCAGGACGGATGCGCGGATACGCTGGCCGGTCTCGCCGTGGCAGGTGTTGCAACTGAAGTCCATCGGCCCGGACCGCCGGTAGAACATCACCTCGCCGGCATCGCGCATGGCCTTTTCCATGGGATGGTCCATGGACGGCTTCCAAGCGTAGCCGTTCGACTGCGCGGCGACGTAGGCCATGATCGCCCGGATGTCGGACATCTGGGTCAACTCCGGGGCATCGTCGGCAAAGCCCTGCAGGGTCTTCATGCAATGCACCAGCCGCGTCTCGAGGTCCATCACCCGGCCGGCGTCCTCGAAATACTTGGGCAGCTCGGCATAGGCCCCCTCGAGTACCCCGGGCCCTTTGCCGAAGTCGCACTGCTCAAGCGTGGCGTTCTTGGGCCCGCGCTTGGTTTGGAACAACGCCTTGCCGTCGTCGACGACGAAATAGGCCGGGTTGTCCTCCATCATCATCAGGTTTTGCGGGCTTTGCGTCAGATAATCCGATTGGGTCTGATCGATCAGGTTGCGCAGGATTTTGCTGGGCGGCTCGTTGGTGCAATTGACGCACTGCGCGCTGGCGGTGCCGGTAAAGGCAAACGCGGCCACGGGTAGCGCGGACAGCATACAAATCCAGGCCCATACCGTGTTAACGGTGCTCCGCATGAGACGTTCTCCTCCCTCCCTCAATCACGCGTCGGGCGCGCTACTGACGGCTATTTCAAGCACCTTGGCTTGTCTTGCACCACATCGTGATAGAGGATTGTTTATTTTGACTTCGGCACGGTTGCTTGTTTAACCGATTTTTTCCGGCCGAATTCTGAGGTATTTTCTGGTTCTTACCTGCCTCCGTTTTGTACGGACGGAATTAAAGCGTGCAGCATCCGATTTGCAACGTCAACACATCACGCGACTTGCATATCACTCGGAATCGGGCATGTGCCCGGCTGCAGCCGGAGTCGGCTGGCCGAGCCCGGCGGTTTCCCCCGGTGGCGGCGCTACGGTCGACGCGCTCGGCGCCGGGCGCCGAGCGCTGCCGCCCCTCCCCCCCAAGAGCGTTGACATTTCACAATTTCGTCAATCACGATATGTACCAGAACAGAACATCGGACTGGCCTGCCTGATCCGGGGCTTCCCACCCCGGTGGCCCGTGATACCGGCCGGCGCCCGCGGGACGAGCGTACGCGGGACGAACGCACAGCGCGCTCGACCGCGTTGCCAAGACGGTGTCGGGTGATCTGCGGCGCGCCGTCGACGGCGATCACGAGCAAGCTGACCCAAGGCCCCGACCCGCCCCGAAAGCGCGGAATCAAGAGGGCCGAAAACCATCGTTCCTGGGGAGGAAACATGACCGACAAGCGATCCGACCCGTCGGCCGGCGCACCGCACCGCGGCGCGGCAGGCGCGGACGGGCAGGCACCGGCCGAGCGGTCGGCCGACGGGCGCAGACCCACTACCGGGTCTGCCGCCAAAGGTACCGGGCGGCGCGGCTTCCTGCGCGCCGGCCTGGGCGCCGTCGGCGGTCTGGCGGCCGCCGGTGTGACCGGGCGCGCCAGCGCCCAGTCGGCGGAAGGCATGCCACCTGGCGTGCCCAACTGGACCAAGTACCTGGGCCCGGGCGTAACCACCAAGCCCTATGGCGAGCCCTCGGAGTTCGAGAGTTCAGTCGTCCGGCGCAACGTCGAATGGCTGACGGCCACAACGCAGTCCTCGGTCAGCTTTACCCCGCTTTACGCCCTGGAAGGCTTCGTCACGCCCAACGGCATTTGCTTCGAGCGCCACCACGGCGGGATCGCGACGATCGATCCGACCCAGCACAAGCTGTTGATCAACGGCCATGTCGGGCAGGACATGCTGTTCACCATGAACGACCTGCTCCGGCTGCCGCAGGAGAACCGGTTTTACTTTCTGGAGTGCGCGGCCAACACCGGCATGGAGTGGCACGGCGCGCAGCTGAACGGCTGCCAGTTCACCCACGGCATGCTGCATTGCGTGCAGTACACCGGGGTGTCCTTGCGCACGCTGTTCAAGGCAACCGGCCTGTCTGACGACGCCAAGTGGGTGCTGGCCGAGGGCGCCGACGCCTCCGCCATGACCCGGTCGATCCCGCTGGAGAAAGCGCTCGACGACTGCATGGTCGCCTACGC
>CAYRCO010000044.1:0-16176 GCA_964422775.1 uncultured Rhodovibrio sp.
CGCCATGGCCAGGAAGGCGAAGAAGCCGACCACGTCGGTGATCGTGGTCAGGAACACGCTTGAGGCCACCGCCGGGTCGATTTTGAGCTTCTCCAGGCCGAGCGGCAGCAGCGCGCCGGACAGGGCCGCGACCACCAGGTTGACGATCATGGCCAGGGCGATGATCAGCCCGATGTCCAGCCGGCCGAACCAGAGCCACGCGACCAGGCCGGTCAGCACGGCGAAGATCGTGCCGTTGATCGCCCCCACGGTCATTTCCTTGCCGATGAAGCGCATCGCGTTGGCCGCCGACAGATCCTTCATGGCGAGCGCGCGCACCGCCACGGTCAGGGTCTGCATGCCGGCGTTGCCGCCCATCGAGGCCACGATCGGCATCAGCACGGCGAGCGCCACGATCTGCTGCAGCGTCGCCTCGAACAGCCCGATCACCAGGGAGGCGAACACCGCCGTACCCAGGTTCACGGTCAGCCAGGTCGCGCGCGACTTGGCGGTGGCGAACACGCGGCCGTAGAGGTCGCTCTCGCGCAGGCCGGCCAGCTTCATCAGGTCGTCCTCGGCCTCCTCGTCGATCACGTGGACGATGTCGTCCACCGTGATCATGCCGATCACCCGGCCGGAATCGTCGACCACCGGGGTCGAGACCAGGCCGTACTGCCGGAACAGGTAGGCGACCTCCTCCTGGTCCATGCTGAAGGGTATCGGCCGGACGTCGGTCTCCATCACCTCGGCGATCGTGACCGCGCGCTTGGCCCGCAGCACCCGCGAGATCGGGACGTAGCCCTGACACTTGTGCTTGGGGTCGACGACGAACAGGTCGTAGAAGTCGTCGGGCAGGTTCTGAGCGGAGCGCATGAAGTCGATCGTCTGCCCGACCGTCCAGCTCGCCGGCACGACCACGACCTCGCGCTGCATCAGGCGCCCGGCGGAGGCCTCGGGGAATGCCAGGCCCTCCTCCAGCACGAGCCGGTAGCCGACCGGCAGCTGGGTCAGGATGCGCTGCTGGAAGTCCTCGTCCAGGTCCTCGAAGATCTCGACGGCGTCGTCGGATTCCAGCTCCGACAGCGCCCCGGCGAGGCCCTTCGGGCCGATGTGCTCGATCACGTCCTGGCGCACGGCGGGCACCAGGTAAGACAGCGCTTCCGGGTCAAGCGCGCCGCCCAGTGTGTCCAGCAGGATCACCCGCTCGTCGGTCGTCAGTTCCTCGATCAGGTCGGCGACGTCGGCGGCGTGGAGGGACTGCGCGATCTCCTCCAGCTGGGTGATGTCGCCCTGCTGGATCGCCTCGTGCGCCTGCTCGATCTGGACATCGCTCAGGCCGTACTCCTCCGCGCTGGCGGGCGCATCGGGCTGAACGGTGTCCTGTTCGGGCGGGGTGATCGACATGGGGGTCCTTGGCGGCCGTGGGTGGCGGTTTGCGAGGTGACGGTAAGGCAGGCGTCTTTGCGGTGGCGCGGCGGGGCTCAGCCCCCGGCGGTCTTTTCGGCCCGGCGGGCGGCCTGGCGCTGGGCGTCCAGGACGGCGACCGCGGTCATGTTGACCACCCCGCGCGAGGTCACGGACGGGGTGAGGATGTGCGCCGGGCGGGCGCTACCCAGCAGCATCGGCCCGACCGGCAACCCTTCGCCCAGGATCTTGAGCGCGTTCATGGTGATGTTGCCCGCATCCAGCGTCGGCATCACCAGGAGGTTGGCGCTGCCGCGCAGCTTGGAGTTGGGGAAGACGCGCTGGCGGATCTCCTCGTTGAGCGCGGCGTCCGCGTGCATCTCGCCCTCGACCTCGAGGTCGGGATGCTCCTGCTGCAGGATCGCAACCGCCTCGCGCATCTTGCGGGCGCTCGGGCTGTCGGCGTTGCCGAAGTCGGAGTGGCTCAGAAGCGCGATCTTGGGCTCGATGCCGAAGGCGCGCACGCTCTCGGCCGCCAGCCTGGTGGTCTCGACGATCTCTTGGGCGCTGGGATCGTCGCTGACGTAGGTGTCGGTTAGGAAATAGCTGCCCTGCGGCAGGATCAAGAGCGACATCGCGGAGTGGTCGTGCACGTCCGCCCGGCGGCCGATCACGTCGCGGATGTGCGCGAGGTGCCACTTGTAGACGCCCTCGACCCCGCACAGCATCGCGTCCGCGTCGCCCAGGTAGACCGCGAGCGCCGCGATCACGGTCGGGTTGGTGCGCACGATCGTCCGCGCGGCGGCCGGCTGCACGCCCTTGCGCTCCATCAGCCGGTGGTAGGTCTGCCAGTAAGTGTTGTAGCGCGGGTCGGACTGCGGGTTGATCACGTCGACGTGCTGGCCGGTGACGAAGCGCAGGCCCAGGCGCTCCACTCGGTTGTGGATCACGTCCGGTCGCCCGATCAGGATCGGCTGGGCCAGCCCCTCGTCCAGTGCGACCTGGGCGGCGCGCAGCACGCGCTCGTCCTCGCCGTCGGCGTAGATCACCCGCATCGGCCGGCGCCGGGCGCGCTCGAACACCGGCTTCATCACCAGGCCGGAGCGGAAGACGAACTCGGAGAGCTGCTGTCTGTAGGCGTCGAAGTCCCGGATCGGCCGGGCGGCGACGCCGCTATCCATCGCCGCCTTCGCCACCGCGGGCGCCAGCTCCAGCATCAGCCTGGGATCGAACGGGCGCGGGATCAGGTAGTCCGGGCCGAAGCCGCTGGCATCCCCGCCGTAGGCCTTCTGCACGACCTCCGACGGCTCCGCCATGGCGAGATCCGCGAGCGCCTTCACGCAGGCGGTCTTCATCGCCTCGTTGATTGTGCTGGCGCCAACGTCGAGCGCGCCGCGGAAGATGAACGGGAAGCACAGGACGTTGTTGACCTGGTTCGGGTAGTCGCTGCGCCCGGTCGCGATGATTGCCTCCGGCGCCACCTCGCGGGCGTCCTCCGGCATGATTTCCGGGGTCGGGTTGGCGAGCGCCATGATGATCGGCGGACCGGTCATGGTCTTGACCATGTCCTGGCTCAGCACGCCCGGCGCGGAGAGGCCGAGGAAGATGTCCGCGCCCTGGATCACGTCGGCCAGCGTACGCGCGTCTGTCGCCTGCGCGTAGGCCGCCTTCCAGCGGTCCATCTCCTGTTCGCGGCCCTGGTAGACCACGCCGTGGATGTCGGTGACCCAGATGTTCTCGCGCTTCAGGCCCAGGGTTTGCAGCAGGTCCAGGCAGGCGAGCGCCGCCGCCCCGGCGCCGGAGCAGACCAGCTTGACCTCCTCGAACTTCTGCTCGCGCAGGCGCAGCGCGTTGTAGATCGCCGCGGCGACGATGATCGCGGTGCCGTGCTGGTCGTCGTGGAAGACCGGGATATCCATGCGCTCGCGCAGCGCGGCCTCGACCTCGAAGCACTCCGGGGCCTTGATGTCCTCCAGGTTGATGCCGCCGAAGGTCGGCTCCAGGGCTGCGATCGCCTCGATCAGCTTGCCGGGATCGTCCTGCTTCAGCTCGATGTCGAACACGTCGATGCCGGCGAATTTCTTGAACAGGACGCCCTTGCCCTCCATCACCGGCTTGGAGGCGAGCGGGCCGATGTTCCCTAGGCCCAGCACCGCCGAGCCGTTGGTGACCACGCCCACCAGGTTGCCGCGCGCGGTCAGGCCGGCGGCTTCCTTGGGGTCGGCGACGATGGCATCGCACGCCGCGGCGACGCCGGGGGAGTAGGCGAGCGCAAGATCGCGCTGGTTGCCCAGCGGCTTGGTCGGCGTGACCTCGATCTTGCCGGGGGTCGGCTCGCGGTGGTAATGCAGCGCCGCTTCGCCCAGGTCGCCGTGCTTGCCGGGGCTTGTCCGCGCCGGCGGCTCGGCCGATTTCCCGGACTGCGCCGCGGGACGCCCGTTCGCGGGGGTGCGGGGATCCTGGGCCATTGGCGTCATCTCCCGTATCGCGGATCGACCCGCGCGCCCCGCCGGCGTTACGCTCGGCCGACACCCGGGGGCGGGCACGAAAACGCCCGCACGGCGCACAAGGGCCGCACGGGCGTGAAGGTGCGCGGCCGCGCAACCCGGCGTGGACGGCCGCGAAGCCGAAAAATCGCGCGCTGTCGCGACCTTGGCGGGAGATAGCAGATTGCCCCCACGCGAGCAAGCCGAAGCCCCGGACGCCGCCGAGCCGCTGGCGGAGACGCCGAACGCACCGCAGCCGGCGTGGGCGGTCAGCGACCGGCCGGTCGCCTACCCGGACGCGCTGGGTGTGATGGAAGAGCGGGTGGCCGGCATCCGGGCTGGAACCGCCAACGAGCTTGTCTGGCTGCTGCAGCACCCGCCGCTCTACACCGCCGGCACCAGCGCCAACCCGGCCGATCTGGTCGACGCCGGCGGTTTCCCGGTCTACCAGACCGGCCGCGGCGGGCAGTACACCTACCACGGGCCCGGCCAGCGGGTCGCCTACACCATGCTCGACCTGAAGGCGCGCGGGCTCGACGTGCGGACCTTCGTCTGGTCGCTTGAAGAGTGGGTGATCCGCGCGCTCGCCCAGTTCAACGTCCGCGGCGAGCGCCGGCAGGGGCGGGTGGGCATCTGGGTGCCGCTGGACGGCGGGCGCGAGGCCAAGATCGCCGCGATCGGGGTGCGCGTGCGCCGCTGGGTGTCGTTCCACGGCATCGCGCTCAACGTCGATCCCGACCTGTCGCACTTCGACGGCATCGTCCCCTGCGGCATCCGCGAGCACGGCGTCACCTCGCTTGCCGACTTGGGATATCCGGTCGGGATGGAGGACGTTGACGTGGCGCTGCAGGCCGCGTTCACCGAGGTGTTCGGGTAGGATGCCGCCGTTACGCCCAACCCATTCCCCTCCTCCAGTGGGAGGAGGGGCGAGGGGAGGAAGCGCGACGGGCACTGACGCTGCGGGCACCCTCCTCCCCCTAGCCCTCTCCTCCCACTGGAGGAGAGGGGATCAGTTGGCGTTCGTCACACGCTGGGCGCCTGATGAAAACCCGCCTCGACGTTATCCTCGGCCTCGGCGACGTCGACCTTGCTGACCCGCGCGGCCGGCGGGCCCTCGTGACAGCGCTGGATCATCTCGTCGACCTTGGCCTCGTCGCCGGCGAACACGGCCTCGACGGTGCCGTCGTGAACGTTGCGGACCCATCCGGACAGGTCGCGCTGGCTCGCCTCGTCGACCGTCCAGCCGCGGAACCAGACGCCTTGAACCTGACCGTGGATGCGCACGTGCACGCGCTTCATGCTGCTTGCCCCCCTCGTTGGATCGTTCAATGCCTCACGGTGCTGCGGCGGTTAACGTCCGCCGTCGTCGTATGTGTCGTCCGGACCCAGGCCGTTCCAGGCCTGCGGGTCCCACTCGGCCGAGTCGTCCGCGTCGTTGTCGCGCGGGCCCGCGCCCGCGCCGGGGTAAAGGGCCGCCATCGCCGTCTCAACCGCGCGCCGGGCATCGCGCTCCCAGGCGCGCCGGTTGGTCCACTGGTCCTCGATCGTGATCGCGGGCTCGCGCGGGTCCTCGTGGACCAGGGCGTTGCGGGTCAGGCGCAGCCAGGCGAGATCCGGCTGCAGCTCCGGGTCCGGGTGATGGAAACGGCCCTGACTGTCCACGATCGTCGCGGCGAGGATGATCGTGCTCGCCCAGGCGCCGGCGCAGAAGGTCGCCTGCAGGTCGACCATCAGCGCGCACGCCTGCTCCGACAGCCGGCTGGCCGCACCGCCGCGGCCGCGCTCGGCCTCCAGCGTCTCGAACCAGCGCCGGCGCTCCTCCCAGGTGGCGAGATCGGGATAGTCGAGCTGTTCCATCGCGGCGACGACTGTGGCGCCCATGCCAGGCGCTGTCACGCGTTGGGTGGCGTGTATGCGGCTCCAAAGCGGCGAATGGCAAATGGCGAGGTGTGCCAACCCTCACCCTGCCACGCGCTGACGCGCGCGCCCTCTCCTTTCCTTCAAGGGAAAGGGGAGGGGAGCGTTGCTTGTCTATGAGAGGCCAGAGCGAATCGGGCCCACTAGGGCATGATGGTGAAAGGTGGAATCACCTTCCAGCTGAATCTTGCCCGCGCTTCAAGAAGTTAGAGCAACATTCAGCTCTAAGGCCGGTTCGGCCTTCGAGCATGTTGCTCTAGACCTGGGCGAAGTCGCCGGCGAGCAGGACGGCGTCCTCGGCGTTGCGGGCGGTGCCGTCGGCACCGATCCACTTGGCGAGCGACGGGGATACGTGGAACGGATAGCCGCCGACCAGCACCTTGACCCCGGCTGTCTCCGGGTCCCGGCGCAGATCCGCGATCACGTCGGCCAGGCGCCACGTCAGATACGGCGTGGTGACCGACAGCGCGAGCACCTCCGGCCGCACCCGGCTGACCGCCTCGTGGATCGCGGCCTTTGGCGTGTTGGCGCCGAGGTAGTGGCTGGACCAGCCGTTCATCTCCAGCAGCGCGTTGACCACACGCAGGCCGGTGTCGTGCAACTCACCCTCGACGCAGGCGGCGACCAGCGTGCCGGTGTCGCCGTTGGGCGCCAGCCGGCCGGTCAGTTCGGTCATCAGGTCCTGGCTGACGGCGGTGGCGAAGTGCTCCTGCCCGACGTCGATCCGGTTGACCTGCCAGAGCCGGCCGATCTCCACCTGCGCGGGCTCGATCACGTGCAGCAGCACGTCGGCGAGCGGGGTGCCGGCGGCGGCCTTGTCGCGCACCAGCTTGCGCGCGCCCTCGCCATCGCCCGCGACCAGCGCGTCGGTGTAGGCGCGGGCGGTCTCGACGTGAAGGCCCGGCTGGCTCAACCGGCCGGCGGGTTCCTCGGTCCGGGTGTCGAGCCGCTGGATCGCATCGTCGATGAGCGTGATCGCGCTGGAATAGACGGCGGGCGACAGGTCCTCGTCCAGCACCTCGGCGATCAGTTCCAGCGTGCGCTTCAGATCGGCGCGCTTCAGGCCGCGCGCCGTCATCATCGACTTCGCCCAGGCGATATGGTCGTGGAACAGGATCGGGTCGGTGAGCGCGATCGCCTGCGACAGGTGCTGGAGCAGCCAGCCGACGTCCCGCTCGATGTAGAACTGGGTCTGATCCCCGGCCTTGCGGGTCAAGGCTGGAGTTTCGGCGAGCAAACGCTGGGCGACACGCTCCGCGATCTTCGTCCGCCGGAGGTGCAATTGCCCGGCGACGCTCCAAGGCCAACTTTGGACCAAATGGGCGGGGTCGCCGTAGGTCGTGGGCATGTTCGCCAACCTTTCGGCCCGTATTTCCGACCAGTCTAGGGTACGGGAATTAAGTTATGTGTAAAGCGTCACCTTTCGAATGGGACAATTTGGCCGGTGGCAGCTGCTATGCGCGGACCGCGACCCGGACATTGGTCCGCACCGGCCAACCGTATTATCGTGTATGCCGATTACGGTAACCCGACCGATCGACGGAAGCGGTCAATGCCCAAGGATGTCGATACCGCGCTGTTGCGCACCTTTCTGGCGCTTGCCGAAACGCGCAACTTCTCGCGCACCGGCGAGCGGGTGGGGCGCTCGCAATCGGCCGTCAGCGCGCAGGTGCAGAAGCTGGAGGAGCTGCTCGGCCAGCGGCTGTTCGAGCGCGACAAGCGCAACGTTCACCTGACCCATGCCGGCGAGCAGCTGCAGGGGTATGCCCGACAGATGCTGCAGCTGACCGACGCGATGCTGGAGCGCTTCACCAGCCCGGACGTCTCAGGCTCCGTGCGGTTCGCCTCGCCGGAGGACTTCGCCACCAATTACCTGCCCACCGTGCTGGGCGCGTTCTCGGAGGCGCACCCGGAGATTCTGCTCAACGTCAGCTGCGATCTGACGCTGCGGCTGATCGCGGGGCTTGAAGCGGACGAGTACGACCTGATCGTGATCAAGCAGAACCCGGACAACCTGACCCCTGGCAGCCGGCGGCTGTGGCGCGAGCGCTTGGTCTGGGTCGCCGGCCCGCGGTTCGAGGAGGTGCAGCCGGTCAGCGGCCAACTGGTCGCCGGTCCGCCGGACGCGCCCCGGCCGGGTCAGGCGAGCGCCAAGGCCACGCTGCCCTCGCCGCTGCCGCTGGTGCTGTCGCCGCCACCGTGCGTCTACCGCTCGCGCGCGATGACCGCGCTGGACGAGGCCGGGATCCCGTGGAAGGTCAGCTACACCAGCCCGTCGTTTGCCGGAACGGTCGCCGCCGTGCGCGCGGGCCTGGGCGTGACGGCGCTTCCCCGGGCGATGGTTCCGGAGGGGCTGGTGCAACTCGGCCCGGCGCAGGGCTGGCCGCCGCTCCTGGACGCGGAGATGTGCCTGCTGGCTGGCGAGCGGCCGACCCCCGCGACCGCGGCGCTCGCGGAGTTCATCGAACAGCACGCGGGCCCCCACGCGGCGACCGCTTATCTGTAAGTCAGATAAGACTATCCCGAACAATTCGTTTCACTAATTTTTTGGCGTCTGCGAAACGATCCCCCGCTGCGCGCACCCGCGCGTTCTTTCATCAGGGGGATTCGCATCGCATGCCTGTATTCGTCACCGCGCTTGTGTGGATCGCCTGCGCCCTCGCGCTGGCGGGCGCCACGCTGGGCCTCCGCACCTCGCCTTTGGAGCTCGCCGGTCTGCGCATCGACGCGCTAACCCTGTCACTCGCCGCCGCCGCGACGCTGGTGAGCGGCGTCGTCCACCTGTTCGCCCTGCGCTACATGGCGGGCGAGCGCGGCCAGACCCGCTTTTTCGGCCGGCTGGGTCTCTTGACCCTGGTCGTGCTGGTGCTGCTGGCTGCGGATCATGTGGCGATCTTCGCCGCCGCCTGGGTCGCCATGGGCCTGCTGCTCGCCAGCCTGATCGGGCACATCCGCGACTGGCCGCAGGCGCGCGCCGCCGCCGCGCGGGCGCGCACGCTGTTCCTGATCGGCGGTGCCGCGCTCGCGCTCGGCCTCGTGCTTTTGGCGAACGGGGCAGGAAGCCTCTTGATCTCCGGGATCCTGGCGAATGCGCAGGCGATTCCCGCCGGCACGCTGTGGCCCGCGATCGGCTGCTTTGCACTCGCCGCGATGATCCAGTGCGGCCTGGTGCCGTTCCACAGCTGGCTGATGGCCTCGATGACCGCGCCCACGCCGGTCTCCGCCTTCATGCACGCGGGTCTGGTCAACGCCGGCGGGATCCTGCTGGCGCGCTTCGCCCCGCTGTTCGAGGCGCTGCCCGCGGCGATGACGCTGGTGTTCGCGATCGGTGCGGTCAGCGTGCTGCTCGCCGCGCTCGCCCAGCTGGTGCAAAGCGACGTCAAGCGCGGCCTCGCTGCCTCCACGATCGCGCAGATGGGCTTCATGCTGGTGCAGTGCGGGCTCGGCTTCTTCGCCGCGGCGATGGCGCACCTGGCGCTGCACGGCCTGTACAAGGCGAGCCTGTTCCTCGGCGCCGGCAGTGCGGTCGTGACCCCGCTGAAGCGCCGGGCGCCGCAGGTTTCCGCCGGCGCGGGCGCGACCGCGGCCGTGGCGGCGGGGATCGCGGGTGCCGGGGCGTTCGCGCTGGTCAGCGGCAAGCTCGCCTACGGTGTGTTCACCACCGGCGCGGTGCTGGTGGTGTTCGCCGGCGTGGCGGCGGCGCAGGCCGCGCTCGCCTTCGCGCGCACGGCAAGCGCGCCGGCGCTCGCGGCGACGCCACTGGTGCTGGCCGGCGTGGGCGCGCTCTACGGCCTCCTGGTGCTGGGCGCGGAGGCGCTGCTCGCCCCGGTGCCGGGCATGACCCAGCCGCAGCCGCTGAACGCGGTGCATGGGATCGCGCTCGCGGCGATCCTAGGCGCCTGGGCGGCCGTCGCCGCCGGTCTGCACACCCGCAGCCACTGGCTGTACGCCCGCCTTCTAACCTGTTCGCAGCCGCCGGCGGCGACCGTAAGCGACCGCAAGAGCCTCAACGCCGGGAGCGTCACCCATGCTTAACCGCGCCAAACTGTCCGCGCTGATCGCCAACGCGAGCGAGAACCTCGCCCCGTATTGGCCGCTGCGCTCCTTCATCGCCGTCAATCCGCTGCAGGGCCTGGAGAGCCTGCCGTTCGAGCAGGCCGTCGCGGAAGGCGCGGCCCGCTTCGGCGGACGGGGCTACCCGAGCGACACGCTCGCCGCCCAGGCGCTGGCCGACGGCCGGATCGACCGCGGCGTGCTGGCGGAGGTCGCGAGCGACCTGGGCCGGCCGGAGCTGGCGGACGGGCCCAAGCCGAGTGCTCGGGCGAGCGGGCCGGCGCAGCCGCCCAAGCCGTCGCCGGTCGACCGCGAGCTGATCAAGGCGCTGGCCGCGTTCCTGGACGACGGGCAGGCGGCCTGGCCGATGCCCGACCGGCATCTCGGCTTCTTCCAGGCCTGGCGGCGGATCGCCCGGCACGACCCGGCGCTGCCGGGCCGGGCGTTCATCCACAGCCTGCCCGGCGACCCGGTGGACGCGTTGCTGCAGCTGCTGGACGGCGTGCCGGCGGCGCACGTCGAGGACCGGCTGGCGGCCCACCTGCTGCAATTGCCGGGCTGGTCGAGCTACGTCAAATGGCGGTCGGACAACCCGGTCGCGGGGGCGCCGATCATGCTGGCCGATCTGCTGGCGGTGCGCCTGTCGCTGGGCCACCTGTTTGCCGAACAGCCGCCCAAGCTGCCCGCTGCGGAAGCGAACGCCGTGCCAGACGGCCGGGTCTGGCTGGAGGCCTGGGAGGAGAGCTATCGCCGCGAGCTGACCGCCAAGCTGGCGGCGCAGGCCGCGGCCGGGCGCGCCGCCGACACGGCGCCCGAGGTGCAGCTGGTGTTCTGCATCGACGTCCGTTCCGAGGTGCTGCGGCGGCATCTGGAAGCGCAGGGGCCCTATGAGACGCTCGGCTTCGCCGGCTTCTTCGGTGCGCCTGTTTCCTTCGCCCCGTTCGACGAGGCGGCGCCGCACGCCTCCTGCCCGGTGCTGCTGACCCCGCGGCACACGATCCCGGAGGTCCCCGCGGTCGACGCCGGCGAGCTGGCCGAGCGGGCGCGCGCCGGCATGATGATCAAGCGCGGGCTGACGCAGACCGCCAAGGCGCTGAAGGCGAGCGTCGCCGGGGCGTTCGCCTTCGTCGAGGCGACCGGCGCGGTCTACGGTGCGGCCATGGTCGGCCGGACGGTCGCCCCGCGCGGCTTCCAGGCCGTGCGCGAGGCGGTGTCCCGGGCGATCCAGCCGGCCGCCCCGACCGAGCCCAAGGTCGACCTCAGCCCATGCGGCGACGGCCACACGGCGGAGGACGCGGAGTACGCCACTGGCCTGAGCCCGTCAGAGCAGGCCTTCTTCGCCGAGACGGCGCTCACGGTGATGGGTCTGACCGAGGGGTTCGCACCGATCGTGGTGCTGTGCGGCCACGGCGGGGAGACGCAGAACAACCCGTTCGCCGCCGGCCTGGATTGCGGGGCGTGCGGCGGCCATGCGGGCGGGCCGAACGCCCGGATCATGGCGGTGATGCTGAACAAGCCGCAGGTGCGCAAGGAACTTGCCGCGCGCGGGATCGATATCCCGGAGCAGACGGTGTTCGTCGCGGGCGAGCACAACACCACGACCGACGAGGTGGCGCTGTTCGATACCACCGGCGCGAAAGCGTTGCACGCCGACAAGCTGGCGCGGCTGCAGGCCGCCCTGGTCGCGGCGGGCACGAACGCGGCGGTCGAACGGGCCCGTCACCTGCCGGGCGAGGCGCCGTCGAGCCGGGCCGCCGACTGGGCGCAGGTGCGCCCCGAATGGGCGCTCGCGCGCAACGCCGGCTTCATCGTCGGCCACCGCGAGCTGACCCGCGCGCTCAGCCTGGACGGGCGGTGCTTCCTGCACTCCTACGACTGGCAGAACGACGGGGAAGGCAAGGCGCTGGAGGTGATCCTGACCGCGCCCATGGTGGTCGCGCAGTGGATCAACAGCCAGTACTACTTCTCCACCCTGGACCCGGTCGCCTACGGCGCCGGTTCGAAGGTCACGCACAACGTGGTCGGCGGGTTCGGCGTGATGCAGGGCAACGCCTCCGACCTGATGACCGGGCTGCCGCTGCAGTCGACCTGGCAGGACGCCGAGACGCCGCAGCACGAACCGCTGCGCCTGCTGACGGCGGTGCACGCCCCGGTCAAGCGGATCGAGGCGGTGATCCAGCGCAACGACATCCTCAAGACCCTGTTCGGCAACGGCTGGGTCGCGCTGCTCGCCATCGACCCGGAAAGCGGACAGACCCTGCGCCGCACGCGCGCGGGCGACTGGATCCCGGCCGCGCCGAAGCGCCCCGCCGCCGGCGACGGCAAGACCCCGGCCGAACCGGCAGTCCTAGAGACGACCTGACCCCAACTCACGTACACTTGGGCCGTGGCGCGCGCTGCCTGGCCGCCGATCCTCACGTCTGGGAGACGACGATCATGAACGAGATCAAGCACGACGACGCCGACCTGGTGTTCCACACCCTCAAGAAGATCGAGATCGTGGTGAAGGGCCAGCAGGAGAAGTTCGTCTGCGACCTGCTGCGGTCCTGCGGAGTGACCGGCTACACCCTGATCCGCGATGTCGCCGGCATGGGCCACCACGGCTTCCACGAGGGGCGGCTGTTGTTCAACGACCAGGCCAGCCTGGTGATGACGATGGCGGTCGCGCCCGAGGAGACGATCCGCGAGGTCGCCTCCGGCCTGAAGCCGCTTCTGGAGAAGCACTCCGGGGTGATGTTCGTCACCGACACCCAGGTCCTGCGCCTGGAGCACTTCCTGCGCAAGGAAGAGGCGGAGGCGGGGGCTTAGAGCGCGCCCTCTCCGACCAATCCCCTCTGCTCCAACCACTCAATTCCCTCTCCGCCAGTGGGAGGCGAGGGCTAGGGAGAGGAGGGAGCGCGCGGCGCCGATGCTCGTGGTACTTCCTCCCCTAACCCCGCCTGCCAGGTGGTGGCGGGGAATTCATTCGAGCGTGCCGGAGCTCTCTACCCCAGGTCCCGGAACAGCCGGTCGAGGGTGTCGCGCAGGCGCTGCAGGTCGCGCTCGCTGGACAGGCGGTGGTCGGCGTCCTTGACCAGGGTCGCCTCGACGTCGTCGCTGGTGAGCGCGCGCTGCAGCTTGAGCGCCCAGTCCGCCGGGACCTCCGCGTCCGCGGTGCCCTGCAGCAGGCGCACCGGGCAGGCGAGGTCGATCGGCGCGTCCAATAGCTTGTGCCGGCGACCCTCACGGATTAGCTGGTAGGTGATCGGCACCGGGTCGCCGTAGTCCGAGGGCATGTCCCACACGCCCGTCTCCTCGACTTCCCGCTGCTGCTCGGCGCTCAGCCGCTGCCACAACAGCTCGTCGGTGAAGTCGGGTGCGGCGGCGATGCCGACCAGCCCGGCGATCCGTTCCGGCCGGGCGAGCGCGGCCAGCAGCATGATCCAGCCGCCCATCGAGGAGCCGACCAGCACCTGCGGCCCTTCGGTCAGCTGGTCGAGGGCGCAGAGCGCGTCGTCGCGCCACTGCCCGATCGTGCCCTCGGCGAACCGGCCCGAGGACTGGCCGTGGCCCTGGTAGTCGAAGCGCAGGAAGGCCCGCCCGCGCGCACGCGCATAGGCGTCGAGCGCGCGCGCCTTGGAGCCGTCCATGTCGGAAGCGAATCCGCCCAGGAACATCAGCCCGGGGGACTGCCCCTGGGTGCGGTGGTAGGCTAGGCGCGCGCCGTCGGCGCGGTCCAGGAACTGCGGGGCAGGGGCGTCGGTCTCGCTCATGGCACTCCTTGTGGGGGCCGTACGGCGGTGCGCGCGCGTACGGCCAGAAAGCGTTTCGACATGACGTCTGTATCGGCTATCACGGCGCACGCGCGAAAGCTGGTCTTCTTGTCCCGGCCAAGCCGGCGCGCGAACAGGGAGCCGACCCGAACTTTTGATGCAGCCTAGCAATACCCCCTTGAGCGCGGAAGACGCCGCCGGCGGCCGGCCGCCCACCGTCCTGCAGGTGCTGCCGGCGCTCGAAACAGGCGGGGTCGAACAGGGCACCGTGGACGTCGCGGTCGCGACCGCCGAAGCCGGCTGGCGCGCCCTGGTGGCGAGCGCGGGCGGGCCTAAGGTGTACGCCATCGAGCGCGCCGGCGGCCGGCACGTCACCCTGCCGCTTGCGACCAAGAACCCGGTCCAGATCTGGCGAAACGCCGCGCGGCTGGCCGAGCTGATCCGCCACGAGCAGGTCGATATCGTGCACGCCCGCTCGCGCGCGCCGGCGTGGAGCGCCTACCTTGCCGCCCGGCGGACGGGTGTACGCTTCCTGACCACCTTCCACGGCACGTACAACTTCAAGGGCGGGCTGAAGCGCCGCTACAACGCGGTGATGGCCAAGGGCGCGCGGGTGATCGCGATCAGCCGGTTCATCGCCGATCACCTGAAGTCTCACTACGCCGTACCGGAGAGCCGGATCCGCGTGGTCCAGCGCGGCATCGATCTGCGCCATTTCGATCCCGACCGCGTCGCGCCGGAGCGGATGATCCGCCTGGCCCACGACTGGCAGTTGCCGGACGGCGTACCGGTGGTGATGCTGCCGGGTCGCCTGACCCGCTGGAAGGGCCAGCTGGTTTTGATCGACGCGCTCGCCCGGATCACGGATCGGGAGTTCATCTGCCTGCTGGTCGGGTCGGACCAGGGGCGCACCGGCTACCGCGACGAACTGACCGCCAGGGTCGAGGCGCGCGGGCTCGCGTCCCGGGTGTTCATCCGCGACGACTGTACCGACATGCCGGCCTGCTACATGCTGGCCGACGTGGTCGTCTCCGCCTCGACCGACCCGGAGGCGTTCGGCCGGATCGCCGCGGAGGCGCAGGCGATGGGCCGGCCGCTGGTGGCGAGCGCGCACGGCGGCGTCCCGGAACAGGTGATCGACGGGGAGACCGCGTTCCTGGTGGCGCCGGGCGACGACGCCGCGCTTGCCGACGGGGTCGCGCGTGCCCTCGACCTCGACGCCGACGGGCGGGCCGCGATGGCCAAGGCGGCGCGTGCCCAGGCGCGGCAGTTCTCCAAGGAGCGCATGTGCGCCGACACGCTGGCGGTCTACGAGGAACTGCTGGGCTGGCGCGCCGCGCCCGGCCTGGACGACGCCCAGGCGGTGCGCGCCGCGGGTTAGCGGATCACCAGCGGCAGGTCCGCCGGGTCCCAGGTCCAGCCCTCGGCGGTGCGGCGCATTTCCGGGAAATGGCCGGGCACCAGGCGGTCCGGCTGCAGGTCGAGCAGCCGGGCGATCGTGGCACTGCCGCGTTCGGCCGTGTCGAACGCCAGATCGCAGCGCCGCTCGAGCGCTTCTTTCGCGGTCTTGATCGCGTCGCTCGCCAAGACGACCCGGCCGTGCGGCGTGTCGTCCAACACGAGAGCGATCAGCCCCGGCGTGTGACCGGGCGCCGCCAGCCAGCGCACGCCCGGCAAGACCTCGCCCTCGGTCTCCAGCCGGTGGGTCTCCATCGCCTCCAGCTGACCCAGCAGGTGACCCGGCACGTACAGGTCGTCCGGATGCGGCTTGCGGGCGTACGCGCACTCGGCGGCCGAGACGTACACCCGCGCGTGCGGGAACATCTCCAGGTTGTTGGCGTGGTCGAAGTGGAGGTGCGACAGCACCACCGCCGCCACGTCGGCCGGGCTCAGGCCTTGCCGCGCCAACGCGTTCAGCAGCCGGCGCTTGGTTGAGTGGTGGCCGGTGTCGAACAGCACCGGGCCGGCCTCGGTGTGCAGCAGGACCACGCTGGACAGCCCCAGGAAGCCGTCGTGGAGCGCGAGGCTGTTGCCCTGGACCAGAATGTCGTAGCGCACGCGCATGGCCGGTTGCCCCTGGAAAGCGGCGGGCATCTGGGGTGGCGACGTCGCCGGATAACTGCGTTAGGGTTGTCCCCGACGCGCCGGACGGCGGCTGGCTTCACGCTCGCCCAGGCGCGTCCCAAAAGCAACGGGCGCGCCCCGGTGCGTGCGCCGCGCCGGGCGGACGAACGCGCCCGATTTTCTGCGCAAACGCCTGAGGCTCCAACAACAGGCAGCAACAGGGAGGAACGACACGATGAGTCGTATCCGCGATCTAAGCCTGGCGGCGGTCGCCGCCGCGGGCCTGTCGGTCGGCGCGCACGGCGCCGCCGCGGCCGAGTGGAACATGCCGACGCCCTATCCGGCGGGCAACTTCCACACCCAGAACATTCAGGAGTTCGCCCAGGACGTGAAGGAGATGACGGACGGCGAGCTCACGATCACGGTCCATCCGGCGGGCTCTCTGTTCAAGCACCCGGAGATCAAGAACGCCGTGCGCAGCCGCCAGGTGCAGGTCGGCGAGTTCCTGCTGAGCCGGCTGG
>CAYRCO010000045.1:0-15824 GCA_964422775.1 uncultured Rhodovibrio sp.
ATCTCGCCTCGCAAATCCGAAAGATGCACGACCGCGATACGCCCTCGCGCTAGGGCACGATTCTGAAACGTGGACTCACGTTTCAGCTGAATCTTGCCCTCTCTTCAAGAAGTTAGAGCGACATTCAGCCCGAAGGCCGTCTCGGCCTTCGGGCATGTCGCGCTAATTCCCGTTGCGCTGATTCGCCGACGCCAAAGGCCGTAACGGCCAGGCGCCGAGGTGACATGGCGTCGGTGACCCATTGGCCGGTAGGCCTTCGTGCGCCAAGTTGATGGGCATGAACCGCGTGCGCCCGTCCCTTCCAAGGTTCCCTAGCCGTCGCCGCGGCCGGCCGATCCGCCGGTCCGTTTACTTGGCGCTGTGCCTTCTGGCCGGCCTCATGCTTCTGCTCGTCGATGGCGGCCGAAGCGACCTGCGGGCGCAGGACGGCGGCGGCCAGGCGTTGGTCCGCGTGCTGACGGTCGATGGTGCGATCGGTCCGGCGACCAGCGGGTATCTGAGGGACGGCCTGGAGGAGGCCAGCGCCGCCGGGGCCGAACTGATCGTAGTCGAACTCGATACGCCGGGCGGCCTGACCACCGCCATGCGCGACATCAACGACGCCGTGCTGGCGAGCCCGGTGCCCGTGGCGACGTACGTCGCGCCCTCGGGCGCGCGGGCGGCAAGCGCCGGCACCTACATGCTCTATGCCAGCCACATCGCCGCCATGGCGCCGGGGACGACCCTTGGTGCCGCGACCCCGGTCCAGATGGGCGGCGGCAGTACGCCGCTGCCGCAAAGCGAAGACAGCGGGAGCGACGGTACTGGCGGTTCCAGCAACGACGCGGCGGACGGGTCCAGCGCCCAAGACGGCGGAACTGGCGAGGGCAGCACCGGAGACGACAGCACCGGCCAGCAGGGCGGTGGCGGTACCGGGGGCGACACGGGGCAGCCGGCCGAGCAGGCCGACGGCAAGCCGACCGACGCCAAGACCGCCAAGGCGGTGAACGATGCCGTGGCCTACATCCGGTCGCTCGCGGAACTGCGCGGGCGCAACGCCGACTGGGCCGAGCGCGCGGTCACCGAGGCCGCGACCCTGACCGACCAGGAAGCGGTCGCGCGCAACGTGGTCGATCTGAGGGCCGACAATCTGGACGCGCTCTTGGCCGCGCTGGACGGCCGCGCGGTCGAGACGGACGCCGGCAGGACCACGCTCGCGCTCGCCGATCCGCGGATCGAACGCGCGCCGCCCGATTGGCGCGACCAACTGCTGGCCACCCTGACCAACCCGAACGTGGCCCTGATCCTGATGATGATCGGCATCTACGGGCTGATTTTCGAGTTCGCCAGTCCGGGCCTGGCGGTGCCGGGCGTGCTGGGGGCGATCTGCCTGCTGCTGGGCCTCTATGCCCTCAACGTGCTGCCGGTGAACTACGCCGGACTGGCGCTGATCGGTGTGGGCGTCGCGTTCATGGTCGCGGAGGCGTTCATACCGTCATTCGGCGCGCTCGGGCTGGGCGGACTGGCCGCCTTCGCGCTCGGCAGCACGATCACCTTCGATACCGGCAGCGGCGCCTACGCGCTTTCCTGGTGGACGATCGGCGGGGTCACGGCCCTGAGCGGCTTGGTGCTGATCCTGCTGGTCGGGATGATGGTGCAGAGCCAGCGCGTGCAAATCTCGACCGGGGAGGACCAGCTGGTCGGCCACGGCGCGGAAGTCGCCAGCTGGACGGGCGAGACAACCGCCGGACGCGGGCGCGTCCAGCTGCAGGGCGAATACTGGAACGCGGTCGGCCCGCCGGACCTGCGCCCGGGTCAGCGCGTGCGGGTCACCGCCCGCGAGGGCCTGACACTCACGGTCGCCGCCGAGCCCGGCGGCGCAACCGACGACACTTCTCAACCCGCGAGAGCGTGAGGAACCGACATGCTGGTCAACGCCATCATCGCGGCGGTGATCGCCGTCCTGGTCATCGCCTTCCTGTCGCAGGCGATCTGGATCCTGCGCGAATACGAACGCGGCGTGGTCTACACCCTGGGCCGCTTCACCGGCGTCACCGGCCCCGGCTTCCGGATCCTGATCCCGGTGATCCAGCAGATCGTCAAGGTCGACCTGCGCACGATCACCGAGGACGTGCCCAGCCAGGACGTGATCAGCCAGGACAACGTCTCCGTCAAAGTGAACGCGGTGATCTATTTCCGCGTGACCGACCCGCAGCTGGCGATCAACGAGGTGGAGAACTTCCGCCGGGCCACGAGCGAACTGGCGCAGACCACCCTGCGCTCTGTCCTGGGTAAGCACGAACTGGACGAGATGCTGTCCGAACGCGACAAGCTGAACCGGGACATCCAGGAGATTCTCGACCAGCAGACCGACCGCTGGGGTATCAAGGTCGCCAACGTCGAGATCAAACACGTCGACCTGGACGAGAGCATGATCCGCGCGATCGCCAAGCAGGCCGAGGCCGAGCGCGAGCGCCGGGCCCGCGTGATCAACGCCGAAGGCGAACAGCAGGCGGCCCAGAAGCTGGTCGAAGCCGCCCGCCAGCTGGACGCGCAGCCGGCAGCGATGCAACTGCGCTACCTGAATTCGCTGCAGGACATCGCCAGCGACCGTACCAATACCATCGTCTTTCCGTTCCCCACCGACATGTTGGGCCAGCTACTGGATGCGCTGGGCGGCAAGAAGAACGGCACCTGACATGGCGCCGGTAAACGAAACGCCCCGCCGGCGTGGGGGACGACCGGCGGGGCGTGCTTGATCGGGTGCGAACCGCAGACGGCGTGGGCGGGAACGCCGACGCGCGCGCGACATCGATCAGCCGCGCTAGAGTTGCGCGACAAAACTTAAGATGAGGTTATGTGTCGACCGGCCACCACACCGGACGCATCACCGCAGGTAGCTGGCGATCTCGTCCTTCAACTGCAGCCGGCGCTTGCGCAGCTCGTGCTCGGTCTGATCCGACACCGGCTCGACGTCGGTCTCCATCCGGTGAATGTCGCGGTTCACCTTGTGGTACTCGTCGGCAAGCGCGGCGAAGTGATCGTCGTTCTCCTTAAGGTCATGGATCTTCTGCTTGTGATCCGGGAACTCCTCGGCGAGTTCATGCGGTGTATGCTGGCTCATCCCCAGACGTCTCCGTGGTTGATCGACGGTCGTGCGATTGATGCGGTCACCTGGGACCGGCCGGCCCGGTCCGCGCGCGTAACCGCTTGCGTTCTAGCCGAAAATCGACCGGAGAACAGCACACAGCAACCGCACCTGTCGAGCCTCCGGCGCCGGCTGGTCAAGCGCCCGCCGCGCGGCTAGCTTGCGCCTGGAACGCCACGACGCGAGTTGGAGCGTGTCATGCCCAAGGCGAAAACGGTCGCGCCCTGCGACCGCCGCACGTTCGCCGGCCGGACGGTCGCGCTCGCCGCCCTGTCCGTCGGCGCCGCCCTGCCCGCCCCCCGCGCAAAGAGCGAGACCATGCCCGCTGCTCAGCCCCTGATCGACGACGCCAGCGCCGAGGACCTGACGGCCGCCACCGGCACCAAGTGGCGGTTGGTGACCGACCAGGTGATGGGCGGCGTGTCCGAGGCCCGGGTGCGCCGGGCCACCGTCGCGGGGCGGCCGGCGGTGCATCTGACCGGCGACGTCAGCCTGGCGAACAACGGCGGTTTCGTGCAGACCACCCTGGACCTTCGGCCCGACGGCGGCACGGTCGACGCCCGGGCGTGGACCGGGATCGAGCTCACCGTGCTCGGCAACGGGGAGACCTACAACCTGCACCTGCGCACGACCGACGTCCGGCGCCCCTGGCAATCCTATCGCCAGAGCTTCCCCACGACGGACGACTGGCGCACCGTGCGCCTGCCGTTCGACGGCTTCGAGGCGCATCGCATCGACGCCCCGCTCGATCTCGCCCGGCTGAAACGCATCGGGCTGGTCGCGATCGGCCGGGAATTCCGCGCCGACCTCGCGGTCGCCGACCTGCGCTTCTACGCCTGAGCCCCTTCGCTTCTACGCCTGTTCCAGGGCGGGCACCGGAATCACGGCTTCTTCGCGTGTCGGGAAGAACACGGTGCGCGACATGTCCGCGTTGTCCGCGCCGTCCGGGAACACCTCCGCCTGATACGCCGGGTCGTCGAGGAAAGCCTGCATCGACGCCAGGTCGCGGAAGTACAGCTCCGAGGTGGCATCGACCGCGGGCTCGCCGCCGTCATAGGCGTGATCGGCCGCGAAGCACTGGATGTAGCCGCTGAGGTACTTCTGGCTGGTCGGATGGTCGCGCACCAGGGCGGCGTGGCGGTTGCGCATGTGATCCCGCCAAGCGGCGACACTCAGGTCGGGATGGCGTTTCACCCCGATCACCAGCTTCACCCCCTGGGCGTCCGCCGGCTCCGGCCCGCAGACGATCTCAGGCCCGCTGGTGGCGACGAACGCGCACCGGCTGAGATCGGCGAAGTTGGATTCGTCCGGGTGGATGCGCTCCAGGTATTCCGGATCGCCGAAGAAGGCATCCGCGTCTGCCTGACTGTCGAAGTACAGCTCGGCCGTGCCGTCGAAGGCCGGCGGCTGGTCGCCCTGGTAGGTCTCCAGCGCGGTCATGCCCTGGGCGTAGCCGCGCATGGTGCGCCCGGTGACATCGGCGCCGCGGACCAGCGGCCCATGGCGCTCGCGCCAGTACGCCTGGAACGCCTGCGGCGACAGGTCCGCCCGGCGGCTGACGAAAACGATCAACTTAATCATAACCCCGTTGCCCCTCCCGAATGCTCGATCTCCAGCGCGCGCCGCCGTCCGGCGCCTGTGCGGTGGCCGGCGGCCGACGCTTGCGCATATCAGATTTCGGGTGATGCGCAAGCGTCTGCGCGCCTCGGTCGCGACCGCAAGGCCGCTTGCCGTAACGCCGCAGCCTGAGCCCAGGCAATTGCATCGCCGGCCCGCCCGCCGCACGATGGACACGCGCTGCGCGCCTGCCACGATTTCCGGGGCGTACGCCAACGAGAACAGCCGCAGTTATGGGGAACGACCGTCATGAACACGCGCTACGTGATCGCGCTGGTGGGCGACGACCGACCGGGCCTGGTGGAAAAGCTGTCCAGCGTGGTCGCCGAGCACGGCGGCAGCTGGAGCGAAAGCCGCATGTCGGTGCTGGCCGGCCAGTTCGCCGGCGTGGTGCTGGTCCGGGTGGATTCGGCTCAGGCCGAGGCGCTGGAGCGCGATCTTAAGCAACTTGCGGGCGAGCGCCTGCAGCTGTCGCTGCGCCGGGCGGATGGCACCCCCAAGGAGGTCCGGCCGCACCACGCCGTCTGTCTGGAATTGACCGGACACGACCGCGCCGGGCTGGTGCGCGAGATCACGCGCGTCCTGCGCGACCGGGACGTCAACATCGACGACCTGGTGACCGAGCGGATGAGCGGCGCGATGTCGGGCGGCGCCCTGTTCCGCGCGGTCGCCGAGTTGCAGGTCCCGAACGACCTGCCGCTCGACCAGCTGCGCGAGGATATCGAGGCGCTGGCCAACGAACTGATGGTCGATATCCATGTGCGCGAACTGGTCGACGAGTAATCCGTGCTGGCGAACGCCCCAGGCGCTTTCGATCCATAATTCCGGTTGTCGGTCGGCGACATCTGCTGTGTCGCCGCGCGGCTCAAGTCGATAGACTGCCCGGCGACATGACAGAGCGATTACAAGAACCCGGCCCGGTCGCGCAGGCGCGCGCCTGGGCCATCCACCTGTTCACCTCACTGGGCGCCGTCACCGGTCTGATCTCGCTGATCGCCGTGGTCGACGGCCGACCGGCGGCCGCGCTGATCTGGCTTGGCATCGGCATGGTGATCGACGGGCTGGATGGCCCGCTCGCCCGCCGGTACGTGATCTGGGAGGTGCTGCCGCGGGTCGACGGGGCGGTCCTGGACCACATCATCGACTACATGACCTACGCGGTCATTCCGGCGATCTTCATCTACACCTTCGGCTTCCTGCCCGACGGCTTCAATTTGGCCGGGGCGGCCGTGGTCATGGTGACCGCGCAGTACTGCTTCGCCAACCGCGACGCCAAGACGCCGGACAACTTCTTCGCCGGTTTCCCGGCGGCCTGGAACCTGATCGCGCTGTGCTTCTACCTGCTCGACCTGCCGGAGTGGATCGCGGCGGGCGTGGTCGTGCTGTGCGCCGTGCTGACGTTCATCCCGATCACCTTCATCCACCCCTTCCGGGTGAAAGCGCTGCGGCCGCTCACACTGACGATGACCGGGCTCTGGTCAGCGGTTACGCTCGCCGCGGTCCTGCTTCAGACCCCGGAGGGCGGGCTGCAGCGCGACCACCCGGTGCTGTTCTGGGGCTTCGTGGCGCTGTCGGGCTACTTCCTGCTGCTCAGCCTCGTGCGCACGGCGCGCGGACGGCTGGCCGGCGGCTGACGGCAAGAGACTGCACAGCTTAGAGCGACATGCTCGAAGGCCGAACCGGACTTCGGGCTGAATGTCGCTCTAACCTCATGAAGAGAGGGCAAGATGCTGAAACGTGATTCCACGTTTCAGCATCTTGCCCTACGCGACGATTCGGCGCAGGGCGCGCGCGTCCAGGATTTCCACGTCGCTCGCGCGCTTGTGCAGGATGCCGTCCTCGGCAAGCCGCCGCAGGGAGCGGTTCACGTGCACCACGCTGAGCCCCAGCATGTCGCCGATGACTTGTTGGGAGACCGGACACGGGAACACCGTTCCGCCCCTTGGCGCCCGCTGCTCGACCCGCCGGTGGAGCCGCAGCAGCAGCGCCGCGACGCGTTCGTAGGCGGTGTGGCGCGTCAGACTGGCCATCTGCTCCGTCAAGTCCGACTGCTCGACCGCCAACAGCTGACCGATCCCGATCGCCATCTCCGCAGAGGAGCCCTGGCGCCGGCACAGTTCGGCACCGTCGAGGCGCGCGGCCGTCATCTGGGTCAAGGTGCCGAGCCGCGGCGCCGGCCGGCTGCCCAAGGCCGGGGCGACGCCGACGATCTCGCCTGGAATGTGCACGTCGACCACGTGGCGGCGACCGTCCGGGAAATCGTAATAGGAATAGCCCCATCCCTCGGCCACCAGATAAACCGGCTGCTGAATCTCGCCATCAGGGACGACGCTGCGTGCGCCGACATCGAACAGCGGGCCAACCAGGGTCGCGATCTGACGCAACGCGGGCTCCGGAAAACACGCCGTCCAGGGACCCTGGCTGCCCACCCAGCCAAGGTTTGTTCTGTCGACGGTATTCATTTCGTATCCTCACCATCAGGTGTGTAGAATCTCTTATGCGTGTCGATCCGCTACGCTGCCGCTGCGAGTTTGCGTGCTGACATAACGCCTGGGCAACTGAAGTTAAATTGTAAAAGTCCTCACGATGCCGCCAGCTCAGCCAGTCCAGCCTTCGACGGGCCGCCCGCGGGCGATCGTGGGGATCGGCGCCTCGGCGAGCGGTATCGACGCCATCCGGCGATCCCTGTCCGCGCTTCCGGCCGACAGCGGGCTCGGGTTCGTGCTGGTGATGCATCTGCGCTCGGACCATCCAAGCCAGCTCGCCGAGGTCCTGCAGCAGGGACCCCGCATGCCGGTGGTCGAAGCCCGGGACGACCAGGCCGTGGCGGCGGACACGCTTTACGTGATCCCGCCCGACCGCGCGCTGTCGATCCGTCACGGCCGGCTGCAGCTCCGCAAGGCCGATCAGGCCGGCCACTCCGGGCAGATCGACCACTTCTTCCAAGCGCTCGCCGCCGATCAGGCGGACCGGGCGATCAAGGAACTGCGCTGGGAAGAAACCGGTGTCGGCCAGCTGCCGGAACGCAGCTCCGGCTTCGGCCGGGACCTGCCGGTCTCGATGCGGTTGTTCCGGACTTGCGTCTGCACGACGGGGATTCGGGCGACTTTGACCGAACCGCGCGGGCGGACGGAGTTCCGATCCTATTCAGCACCGGTTACGAGCCGAGCACGATCCCGGACGACCTCGCCGACGTGCCGATGCTGACCAAGCCGTTCCCGCGCGCGCAGCTCCTGGGGCGCCTTAAAGAACTGCTGGCGGCCACAGATTCCACCGACGGCCCGAGCACATGACCGAGATCTACATCGACGCCGACGCCTGCCCGGTGAAGGAGGAGACCCTGCGGGTCGCCCGACGGCACAAGCTCAAGACCTACATCGTCTCCGACGGCGGGGTGCGGCCGGAGCGCGACGTGCTGGTCGAGATGGTCTATGTCGCCAGCGGCGAGGACGCCGCGGACAACTGGATCGCCGAGCGGATCGCCCACGGCGACGTCTGCGTCACCAACGATGTCCGGCTCGCCGCGCGTTGCCTGGACAACGGCGCCCGGGCGATCAAGCCGAACGGCGAGCCGTTCAGCGAAGCCGGGATCGGCATGGCGGTCGCCAACCGGAACCTGATGGCCGACCTCCGCGAGACCGGGGCCGTGACCGGGGGTCCGGCGCCGTTCAGCAAGGCCGACCGCGCCCGCTTCCTGGACCGGCTGGAACGGCTGGTCCGGGCCGCCCAGCGCGGAGGGTGAGGATTTACCGCTTCTCCGCCAGCCGATTCCCGCCCCCACTTCACTAATCCCCCTCCTCCACGTGGGAGGAGGGGCTAGTGGAGGAGGGATCACGAGCGCTGATGCCGCGGGCAACCTCCTCGCCCTGGCCCTCTCCTCCGGGTGGAGGAGAGGGGAAACGTGTGGGAAGAGGGAGCAATGGCCCCCCTACCCGTTCTCCCGGAAGTAGGCGCGGGAGACGGCGAACACCGTGCCGGAGAGCGCGATCAGCGCGATCAGGTTAGGGATCGCCATCAGCGCGTTCATGATGTCGGCGACCGTCCAGATCAGGCCCAGGTTGCCGACCGCGCCGACCACCAGCGCCAGCGTCCAGAGGATCCGGAACGGCATGATCACCTTGGTGCCGAGCAGATATTCCGCCGCACGCTCGCCGTAGTAGCTCCACGCCAGGATGGTGGTGAAAGCGAACACCACCAGCCCGATCGAGACGACCCACGCGCCGCCCGGCAGACCGGTGTTGAAGGCGAGCGTGGACAACTCCGCGCCGGTCTCTCCGCTGGTCCAGGCGCCGGTCGTGATGATCACGAGCGCCGTCATGGTGCAGACCACGATGGTGTCGATGAAGGTGCCCAGCATCGCGACCGAGCCCTGGCGCACCGGATCGCTGGTCTTGGCGGCCGCGTGGGCGATCGGCGCGCTGCCCAGGCCCGCCTCATTGGAGAAGATGCCGCGGGAGACGCCGAACTGGATCGCCACCATGATCCCGGCCCCGGCGAAACCGCCGGTCGCCGCCGTGCCTGAGAAGGCGTCGGTCACGATCATGCCGAGCGCGCCCGGCACCTGCGGCGCGTTCGCGGCCAGGATCACGAGCGCGCCCGCGATGTAGAGCACCGCCATCAGGGGCACCAGCGTCTCCGCGACGCGTGCGATCCGCTTCACCCCGCCGACGATCACCAGGAAGGTCAGCACGGCGAGCGCGATCCCGGTCGCGAGGTACGGCACGTCCAGCGTGCGTTCCAGGGCGCGGGCGACCGAGTTGGACTGCACCGTGTTGCCGATGCCGAACGCCGCGACGGCGGCGAACAGCGCGAAGGTCGCGCCCAGCCAGCCCCAGCCGGCGCCCAGGCCGTTCTTGATGTAGTACATCGGCCCGCCGACGTAGCGGCCGTCGGCGTCGACCTCGCGATGGCGGACGGCGAGCACCGCTTCGGCGTATTTGGTCGCCATGCCGACGAGCGCGGTCAGCCACATCCAGAACACGGCGCCGGGGCCGCCCAGGTAGATCGCGGTCGCCACCCCGGCGATGTTGCCGGTGCCGATGGTCGCGGACAGCGCGGTGGTCAGCGCCTGGAACGCGGTGATATCGCCCTTGTCGTCGGCCTCCGCGTTGCGCCCGTTGAGCGCGGTTCTCAGGCCGTAGCCCAGCTTGCGCTGCGGCAGCAGCCGCAGCCCGGCGGTGAGGTAGAGCCCGGTGCCGAGCAGCAGCACCAGCATGACCGGGCCCCAGACGAAGCTGCTGACGGCGTTCAGCAGCTCGGACAGGCCTTGCATTAACGGACCTCTTGTTCGTGTTAGGTGGCAACTGCGGAGCGCGCGCGGCCGCCGCGCGCGAACGCCGGCATCGCTTAGGAAGAGGTCGTGTTACGGGTCAATGCGCCGGAGGCGCGCGCGGGCGCTCCGCATGACAGGCATGCGCGAGCGGCCCAGCGCCGGTCTTCACAGAGGTCCGGCTGTCGCCTGGAGGCGGTTCAGTCCACGCTATCGCGTGACCGGACGCGTTCGCGCCGCGCGCTTTCCGGCGGCGGGTGTCCGCCGTTGCCGTGCTTGGGATGCAGTTCGGCCAGCTTGAGCGCCCAGGCGAGCAGCAGGATCGCCAGCGGTAACAGCAGGAACTTGCCGGCGTCGAGCCAGCTCAGGTCCGGGTCGGAGGCGACGAACGTCTCCAGCGCGACGCGCAGGAACAGCACGAACAACACGACGATGATCACTTCGGCCAGCGTCTGCTTCAGCTGGCCGATCCGCTCGACGTGCAGCCAGCGCGGCAGGCCGAGGTCGCTTGGGGTCGAATCGGGCCGGACGAACAGGGTGTAGATGCCGTAGCCGAAGAACAGCAGCACGATCGCGATCAGGAAGCGGTCGAGCGCGCCGATCAGCATCACGATCGTCGCCTCCTCGCCCGGCAGATCGGTCTCGACCCCGCCCAGCTGGATGTAAAAGGCGTCCAGCGTGTTGATCAGCCCGAGATAGCTCATCAACAGCGCGCCAGCGAACGAGCTCACCACCGCGACCAGGGTCAGCAGCCGCGTGCCCGACAGGACCTGTCGTTCGAGCCGGTTCCAATCCATGGGCGCTGAGCATGCCGCCGGCACCCGGCACGCGCAAGGTGCCATCCGCGGGTAGCCGCACACGCCGACAGGGCCTAGCCTTAGCAGACGACCGCGAACAGCCATGCAAGGAGCCAGCGTGAGCGACCGTCAGGATAGCCAGCCGGCCGATCTGCTGATCCAGGGCGGCCACGTGCTCGACACCCGGGCCGGCCGCCTGATCGAGGCCGACGTCAGCGTGCAGGGCGGGCGGATCGCCGGCGTGCATGCGCCGGGCGAGGCCGGACCAGCGCGGGAGACGCTGGACGCCGACGGACGGTTCGTCTCCCCGGGTTTCATCAACACCCACCTGCACGTCGAAAGCTCGCTCGTCACCCCGCAGGAATACGAGCGCATGGTGCTGCCGCGCGGCACCACGACGATCGTCTGCGACCCGCACGAGATGGCGAACGTCCTGGGCCAGCAAGCGTTCGACTTTTTCCTGGATCACGCCCGGGCGATGGTCATGGACATGAAGATCGGGCTGTCGTCGTGCGTGCCCGCGACCGACATCGGCACCTCCGGCGCGGTGCTGCGGGCGCGCGACCTGGCGCCCTACATGGACCTGCCGGAGGTAATCGGGCTTGCCGAGATGATGGACATCGGCGGCATGCTGAACGACGACCCGGTCGTGCTTGAAAAGCTGGAGCTGTTCCGCGACCGCTACGTCGGCGGGCACCTGCCGGTGATCGAGGAGAGCGACAAGCTGGGCCACTTCCGCAAGCTGGGCCTGCTCGACGACCACGAGAGCGTCTCCCACGCCGAGGGGGCGGCCAAGCTCGCCCACGGCTTCAACCTGCTGATCCGGGAAGGCACCGCCGCCCAGAACCTGCAGGCGCTGGTCGGTCTGATCCGCGCGGAGAACGCCGGCCGGCTCGCCTTCTGCACCGACGACCGGCACCCGAACGAGGTCCGCGCCGAGGGCGAGCTGGACCACATCATCCGTCGGGCGATCGCGCTCTACGACCCGGCTCAGCACGGCGACAGCCGCGACGCCCACGTCATGCGCGTCTACCAGATGGCGACCCTATGGGCGGCCGAGAACTTCGGGCTCGCCGACCGCGGCGCGGTCGAGGAAGGCATGCTGGCCGATCTCGTCCTGCTGGCGGACCTCGACGACTGCCGCGCCGAGGCGGTGCTTAAGGACGGCCGGCCGGTCGACGCAGCGCGGCTGGCCGGGCGCCCGCCGGTCGACCCGCGCGGCTACGGCGCCTACGCCACCGTGCGCTTCAAGGGCCGAGAGGCGGTCGGCCCGGGCGACTTGGCCAAGCCGGCCCCGGGCGGCGCGGTGCCGGTGATCCGGATCGTCCCCGGGCAGATCGTGACCGAGTACGACACCGCCGAGCTGCCGGTCGACGCGGCCGGCAACCTGTTAGCCGAACCAGGGCAGGACGTGGCCAAGCTGGTGGTGGTCGAGCGCCACGGCCGGACCGGCAACATCGGGGTCGGCTTCGTGCGCGGCTTCGGCATCGCAGAGGGCGCGATCGCAAGCACGCTCGCGCACGACGACCACAACGTGATCGCCGCGGGCAGCGACGACGCGCAGCTCGCCCAGGCGGTCAACCGGGTGAAGGATCTGGCCGGCGGCTTCGTGCTGGTGCACGGCGGCGAGATCGTGGCGGAGCAGCCGCTGCCGATCGCCGGCCTGATGTCCGACCGGCCGTGGGAGGAGGTCGCCGACCGCCAGGAAGCGCTGATCGCCGCGGTCGCGCGGATGGGCCTGTCGGTCACCGACCCGACCATGACGCTGGCGTTCCTGGCGCTGCCGGTGATCCCGGACCTGAAGCTGTGCGATACCGGCCTGACCCGCTTCAACGCGGACAGTCACCCGGTGCCGCAGCGCATCGAAGGCTGATCGCCGGATCGGGTCAGTTCACCGTGCCGCGGTAGGGGCCGCACAGCCATCCGGTCCGGTTGCCCTTTTTCCCACCGCCGTAGTTCTGATTCACCTGCTGCTGGCTCAGCCCAAGGTCGATGAACAGCGGGTCCCCGCCCGTGCCGCCGTTGCCGCACGGCTGGTCGCCGCAATAGCAGCCCTGCGGACCGCCGCTCCCACGGACCTTCTCCGGCAACAGGCAGGTCCAGCCGGTATTGCCGGTGCTGTAGAACTTCTCGTTCACCACCTTCGCCGTCAGCTCACCGAAGATGTCACCCTGGTCGGCGCCGATCGCGTTGTTGCCGCAGGCATTGCCGGTGCAGACGCAGTAGAGTTCGCCTTTGTCCGCCTGAGCCGACGGCACGCCCATCAGGCCGAGCGCACACAGCGCCAAGAAGAAAAGTCCGATCCGCATGGTCACGTCCCCTGACCGCACAAGACGCCGGGCGCGGCCGCTCTCCGCCAGCTGATTTCCAGGCAGGAAACCTAGCCGGAGATCACGCCCCTCGGTTGTATATGGGTTTAGGTTACGTCGCCTCTGCCACGGCGTCCATCGTTTCCTGCAGCGGTCATCCGGCTGGCCGCGCCGATGCGCAACCGGGGCTCACGCGCCGACGTGCCGCGCGATCGCCTCGGCGATCCGCTGCCCGCCCAGATCGCCCGGTTCGATCGGGTTCGCGAAGCACGCGCGCTCGGCACAGACCCGGCGCAGGTCGATCACCGGCAGATCGCGCCCGAGCGCCTCTTCCATGATCACGTCGTTGAAGAACGCAAGTCCGGTTTCCGCCAACCGCTGGGCTTCGGGGTCGTCGTAAGCGGGGTTGTAGACGGTACACACCGTGACCGGCCGGCCGAACCCGGTCACCAGTTCCAGGAGCTTGTCGTAGGCTGCCCGGAAGCTCTGGCGGATCGAATAGACCTCGCGCAGCACCTGCGCGAACGGCCGCCCGGCCCCCTCGCCCTCCAACAGATCGATGTGACCGAGCGCGTCGTTGCCGCCCGCCGAGACGACCAGGTGCGCGTGTTCCGGCAGCGGATGGCCGTACAGCTGATTGCGCACGTCCGTGACCACCGCCCCGTCGACCGCCAGCAACTCGACGTTCCAGCCGTTGCCCAGGCGCCCGCGCAGATGGTCGGCCACGCACTTCCCGCCGGGTTCGACGTAGACGGCGTTGTCGAAAATGCTGTCGCCCAGCAGAACGACGGTGCTCTCCGCCATGCTTGCCCTCCCCTGTCGCCGGCACACTCCACCCTTGCAGGTGCGCTCGCCGCGACCTGCGTGCAAGCGCAATCAGCTGGCGTCGGCGCGGGCGATCCGTCCAGGCAGGTGCGGCTCCGCACCCAGGTCCCGGCGATAGACGTTGTAGCCCTCGATCACCCGCTGGACGTAGTTCCGGGTCTCGCCGAAGGGGATCCGCTCGATCCAGTCGACCACGTCGACACCCGGATCGCGCGGGTCGCCGAAGCGGTCGATCCATTCGTCGATCCGTCCCGCCCCGGCGTTGTAGGCCGCGATGGCGAGCAGCCGGGAGCCGTCGAAGCGGTCGATCAGTTCCTCGATGTGCAGGGCGCCAAGTTCCGCGTTGTAGCCGGGATCGCGGGTCAAGGCCTCGGTGCTGACCGGCAGGTTGGCGGCGCGCGCGGTGCGCGCGGCCGTCGCCGGCATCAATTGCAACAGTCCGCGGGCACCCGCCCGGCTCTGCGCTTCTGGATCGAAGCCGCTTTCCTGCCGGCCGATCGCGTGCAACAGCGCGGCGCGCTTGCGGCCTGTGAGCAGCGGATGGCGCGGAAACAGCAGATCGGCCAGGACCTGCCCGTCGCCGCGCGCCTGCCGGCCCAGCCAGAGCGCCACTTGCGGGCGGTCGAGCGACCACGCCAGATCGCCGACCGCACGCGCCTGCGAGGCATCGTCCGCCCGCGCGGCGAGGGTGTAAAGGAAAGTGTCGGCCAGCCGGTCCTGGCCATGGCGCGCCAGCAGCCGGGCGGCGGAGGCCAGGTCCGGATCGCCCGGGGCGCCGGCGTGCCGGGCGCGCGCGTCCGACAGCGCGTGCGGCGGCACCACCGTACTGCCCAGGCGCCCGCGGGCGAGCTGGCCGTAATAGGTCGTCCAGTGCTGCCCGGCGACCGCATACCAACCCTGGGCGCTACCGGTGCGGCCCAGCGCTTCCGCCGCCCGACCGGCCCAATAGGCCCCGCGCGACCGGCTGATCGGGGTGGAGACCCCGGCGTGCAGACGTTCGAAGTGGCCGAGCGCCACCTCCGGCTGATCCAGCCGGGTCAACGCGATCCAGCCGGCGAGCCATTCCCCTTCGGCGAAGCCGATGCCTTCGGAAAGGCCGTGCCCGGCGGCGATCTCGTAGGCGCTCTGGGCGCGCCCCTCCTCGAGCAGGTCGCGCGTGACCCAGTGGCGGATCCGCCACCAGCGTGCCGGCTTCGCCGGGTCCTCCAGCTGCGCCAGGATCTCGACCACGCCGTCCAGTTGGCCGGCGCGCAGCCGCCACCAGGCCCGGTCGTACAGCAGTCCGGGCCGGCCGCGCAGCGCTTCCGGCAGAGCGCGGATCGCGGCGTCCACGCCGGCTGCGCGCTGGGCCAGCTTGCGCCGGGCATCGACCAGCTGGGGAAACGCGCCGCCCAGGCGCTGGGCCGCCCGGTCGGCCGCGTCGAACGCGCGGTCGTCCATCATGTTGGTCAGGCGCGCCAGCTCGTCGGACCGGTCGATCAGATGGCCCAAGCGGGCCTGCAGCCGGCTCTCCTCGCGCGCCCGCAGCGGTTGCGTGCGCCACAGCGCGTGAAGATCGCTCGCCATCCGCTCGGTCGCGCCCAACTCGGCGAGCGCCAGCAAACGGTCGACCTTCGCCTCGGACCCGCGTGGTGGGTGCGCGTTGTACCAGTCGATCCGCTGTTGGGCGGTCCACCAGTCCGGCAGCGCGCGCTCGGCCTTGTTGATGAGCGCACCGCGCCGGGGCCAGTCGGGGTTGGCCGAGAGGAAGTCCTGCAGCGCCGCGAACGGCGGCCGGCTGGCGGACGCGGTCAGCCAGCGCCAACGGATCAGCTTGTCCAGAAACGCCCCCTCGGGCGCCCGGTCGGCCAGCCGGCGGGCGGTCGCCAGGTCGCCGTCGC
>CAYRCO010000046.1:0-6210 GCA_964422775.1 uncultured Rhodovibrio sp.
GGAAACGCGGTCGGTTTTGATGGTGCTTTACGGTTTCGGCGCGGCCGGCGACGCCGCGGCGCGCGGCACGCTGGACGCCGCGCTTGCCCGCGCGGTGGACCTGCTGCGCGAACACGCCGGCGCCGGCCAAGTCCAGACCGGCACCGCGGGCGGTTGAGCGGCAACTGGTTCCTCTCCTCCCCGTGGCGGAGAGGGAGAAAGGCATCTGGCGGGCGCCGCGCCCGCTAGCGCGTCGGGACCGGGGTCTCGCTGGAGTAGTCGTAGAAGCCGCGGCCGACCTTGCGGCCGAGCCAGCCGGCCTCGACGTACTTCACCAGAAGCGGGCAGGGGCGGTACTTGCTGTCCGCCAGGCCGTCGTAGAGCACGTGCATGACGGCAAGACAGGTGTCCAGCCCGATGAAGTCGGCCAGTTCCAGCGGCCCCATCGGGTGGTTGGCGCCCAGCCGCATCGCCGTGTCGATCGATTCGACGCCGCCCACGCCCTCGTACAGCACGTAGACCGCCTCGTTGATCATCGGCAGCAGGATGCGGTTGACGATGAACGCCGGGAAGTCTTCGGCGACCGCCGGGGTCTTGTTCAGCGCCAGCGTGACCTCGCGAACCGCCTGGAAGGTGTCCTCGTCGGTGGCGATGCCCCGGATCAGCTCGACCAGCTTCATCACCGGCACCGGGTTCATGAAGTGCATGCCCATGAACCGGCCCGGCCGGTCGGTGATCGAGGCGAGGCGCGTGATCGAGATCGACGAGGTGTTGGTCGCGATCACCGCGCCCGGCTTCATGTGCGGGACCAGCGCCTTCAGGATCTTGCGCTTGATCTCCTCGTTCTCGGTCGCCGCCTCGATCACCAGTTCGCAATCGTCGAAGATGCCGTAGTCGACCCCGGTCGAGATCCGCGCGAAGGCGGCCTGTTTGGCATTTTCCTCCAGCTTGCCCCGCTGCACGGCGCGGTCGAGGTTCCGGCCGATCTTGTCCAGGCCCTTCTGGGCGGATTCCTCGTCCACGTCGGTCATCCGCACGTCGTAGCCGGCCTGCGCCATCACCTGGGCGATGCCGCTGCCCATCTGGCCGGCGCCGATCACGCCGACGCGCTCGATCGTGGGGATGGGCGTGTCCGCGCCCGAGGTCAGGGGATTGGTCGCCATGAAACGGATTGCCTTTGGTCGTGACTCGGGATGCGGGTGGGCACGCGGGCGGCGGCGTTCCCCGGAGCGCCGGGGCGGGGCCGCGCGGGCGTTACTTCACCCGGTCGATTTCCTTCTCCAGCTCCGGCACCGCCTCGAACAGGTCGGCGACCAGGCCGTAGTCGGCGACCTGGAAGATCGGCGCCTCCTCGTCCTTGTTGATCGCGGCGATCACCTTGGAGTCCTTCATGCCGGCCAGGTGCTGGATCGCGCCGGAGATGCCGACGGCAACGTAGAGGTCGGGGGCGACCACCTTGCCGGTCTGGCCGACCTGATAGTCGTTGGGCACGAAGCCGGCGTCGACCGCCGCGCGGCTGGCGCCCACGGCCGCGCCCAGCTTGTCGGCGACCCGCTCCAGCAGCTGGAAGTTGTCGCCGCTGCCCAGGCCCCGACCGCCGGAGATCACGATCTTGGCGGAGGCGAGTTCGGGCCGGTCGGACTGCGTCAGCTCCTGGCCGACGAAGCTGGACAGCCCCTGGTCGCCGGTACCGGAAATCTCCTCGATACTGGCGCTGCCCCCCTCGGTCGCCGCGTCCTCGAACGCGGTCGGGCGGATGGTGACGATCTTGATCGCGTCACTAGTCTTCACCGTGGCGAAGGCGTTGCCGGCGTAGATCGGCCGGCGGAAGGTGTCCGGCCCCTCGACCGCGACGATGTCGGCGACCGGCTGCACGTCGAGCAGGGCCGCCACGCGCGGCATGACGTTCTTGCCGAAGGTCGAGGCGGCGCACAGCACGTGGCCGTAGTTCTTCGCCAGGTCGACCAAGAGCGGGGTCACGTTCTCCGCGATCCGGTGATCGTACTGCGGCGCGTCGGCCAGCAGCACCTTGGTCACGCCGGGCACCTTGGCCGCCGCGTCCGCGGCTTCCTTGCAGCCGTGCCCCACGACCAGGGCGTGGATCTCGTCGTCGCCCAGCTGCTTGGCCGCGGTCAGCGTGCTCAGCGCACCCGTGGTCAGCGCGGCATTGTCGTGTTCGGTGATCACCAGGACGCTCATGAACGCCACCTTCGAAGGCCGGAGGGATGGGAACGCGTGCGCCCGCGCGCACGGGGTATAGGGCGCCGTCGCGGGCGCTTTGTCGCGTCGCACAATAGAAAGGGGGCACCCCCCTGTCAATCGCGCGGCAGCGCCGGAAAATCGCCGGATTCCGCCGGATTCAGCGGCTTTCGCCGGGCGGACTCAGCGGCTTTCGCCGGGCGGCTTCAGCGGTTCTCGCCGGGCTTCCACAGGACGTCGCCGTCGCCCTTGTCGTTGGCGTAGCGGGCGAGGACGAACAACAGGTCGGACAGGCGGTTGAGGTAGCGCAGCGCTTCCGCGTTGACCGGCTCGGTCTCCATCAGAAGCGTGATCTCGCGCTCCGCCCGACGGGCCACCGTGCGCGCCATGTGCAGGTGGGCCGAGCCGGGGCTGCCGCCCGGCAGCACGAACGACTTGAGCGGCTGCAGCTCCTTGTTGAGCGCGTCGATCCGCTCCTCCAGCCAGTCGACCTGCGGCGCGGTCACGCGCAGCGGCGGGTAGGGCGGGTCCGACTGCTCGGGCGTGCACAGGTCCGCGCCGACGTCGAACAGGTCGTTCTGCACCCGCTCCAGCAGCTGGTCGATCTCGCGGGAGACGTTGAGCCGGGCGACGCCCAGGACGGCGTTCGCCTCGTCGACCGTGCCGTAGGCCGCGACGCGCGGATCGTGCTTGAGCACGCGCTTGCCGGTGCCAAGCGACGTCTGCCCCTTGTCGCCGCCGCGCGTGTAGATGCGGGTGAGCTGAACCATGGTGGTAGAACTGTCTCCGAGGTCGAAGTCGTGTGCCGTCTGCGGTGGGTAGGGCCGGCGCGGCCGGAAGCGGGCGCGACGGGCGTTCGCCGGCGGGTCCGTGTACTGCACACGCGTCCCCTGTTGGCCGGCGCGTGCGCGGTGTCAGCCACGGACGCAGCCGCCCGGCAGGGGGCCGGAAGCGGTGGCAGGCGGGTGCTAGTCGGCGCCGGCGTTCAGCAGCATCGCGAGCGCGATCAGCGCAAGCGCGATGCCCTGGAACACGATGCGCCAGCGCATCAGCAGGTTGCCGTACTTCCGGTTGGTCTCGCCGCCGCGCGCCATGACGATCAACCCGGAGAAGAGCACGCCGAGCGTCATCAGCAGCGCGACGCCGATCAGGATCGCGGTCACGGTCGCCATGGCAGCCGATATAGCCTCAAGGGGCGCCCATGACCATAGCGGAGATGCTCCCCGCTGGCCGGCCCGACGGAGACGGTCGGAGGGCACCCGCCGCGCCTGCCCGTTCCCGGCCCCGCAGGTTGAAGCCCGGAAAACATATTCATACGTAACTAAGTGAGTCGGGCGCGATACGCAACGGAGGTCGCCATGACGCGCACCCACTATGCTCGTTCCGGACGCGTGCTCGGGACCGAGCGCCGCGGCCTGTTCTGGCTTTGGGGCATCCTGGCCGGGATCGGTGTCGCGGTCGCTTTCCTGGGCGCGCCACTGGCGGACTTCGCCGACCTGCCGCCGGCGGTCACGGCGGTGACAGTGGTCGGCGTGGAGATCCTGTTGCTCGCCACCGGCCTGGGCTGGCTGCTGCGCGTGGTCCTGCGGGCGCGCGAAAGCGGGCCGTGACGGCCGTGGGCTAGCGGCCGTGCGCCTGGATCGCCCGCTCGATCCTTGCGCGGGCGTCCGCGGGTTCGAACTCCGGGGAAAGCAGGTCGTCCAACGCGAACGGAGAAGGCAGGTCCTGCGGCACACCCGGTTCGCCAAAGTCGGCGAGTTGCCGATTGGCGATCTTCACGGCCTTCCGCCAAAGCGCGTCCGGGTCGATGTGCTGGCGCATGCCGGGCGAGAACGCCTTCTGTCCCTGATCTAACTGCAGTTCGGCTTCCGCGGAGCAGTGGCCTGCTGACGGGGCGTTGGTGGTCTCCGCCAATTTAACGAGGTGGATCAGCGCCTGCAGGAGATGGCTTTCGCAGGCCCGGAGTTCGCTGCGTCCCAAGTCGGCCACCTCCTCGGCCAAGTGTTCCCGGTCGAGTCGGTTGTCGCCGGACTCCTGCAGCAGTTCGGCCTGGCGTTGGGTCCAGGTGTAAAAGTCGGTGTCGTACAGCGGGTCGCCGGGCATCGCGCGGGCTCCTTGCTCCTAGGCGCCACTATACGCCAGTCCCGCGCGCCCGCAAAAGCGCCAGCGCGCCTTGTCCGGGTGCGCGTGCGCCTAACGTTGGTGCGCCTGGAGCGCCCGTTCGATCTTTGCGCGCGCGTCCGCCGGTTCGAAGGAAGGCGAGAGCAACTCGTCCAGGGTGAACGGGCAGGGCAGATCGGCAGGGGCCGCGGGCTCACCGTAATCTTGCAAATCGTCGTTGGCTTGGACCAGGCCGCGCTGCCAGATGTCGGCGAGGTCGATGTCCTTGCGCATCGACGGCGAAAAGGCGTCGCGCGCTTGGAAATGGTGCTCGCGGATTTCCGACGTCCAGCCGGCTTGCGGGTGTTCCGACGGGCTCGCGGCGAGCTTGATCAGGTGCTTGAGCATCTGCCGCAGGTGGCTGACGACCGAGCGCAGACCGCTGTTGCCCAAGTCAGCCACCTCCTCGGCCAGGTTTTCCGCGTCCAGGCGGTTGTCGCGGACCTGCCGCAGCAACTCTGCCTGCTGCTGGGTCCAAGCGTAAAAGTCGGTGTCGTACAGCGGGTCGCCGGGCATGGGACGGGCTCCTTGATCTCGCACGAGAGTATATCCCGCAGACGCGCACACCCGCAAAGTTGTTGACGCGGGCCCGCCCGGCTCCGTAGGTTCCGCGCTCACAATCCGGCAAAGCTGCCTTTCAGGCACCAGCTACCCACGGCCGTCCGGGATGAAGGACGGGGGAGCTCCGCCAGTCCGCGAGGTTTCGCGCACTGGCGCGAACGTGTTTGGGCGCTTGACGGATCCGGGGGACGGCGACGCGGCCGGCCGCCCGGAAGGCCACCTCGCGAGCGGAAAAGACACGCGATGTTCGACAATCTTCAGGAACGCCTGGGCAAGGTCTTCGAGGGCCTGACCAAGCGCGGCGCGCTGACGGAGGAAGACGTCGACGCGGCCCTGCGCGAGGTCCGGGTGGCGCTCCTGGAGGCGGACGTCGCGCTGCCGGTGGTCAAGCAGTTCATCGCCGACGTGCGCGAGCGCGCGGTCGGGCAGGAGGTGCTGCGCTCGGTCACGCCCGGCCAGCAGGTGGTCAAGGTGGTCAACGACCGCCTGGTCGAGATGCTGGGCGGCGAGCAGGCCGAGATCGAGCTCAAGACCGAGCCGCCGACCCCGATCATGCTGGTCGGCTTGCAGGGCTCGGGTAAGACCACGACCACCGGCAAGCTCGCCAAGCGGCTCAAGGAAAAGCAGAAGAAGCGCGTGCTGATGGCCTCGCTGGACGTCCAGCGCCCGGCCGCGCAGGACCAGCTGAAGCAGCTCGGCTGGCAGGTCGGCGTGGACACGCTGGACAACGTTCCGGGCGAGCCGCCCAAGGCGATCGCCAAGCGCGCGCTGCAGCAGGCGACCCTCGGCGGCTACGACGTCGTCCTGCTGGACACCGCCGGCCGCCTTGCGATCGACGACGAGCTGATGCGCGAGGTCGCGGAGATCCGCGACGCCACCAACCCGACCGAGTCGCTCTTGGTGTGCGACGCCATGACCGGCCAGGACGCGGTCACCACGGCCGAGCGCTTCCGCGACGAGGTCGGCCTGACCGGCGTGGTGCTGACCCGGGTCGACGGCGACGCGCGCGGCGGTGCGGCGCTGTCGATGCGCCAGGTCACCGGCAAGCCGATCAAGCTGATCGGCACGGGCGAGAAGCTGGACGAGCTGGAGCCCTTCTATCCGGACCGGATCGCCAACCGGATCTTAGGGATGGGCGATGTCGTCTCGCTGGTCGAGAAGGCCCAGGAATCGATCGAGGAAGAGGACGCCCAGAAGCTCGAGAAGAAGCTTCAGAAGGGCAAGTTCGACCTCGACGACATGGCCCAGCAGTACAAGCAGCTGCAGAAGATGGGCGGCATGTCGCAGCTGATGAACATGATGCCCGGCATG
>CAYRCO010000046.1:6220-15006 GCA_964422775.1 uncultured Rhodovibrio sp.
TGGGCAAGATGGGGAAGCAGCTGCAGAACGCGAAGTTCGACGAGAAGGCGCTGAACCGACAGCTCGCGATCATCTCCTCGATGACCAAGGAGGAGCGCAAGCGCCCCGAACTGATCAAGGCCAGCCGCAAGCAGCGGATCGCCAAGGGCGCCGGCATGACCGTCCAGGACGTCAACAAGCTGCTCAAGCAGCACGCCGAAGCGCAGAAGATGATGAAGCGCGTCAAGAAGATGGGGAAGAAGGGCATGCAGCGCCACGGCATCCCCGGCATGGACCAGATGGGCGGCGGTGGCGGCGGCATGCCGCCCGGCGGCTATCCCGGCGGTCGCCGCTGAGCCCGACGGGCTCGCGCTTCCCCGCGATTCGAGACTTCAGGGCGCCGCGGCGCTCGTTTCCGACACAGACAACCCGTTCTAGAGAGACGAAAAGGACTTATTCGAAATGGCTCTTGCGATCCGACTGCAGCGCGGCGGCGCCAAGAAGCGCCCGCACTTCCGCATCGTGGTGGCGGACAACCGCTCCCCGCGCGACGGCCGGTTCATCGAGACGCTGGGCTTCTACAACCCGATGGTCGCCCCGGATCACCCGGATCGCCAGAAGGTGAAGACCGAGCGCGCGAAGTACTGGATCGAGCAGGGCGCCAAGCCGTCCGACCGCGTCCACCGGATCCTGTCCCAGGCCGAGGTGCTGCCGGCGTTCCAGCCGCCGAAGAACCAGACCAAGAAGAACCAGCCCAAGGCCAAGGCGCAGGAGCGCATGGAAGAGCAGCGCAAGCGCCAGGAAGAGCTCGCCAAGCAGGCCGAGGAGGCCCGCAAGGAGCAGGCCGAGAAGGAAGCCCAGGAGGCCCAGGGCTCGGACGAGGGCGCGCAGGCCGAGCAGGCGACCGGCGAGGACGAGAACGCCAGCTAAGCTTGCGCGCGCCAGCCCGAGGCGAAGCCCGAGATGGCCGAGCGCGGCACGCCCAAAGGCGAGACGGACGACCGCCGGCTGTGCCTGGGCGTGGTCGTGGGCACCCACGGCGTGCGCGGGGTGGTGAAGATCAAGCCCTTCACCGAGGACCCGTTGGATGTCGGCGCCTACGGCCCGCTGAGCGACGACAGCGGCCGGCGCAGCTTTGATCTGACCGTCCACGGCGTGCACAAGGGCACCCTGCTGGCCGGCCTGTCCGGCGTGCACGACCGGGAGGCCGCCCAGGCGCTCAAGGGCCTGCGCCTGCACGTCGAGCGCAGCGCCCTGCCGGAGGTCGAGGAGGAGGATGCCTTCTACTACGCCGACCTCTTGGGGCTGCGGGTGGACGGCACCGACGGCACCGACTACGGCCGGGTCACGCAGGTCGACGACCACGGCGCGGGCGACGTGATCGAGGTCACCGACGCGCGCGGCAAGATCCGGGTCTGGCCGTTCACGAAAGAGATCGTGCCCACGGTCGACCTCGCGAACGGTCGCCTGACCGTCGATCCCCCGCCGGAGGTCGGCGAGCCGGAAGCGGGCGAGCCGGCCGAGGTCGCGCCCGAGGATCTGCAGCCCGGTGGCGACGACACCTGACCGGCGCCGCCCTGCCCTGGACAACAGCGCCCGGCGCAACCCCGCGCAGGGGCTGGACAAAGCGGTTTCGAGCGGGCATACACCACGGCTTTGGAGCGCCCGATGAGCGCGCCGGAGGACGACGGCGACCCGGCGGCGGGCCCACAGGCGCCGGACCAGCAAGCGACCGAGGGCCGGGCGCCGCAACCGGCAACGCCCTGGACCGCGACGGTGCTGACGCTGTTCCCGGAAGTCTTTCCGGGGCCGCTCGGCGTCTCGCTCGCCGGCAAGGCGCTGGAGCGCGGGCTCTGGCGGCTGGACGCCCGGAACATCCGGGACTACGCGCTGGACAAGCACCGCTCGGTCGACGACACGCCGTTCGGCGGCGGCGCCGGCATGGTGATGCGCCCGGACGTGGTCGACCGCGCGCTGGGCGACGTGGCGGACCGGCCGGGGCCGGTGGTCAACCTGTCGCCGCGCGGGCGGCCGCTGGAGCAGGGCGTGGTCCGCGAGCTGGCGGCCGAGCCGGGGCTGACGCTGCTGTGCGGGCGCTACGAGGGGATCGACGAACGGGTCCTGGAAGCCCGCGGCGTGCAGGAACTGAGCGTCGGCGACTTCGTGCTCTCGGGCGGCGAGGTCGCGGCGCTCACCGTGCTCGACGCGGTCGTGCGGCTGCTGCCGGGCGTGATGGGTAACGCCGAGAGCGGCGGCGACGAGAGCTTCGAGCGGGACCTCCTGGAGTACCCGCAGTACACCCGCCCGGCCGACTGGCAGGGGCGGGCGGTGCCGGCGGTGCTGCAGTCCGGCGACCACGCGCGGATCGCGCGCTGGCGCCGGGAGATGGCGGAAGAGATCACCCGGGTAAGGCGCCCGGACCTCTGGGCGCGCTACCAGGCGCAGCTGGAGGCCCAGGCCGCCCGGCCTAAGCGCCGCAAGCGCGGCGCGCGCGACGAGACGGAGTGACCCGGCGGCGCCCCGGCCGCCACCTCAAGGCGGGCTCAGCGCCCGCCTGACCATCGACACGCCCTCGGGGGCGCGGCTCCCCGAACGGCCGACAACAGCGGACGAGATCAAGAAGGACCGAGAGCCATGAGCGCGATCATCAAGGAACTCGAGCGGGAAGAAGTCGCGCGCCTGACCGAGGGCAAGAAGGTCCCCGAGTTCGGCGCCGGCGACACGGTGCGCGTCAACGTCAAGGTGGTCGAGGGCAACCGCGAGCGCGTGCAGGCGTTCGACGGCATCTGCATCTCCAAGAAGGACCGCGGCGTGAACAGCTCGTTCACCGTGCGCAAGGTCTCCTACGGCGAGGGCGTCGAGCGGATTTTCCCGCTGTACTGCCCGCGCATCGACTCGATCGAGCTGCTGCGCCGCGGCGACGTCCGCCGCGCCAAGCTGTACTACCTGCGCGGTCTGCGCGGTAAGGCGGCCCGAATTCCGGAGAAGACCACCGGCGAGGCCGCCAAGAAGGCCGCCCAGGAGCGCGCCGACGCCCAGGCCGCCAAGGGTCAGGGCAAGACCAAGCGCGGCAACAAGAAGAACAAGCCGCAGCCGGGCCAGCAGCAGTAGGCTGACGTCGGCTGCGCGCGAGCGCGAGCGGTAGAGGCCACCTCCTCACCCTGACCCTCTCCTCCCACTGGAGGAGAGGGAACCCGCTGCGACGCCCGGTGTACGGGCGTAAAGGCGCGGCGCGAAATCCCCTCTCCGCCAATGGGGGGAGAGGGAGGGGCCCGCGCGGCCAAGCCGCGTGGGAGGGTGAGGTGGCTTGCACGTCGCTCTGACCGGCACGACACCCCGGCCCGGCCGCCGCAACCGGCGCGCCGGGCCGGAGTGTATCTGGCGTTCATGCCGGTATGCGCCGCGACGGCGTTGTGAGCGCGCACCTGGCGTCCTATCTTGCCGAAGTACCGAATGAACGCGACGCACGACGACGCGGAAGAGAAAAGCGAGACCCCGACGATGAGCGAGACCCAGCAGCCCCGGACGCTGTTCGACAAACTGTGGGACAGTCACGTCGTGGAGCGGCAGGAGGACGGCACCTGCCTGCTCTACATCGACCGCCACCTGGTGCACGAGGTCACCAGCCCGCAGGCGTTCGAGGGGCTGCGCCTCGCCGGCCGTCCGGTGCGCCGGCCGGAGGCGACGCTGGCGGTGTGCGACCACAACGTCCCGACCAGCGACCGCGCCAAGGGGATCGCGGAAGAGGACAGCCGCATCCAGGTGGAGACGCTGGAGCAGAACTGCCGCGACTTCGGCATCGAGATGTACGGCATGACCGACCCCCGGCAGGGGATCGTGCATATCATCGGGCCGGAGCAGGGCCTGACCCAGCCGGGCATGACGATCGTCTGCGGCGACAGCCACACCGCCACCCACGGCGCGTTCGGCGCGCTCGCGTTCGGCATCGGCACGTCGGAGGTGGAGCACGTCCTGGCCACCCAGACGCTGCTGATGCAGCCGGCCAAGAACATGCGGATCACGGTCGACGGCCCGCGTCCGACCGGCACCACGGCGAAGGACCTGATCCTCGCCATCATCGCCAAGATCGGCACCGCCGGCGGCACCGGCCACGTCGTCGAGTACGCGGGCGAGGCGATCCGCGAACTCTCGATGGAAGGCCGGATGACGATCTGCAACATGTCGATCGAGGCGGGCGCGCGCGCCGGCATGGTCGCCCCGGACGAGACTACCTTCGAGTACATCAAGGGCCGGACCTACGCCCCCAAGGGCGGCCTGTGGGAACAGGCGGTCGAGTACTGGAAGTCGCTGCCGTCCGATCCGGGCGCTGAGTACGACACCGAGGTGGTGCTGAACGCCCGCGAGATCGCCCCGCAGGTCTCCTGGGGCACCAGCCCGCAGGACGTCGTGCCGATCGACGGCCGCGTGCCCGATCCGGGCGAGGCGGCGGACGAGAGCCGCAAGCGCTCGATGGAACGCGCGCTGGAGTACATGGACCTCAAGCCCGGCACGCCCTTGGTCGGCCTGCCGCTCGACAAGGTGTTCATCGGCTCCTGCACCAACGCCCGGATCGAAGACCTGCGCGAGGTCGCCAAGGTCGCCAAGGGCCGCAAGGTCGCCGACAGCCTGTACGCCATGATCGTGCCCGGCTCGGGCCTGGTGAAGGAACAGGCCGAAGAAGAGGGCCTGGACAAGATCTTCATCGAGGCCGGCTTCGACTGGCGCGAGCCCGGCTGCTCGATGTGCCTGGCGATGAACAGCGACCGGCTGGCGCCCGGCGAGCGCTGCGCCTCGACCTCGAACCGCAACTTCGAGGGCCGCCAGGGCCGCGGCGGCCGCACCCACCTGATGAGCCCGGCCATGGCCGCCGCCGCCGCCATCGAGGGCCGGATCACGGATATCCGCGAGTACGTCTAGCGCCGAGAAGCCGTAGGGTGGGTTCGCGAAGCAACCCACCGCGCGGCGCGGACAGGTGTACGGCCGCAAATGGTGGATTGCCGCTGGCGCGGCGAATCCACCCTACGAGCGCCCTAGATACCGGGCACGAGGAGAAGGACAGCCGCCGATGGACAAGTTCACCACCCTGACGGGCGTGGCCGCTCCGGTCGACATGGACAACGTCGACACGGACATGATCATCCCCAAGCAGTTCCTGAAGACGATCAAGCGCACGGGCCTGCGCGAGGGGCTGTTCTACGAGCTGCGCTTCGACGCCGACGGCAACAAGACCGACTTCGTCCTCGACCAGCCGGCCTACCAGAACGCGAAGCTTCTGATCGCGGGCGACAACTTCGGCTGCGGCTCGTCGCGCGAGCACGCGCCCTGGGCGATCCTGGACCACGGCATCCGCTGCGTGATCGCGGAGAGCTTCGCCGACATCTTCTACAACAACTGCTTCAAGAACGGCATCCTGCCGGTCGCGCTGCCCAAGAGCCAAGTGCGCGCCTTGATGGAGCAGGCCCAGCAGGGCGCCAACGCGACCTTCACGGTCGACCTGGAGAACCAGCAGGTGCATGCGCCCGACGGCACGATGTATTCCTTCGAGATCGAGCCGTTCCGCAAGCACTGCCTCATGAACGGCCTGGACGACATCGCGCTTACGCTCAAGAAGGCCGACGACATCGGCACCTACGAACAGCAGATGGCCCGTCAGGCCCCCTGGATGTTCAAGGACGTCGCGGGGTAGGGGCGGCGCTCGAGGCGCGCTCCCATGTGCTGGTGCAACGAATGGAGTGGCGAGTCCCCTCTCCCTTGACGGGAGAGGGCTAGGGTGAGGGTGAGTCTCCCGTCAAGGGAGAGGGGATGGCGTTCCTCGATGGAGAGGGGATTGGCGGCGGCCCCCGTGGGATTGCATTCCGCCCGCGTCCACTTTTCGACATCCAATGTCCACGCCGCTGCGTATGGACAATTACCGGCGCCGACCCGATATGCGGGTGGCAGCCGCGCGTCCCGACACCATGACCCCGAAGGGTTTTGCCATGCGCCTTGCCCGTACCCTGACCGCTGGCCTGTTCGCCAGCGCCCTGCTGGCGCCCGCCGGCGGCGCGGCCGCCCCCGTGAGTTTCGCCCCGGTGAGCGCCGAACAGGCCGAGGACACCGGCACCCTGCGCTTCGACGTCAAGCGCGGCGGCAGCAAGATCGGCACCCACGAGCTGACCTTCCGGCGCAAGGGCGACCGGCTGACGGTCAAGGTCGACATCGACCTGTCGGTCGGCATCGGCCCGATCAAGTTCTTCCGCTACACCCACGACAACACCACGACCTGGGACAACGGCCGCGTGGTCGCGATGAAGACGCGCACCAACGACGACGGCACGGAATACCGGGTCGACGCCAAGCGCCTGGACGACGGCCGCCTGCAGGTGAAGACCAAGGACGGCACCAAGACGGTGACCGGCACGATCCTGCCTTCGACCTACTGGATCGCCGCCACGATCGAGGCGGACAAGCTGCTCAACACCCAGAAGGGCACGGTCGAGGACATCACCGTCGAGGCGCAGGGTCTGGACACGGTGGAAACCGCCGAGGGACCCGTGCAGGCGCAGCGCTACGTCATTCACGGTGCGCTCGACACCCATATCTGGTATCGGGACTTGAACCGCTGGGTCGGGCTGGCGTTCGACGCCCGCGGCGAGCGGGTGACCTATCACCTGACCAAGCACACCGGCTACCTGCCGATCGAGCCGCCGACGGCGGAGCAGAGCTAGGCGCCCGCGGCGCCCGGCCTGGGCCGTCCTTCCCCGTTCACGGCGTGCCGAGCCCCCCATGACCGACGCCGCCGCCGAAAGCACGCCCGCCACCGGCCGGACCTTCGCCTGGTGGCAATTGGGCGCCTATGCGCTGCCGGGCATCCCGCTCGCGGCCCTGCTGCTGCCGCTCTACGTCACGCTGCCGACCTATTACGCCCAGGACCTGGGCGTCGGCCTGACGGCGGTGGGCGCGGTCCTGCTGCTGGCGCGGCTGTGGGACGTGGTGACCGACCCCCTGATCGGCGTGCTGTCCGACCGCACGCCGGGCCGGTTCGGCCGGCGCAAGCCGTGGATGCTGGCCGGCCTGCCGTTCGCGGTGGTGTCGGTCTGGTTCCTGTTCGTCCCGCTCGACTTCGTCGCGGACGGGCTGGTCGGCTGGCCGCACCTGCTGCTCTGGACGGTGCTGCTCTACACCGGCGGCACCATGATCATGCTGCCCTACAACGCCTGGGCGGCGGAGATGACCGACGACTATCACGAGCGCAGCCGGGTCGCCGCGGCGCGCGAGGTGGCGATCATCGTCGGCACGGTGGGCGCGATGGCCGGGCCGGCGCTGCTCAGCCTGGAGCGGACCACGATCATGGCCGGCTTCGCCTGGGGGCTCACGATCCTGCTGCCGCTGGGCGTGCTCGCCTGCATCCTCGCCCTGCCGGACGACGCCAAGGCCCGGGTGGCGGGTGCCAGCCACCGCTTTTCCTGGTCGGTGATCACCGGCAACCGCCCCTTCCGCAAGCTGATCGTCGCCTACTTCCTGAACGGCATCGCCTACGGCATGCCGGCGACCCTGTTCCTGCTCTACGTCGAGCACGTGCTACAGGCGAAGGAATGGGCATGGCCGCTGCTGGGCGTCTACTTCCTGTGCGCGGTGGCGGGCGTGCCGCTGTGGCTGCGGCTGTCGCGCCGGTTCGGCAAGCACCGGGTCTGGATGGCGGCGATGGGCATGGCGGCGGCGACCTTCTGGATCGCCGTGCTGCTCGGGCCGGGCGACATCTGGTGGTTCCTCGCCGTCTGCATCCTGACCGGCCTGCCGCTAGGCGGCGAACTCGCGCTGCCGCCCTCGATGCAGGCGGACGTGATCGACCTGGACACGCTGCGCTCCGGCCGGCGGCGCTCCGGGCTGTTCTTCGCCGCCTGGGGGGTGGCGACCAAGGTACCGCTCGCGCTCGCGGTCGGCATCGCCTTCCCCGCACTCGCGCTCGCCGGCTTCGACGCGGACGCGGAGAGCCAGTCCGCTGGCGCGCTGTTCGCGCTCGCCGCGCTCTACGCGCTGCTGCCGTGCGTCATCAAGCTGCTGTCGATCTGGCTATTGCGCGGCTACCCGATCGACGCGGCGGAGCAGGAGCGGATCAAGCGCCGGCTGGCCGACGGCGCGGCCGACGAGACGGGCCCGCGCGACAGCGCACCGCTTTCCCAAGGCGCGCCGGCGCATTAGCCTCGCCGGCATGACCGACGAGACACCTGCCTTCTATAACGACCTCGACGCCGCCTACGCCGAGGCGTGGCGCCTGCTGGCCGACGGCGTCACCAACGCCAAGGCGCCGTTCCACCTGCCAGCCGTTGCGACGATCGGGCGCGACGGCGACCCGCGCGTGCGTACCGTCGTGCTGCGCGCCGCCGACCAAGACGACGGCTGGCTGCAGTTCCACACCGACCGCCGGTCGCCCAAGGTGGCGGAGATCGAGGCGGAGCCGCGCGTCGCCCTGCATTTCTACGACCGCGCGGCCAAGGTGCAGCTGCGCGTGCGCGCCGACGCGCGCGTGCACGGCGAGGACGCGGTCGCGCGCGCGGCCTGGGATAAGACGCGCCCCTTCAGCCGGGTCTGCTACCGCATCGACCCCGCCCCCGGCACCCCGCTTTCGGCCCCCGACGGCTACGCGGAGCCGGAGCCGGACGATCCCGAGGTCGGCTTCGAGACCTTCCGGGTGGTGCGCGCGCAGGTGCGCGAGATCGAATGGCTCTACCTCGCCGGCAAAGGCCACCGCCGCGCGCTCTTCCGCCTGGGCGCCGGCGGGTACGAGGCGAGCTGGCTGACGCCTTAAGGCGCTCCCTCTCCTCCGC
>CAYRCO010000047.1:0-14980 GCA_964422775.1 uncultured Rhodovibrio sp.
CGGCGGCCGGGCTGGCGGCGGCGGCGCTGGCGCTGGGGCTCGCGGGCAGGCTGCTGGCGCTGCTCGCCACCCGGCGCAACCCGCGGAGTTTCCTAGGGTTGGTCGCGCGCCAGGGGCTGGCGGTGCCCGGCGCGGCCGCGACCAAGGCGCTGGCGCTTGGCATCGGGATCGCCGGGATCACCGCGGTGATCGCCGCGCAGAATTCGCTGGAGGGCTCGCTGCGCTCCGACCTGCCGTCGCGCGCACCCGACCTGGTGTTGATCGACGTGCAGCCGGACCAGGTGGAGCGAATCCGCGACCGGGTGGAGAGCGACGCCGGGCTGGGCCGGCTGGAGGCGACGCCGTTCATGCGCGCGCGTATCCTGAAAGTAAACGGCAAGCCGGCCGAGGAGCAGATCGTCGACCCGAGCGAGCGTTGGGTGATCGAGGGCGACCGCAGCTTCTCCTGGTCGCCGGGGCCGAACGGCGACGCGCTGATGCAGGGCCGGTGGTGGCCGAAGGACTACGAAGGCCCGCCGCTGATCTCCGCCCAAGAGGATGTGGCGGAGGCGTTCGGCCTGTCGCCCGGAGCCACCATCACCTACAGCGTGCTGGGCCGGACCTTCACGAGCGAGGTCGTCAACATCCGGCAGGAAAGCTACCGCTCCTACCGGCCGGACTATCTCCTGGTCGCTTCCCCGGAGCCGTTCCGGCAGGCGCCGCACAGCTGGATCGTGACGCTGAAGGGTGTAGGCGCGGGCGGCGACGCGGCGGTGGACGACCTGATGGAGGACCTCGGGTCCAGTGCGCCCAACGTGACCAGCATCGACGTGCGCCGGATCGTCGGGCAGATCACGGCGGTGATCGACGGCGCGATCCTGGGCTCCCTCGCCGTCGCGGCGACGCTGCTCTTGGCCGGCGCGCTCACGCTCGCCGCGGCCGTGACGGCCGACGTCGATGCCCGCCGGCGGGAGGCGCTGGCGTTCACCCTGATCGGCGCGTCCAGGCGGGAGATCGCGGTCGCCCGCCTGATCGAGGCGGCGGCAATCGGCGTGCTGGCGGCCCTGCTGGGCGGCGCGGCCGGCCTGCAGGGCGGGCGCTGGCTGGCGGACCAGGCGTTGCGGGTCAGCTGGGACCCCGGGCTGCTCGCGTTCCTGCTACCAGGCGTGCTGGGCGTGGTCGCGGCGGTCGCCGCAGGGCTGGCCGGCGGGATCGGGGCGGTGCCGCGCGGGCGTGGGCAACTGGTCCGGCAACTCAGCGGCTAGGCCAGGAGGCGTGCAGGCGGAACTGCCCTTGGCTCTGTGTTGCGCGCGCTTCAGGAAGGTAGCGCGATAGTCAGGCAGCAGCCGGGCTCGGTCTTCGGGCCCATCGCGCGTCGCCTTTTCCCGGTCGAAATCGGGCCACAGACTGGCTACCCTCAGGTTTGGCCCCAGTTTTAGCCGTAATCGTGGGCGAGCGAGGGCATGTCGTCGATGCGAGACTCGCGGATTAGCTACATCGCAGCCGCCTGCGCGCTGGTTCTGCTGTTGGCGGGCCCCGTGCGCGCGCAGGGTCAGGGCGCGCTGGTCGAGGTCGCGCCGGCGGAAACGCGGCAGATCCTGAACATCGTACGGGTCTCCGGCACGGTGGTGGCGCCGCGCACCTCCCGGCTGTCGACCAGCCTGGGCGGGCTGGTGGACGCCGTCGCGGTCGATCTGGGCGACCGGGTCGCGCCCGGCGACACGCTGGTCGCGCTGAACGACGCGCTGGCGCGCCACGATCTGGACCGGGCGCGCGCGGCCGTCGCGGAGGCGCGGGCCGATCTCGCCGACGCCCGTCAGCGCGTCGAACGGGCCGAGCGGCTGGCGCGGACCAACAACATCTCGCAAAGCGAACTGGAGTCCCGCCAGGCCGAGGCGGAGCGCGCCGCCGCCTCCGTCGACCGGCTGCAGGCGGAAGCCGCCGCCGCGCGCGAGCGACTGGACTTGCACACGATCGACGCGCCGTTCGCCGGGGTGGTGACCGAGCGGGTGATCGAACCCGGCGAGTGGGTTTCGCCCGGCGAGACCCTGGTCGTGGTGAGCGCGGTCGATCGGCTTTACGTCGACCTTGCGGTGCCGCAGACCTATTTCCCGGAGCTGGGCGACGGCGCGCCGATCTACCTCAGCTTCGAAGCGCTACCCGGCCGCAATGTGCCGGGCGAGATCGAGACGCGCGTCCCGTTCAGCGATTCCACCCAGCGCACGTTCAAGCTGCGCGTGCGCCCCGACGCCGACGATCCGCTGCCGCTGACCCCCGGCATGTCGGCCAAGGCGGAGATCGAGCTTGCGACCGGCGAGCGTGACGTCGCCGTGCCCAGGGGTGCCGTGATCCGCTATCCCGACGGCCGCACCACCGTCTGGACGCTGGACGACAGCGGCGAGCAGTTGCGCGCCCGCGAGGTGCAGGTGACGCTCGGCCGGACGTTCTCCGGCTACGTCCAGGTGAAGTCGGGTCTGGACGCCGGCCAGCGCGTGGTGACCCGCGGCAACGAGACCCTGCGCCCGGGTCAGGCGGTGCGGCTGGCCGGCCCCGACAGCTAGCCCGGCCGCGTGCCCGAGAGTTCCTTACGCGTCAGGGACGCGCTTGTCTGAATGTTCGACGCCATCGTCCGCCGCGGCATCCTGGTTACCGTTGCCGTTCTGATCATGTGCGTGATCGGCGTCGCCGCGGCGCTGCGGATCCCGATCCAGATGATCCCGGACCTGGAGGTGCGCACGATCACGGTGCGCACCAGTTGGGCTGGCGCCACGCCGCAGGACATCGAGAAGGAAATCCTGATCGAGCAGGAGCAGTACCTGCGTCAGGTGCCCAACCTGGAACGGCTGAGCGCGCGCGCGGAAACCGGACAGGCGCGGGTCGAACTGGAGTTTCCCTACGACGTCGACATCACGCAGACGCTGATCCGGGTGAACAACGCCCTGAACCAGGTGCCGGACTACCCGGAGAACGTCGACCAGCCGCGGGTCTACGCCACATCCTTCTCCTCGAACTCGTTCATGTACTTCAACGTGTCGCCGGTCGAGGGCAACCCGCGCGGCCTCGACATGGCGATGATGCGCGATTTCATCGACGACAACGTGCGCACCCGGATGGAAAACGTCGCGGGGGTCTCTGGCGTATCCCTGTGGGGCGGGGCGGCGCGGCAGATCCAGGTGCTGCTGGATCCGAACAAGCTGGCCGACCGGGAGATCACCCTGACCCAGGTGCGCGACGCCCTGCGGCAGCGCAACCGGGACGTCTCCGGCGGCGAGGTGTCGAGCGGCAAGCGCCGTTACCTGCTGCGCACCGTCGGCCGGTTCGGCGATATGGAGAACATCGAGCAGCTGATCGTCCGCCGCTCGGGCGATAGCGTCACCCGGCTCGGCGACCTGGGCGAGATCCGCTTCGGCCATGCCGAGCTCGACGGCTATTCCAGGGTCAACACCCAGCCGGTGCTGACGCTCGCCGTCCGGCGCGAGGCCGGGTCCAACGTGATCGACATCAAGTACGCCATGATCGATGAGATGCAGTCGATCAACCAGGAGGTCCTGCGCCCGGCCGGCATGGAGATGCAGCTGACGGCGGAGGACGCCGGCTACGTCGAGGCGTCGCTGAAGAACGTCTGGCAGAACCTGGCCATCGGCGCGGTTCTGGCGACGGCGATCCTGTTCGCCTTCCTGCGCTCGACCCGGGCGACGGCGGTGGGCGTGGTCGGCATCCCGATCTGCACCATCGCGGCCTTCCTTGGCCTGATGCTGATGGGCCGGACGATCAACGTGATCTCGCTCGCCGGCGTGGCGTTCGCCATCGGCATGACGCTAGATAACGCGATCGTCGTGCTGGAGAGCATCGACCTGGAGCGAAGGCGCGGGCTCGACCGGCTGCGCGCGGCGGTCGCCGGCGTGCGCAAGGTCTGGCCGGCGGTGGTCGCCTCGACGCTGACCACCGTGCTGGTGTTCGTCCCGATCGTGTTCATCGAGGAGCAGGCCGGCCAGCTGTACTCCGACGTCGCGATCGCCGTTTCCGCGGCGATCCTGGCATCGATGCTGGTGGCGATCACGATCGTGCCGACCGCAAGCGCGCGGATCGACTTCCGCCCGGGGCGCGGCCTGACCCACGGTCCGGACACCCGCGGGCCGGAAGACGGCCGGATCGCCAAGGCGGTCGGTTGGCTGACGCAAGGGCGGGTCCGCCCGCTCACGACGATCACGGTCACCGCCGCGGTCAGCGGCTTCGTCATCTTCGCGCTGACGCCGCCCGCCGCCTACCTGCCGGAGGGGGAGGAGCCGAAGACCTTCGCCTCGATGAGCGCGCCGCCCGGCTACAACCTGGAGACGATGCGCGAGATCGGCCTGGAGATCGAGAGCCATTTCATGCCGTTCGTGGGCGACGACCCCGCCAAGTTCGAGCGCGGCGAGACGTCAGTGCCGGCGATGAAGTACCTCAACCTGCGCATCGAAGCCTCGCGCGTGCGGATTATCACGGAATCCGTCGATCCCGACCATATCGGGCCGTTGATGGACGCGCTGACGGCGAAGTTCCGCGAATACCCAGGTATGCGGGCGTTTGCGGCGCGCGGCTCGATCATCACCTCCAACGACGGCGGCACGCGGTCGGTCAATCTGGACATCTCGGGTCCCGATCTGGCCGCCGTCTACCAGGTCGCGTCCGACGCCTACGCCCGCGCGCAGGAGGTGTTCGACAACCCGCGGGTGCAGGCGCAGCCGAACACCCTCAGCCTGTCGCAGCCGCTGGTCGAGGTGCGGCCCGACTGGGACCGCGCGGCCGAGCTCGGCCTGGATTCCGAGCAGATCGGCTTCGCCGTCGCGGCGATGACCGACGGCGCGTTCGTCGACGAGTTCTTCCGCGACGACGAGAAGGTCGATATCTACTTCTACGGGCCCCAAGGCAAAAACGCCGACCTTGCGGACCTGGACAGCGTGCCGATCTATACCCCGGCCGGTGGGATCGTACCGCTGGGCACGACCGCTTCGGTCGTGGAGACGGTGGACACCAACACGATCCGCCGGATCGACGGGCGGCGCACCGTGACCCTGAACGTGATCCCGCCGGAGGGCGTGCCGCTCGAGGTCGGGGTCGAGCGGGTGCGCTCGGAGCTGGTCGGCTACCTGCAGGACAGCGGGCAGGTGCCGCAGTCGGTGCGGATCGACATCTCAGGCGCGAGCGACCAGCTGCAGGCCACCCAGGAGGCGATCGCCAACAACTACGTGATCGCGGTGGCGATCGTGTACCTGCTCTTGGTCGCGATCTTCCGCCACTGGGGCTATCCGCTTTTGATCATGACCACGATCCCGCTGGGCGCGGCCGGCGGCATCGTCGGGCTGCAGCTTTTGAACCTGGTGGGCAGCCAGCTGCCGCTGTTGGGCCTGCAGGCGATCCATCAGCCGTTCGACATGATCTCCATGCTGGGCTTCCTGATCTTGATGGGGACTGTGGTGAACAACCCGATCCTGATCGTCCACCGCGCCATGGAGAACGTCCGCCAGGAGGCGATGGCCGCGCGCGCGGCGGTGCAGGAAGCCGTCGCCTCGCGCCTGCGCCCGATCGCGATGACCACGCTCACGACCATCTTCGGCCTGCTGCCGCTGGTGGTGATCCCGGGCGAGGGCACGGAGCTCTACCGCGGCGTGGGCGCGATCGTGCTGTTCGGCATCCTGGGCGCGATGATCGTCTCCCTCACCTTCCTGCCCGCGCTCACCTCGCTCGTCCTCAGCCTGGGCGAGGCGCGGCGGAGCCGCACGGTGGGCGCCCCCGCTGGGGCCGCCGGGCGGCCGGCGGAGTAGGGCTGAGATCACCCCCGCGGGACGGCGCGGGCAGTTTCCAGGGTGGTGTGGGCTTTGGTCGCGATTGCCGGCCAGTCGGCGCGCGCGATTTCCGCGCGCGGGGCGACACGGGAGCTGCCGATCGCGAGCACGTTGGCGAGCTGCAAGTAGCTCGCCATCTTGGCGTCGTCGATACCGCCGGTCGGCCAGAAGGTGATCTCCGGCAGCGGTTCGGCGACCGCGCGCAGCAGGGCGGGGCCGCCCAGCGCCTCCGCCGGGAACAGCTTCTGCACGACCGCGCCCGCCTCGCGCGCGCGCATCATTTCCGACGGCGTGGCGACGCCGGGGATCAGCGGCAGCCCGACCTCCGCGGCCGCCGCCAGCAGGTCCGGCGTGTGGCCGGGGGCGACCGCGAAGCGCGCGCCCGCGTCCCGGGCCTGGCGCAGATGATCGGCCGTGGCGACCGTGCCGACGCCGACCACTGCCTGCGGCACAGCGTGCGCCATCGCCTGCAAGGCGGCGAGCCCGGCTGGCGTGCGCAGCGTTACCTCGAACACCCGTACGCCCGCCGACCACAGCGTTTCTGCCAACTCCGCGGCGCGGCCGGCGTCGTCGATCGTCAGCACCGGCGCCACCGGGGCGGCGCGCAGGGCGCTGTGCAGGCTCTCGGGGATCGGGGGCAGGCTGGTCATGACGGCTGGTCCGCACCGTTGCGCGCCGACGGCTTGGCCGGGTCGCGCGGGGTAAGATCGGAAAGGTCGGGCGCCTGGAAGCTGTCGCGCGGCACGATTGCGCCCTTGTGGCCGATCACCACGGCGGCGACCCGGTTGCCGGCGGCCGCGGCGGCGTCGACACTGGCCCCGGCCCGCCGGGCGGCGAGGAAGCCGGCGTTGAAGGAATCGCCGGCAGCCGAGGTGTCGACCGGACGCGCCACCGGCACCCCCGGCACCGTGCGCCAGCGGCCCTCGGCGTAGAGGCCGGCGCCGTCCGCGCCCTGCTTGATCACCACGGTCTGGACGCCGCGCCGGGCGAAGCGCTGGGCCGCCTGTTCCGGATCGGTGTCGGCGTAGACCGCCTGGCAGTCCTCGAAGCTCGGCAGCATCGTGTCCGCGATCGCGGCCATCCGGTCGTAGGCGTCGCCGGCGGCGGCCGCGGACGGCCAGCAGCGCGCCCGATGGTTGGTGTCGAACGCCACGCTCAATCCGTGCCCGCGCGCCTCTTCGCACAGGGCGAACAGCCGCCGGCGCTGCTCAGCGTCGAACAACGACAGCGTGATCCCGGACAGGTAGAGGGCGGCGAAGCGGTCCAACTCGGCGTGCAGCCGGTCGAGCACGCCGTCGCTCACCATCGTGCGCACCGGCGCGTTCCAGCGCCAGTAGGCGAAGCTGCGCTCGCCGCTGTCGTCGGTGCGGATGGCGTACAGGCCGGGCTGGGCGCCAGGTTTGCGGGCGGTCAGCTCGGTCTCCACGCCCTCCTGGTTCCAGGCACGCACCATCTCGTCGGAATAGACGTCGTCGCCCAGCTGGGTGACGTAGGCGACCGGGACCCCAAGGCGGGCGAGGTAGACGCTGGTGTTGAGCGTGTCCCCGCCGAAGCCACGGCGCATCCAGCCCTGGCCCAGGCCGTCGCCCTCGCTGGGGCCGTGGTCGACCAGTTCCACCATGCATTCGCCGATCGCGGCGATCGCGCCGTCTTTTGCCATCAGCCGGTTCCAGGCAGCCAAAGGGCGATCTGCGGGAAGCTGAGCACGGTCGCGAGCGCGACCAGCTGCAGCAGGATGAACGGCCACAGCGACTTGAAGATGTCCGCGAGCGAGATGTCCGGCGGGGCGACCGACTTCAGGTAGAAGGCGGCGGGGCCAAACGGCGGGGTGATGTAGGACACCTGCATGTTGATCGCGAACAGGATGCCGAACCAGATCGGATCGAAGCCGAGATCGGTGATGATCGGCACGAAGATCGGCATGGTCAAAAGCGCGATCCCGATCCAGTCCATGAACAGGCCCAGGATCAGCAGGATGCCCATCATCATGATCACCACCGTGATCGGGGCGACCTCCATGCCGGTGATCGCCGCGTTCATGAAGCGGGTGCCGCCCATCAGGTTGTAGACGCCGACCAGCGTGCTGGCGCCGATGCCGATCCAGATGATCATGCCGCAGGTGTTGAGCGTCTGGGCGAGCGCGTCCTTGAGCATCTTGTAGTTCAGTTCGCGCCGGATGGCGGCTGCGACCAGCACGCCGACCACGCCCATGCACGCCGCCTCGGTCACGCTGGCGACACCGCCGTAGATGCTGCCCAGCACCAGCACCGCGACCAGCACCGGGATCACCACGCCCTTCAGCTGCACCAGCTTCTGGGACAGCGGCATGTCCCGCTCTTCCTTGGGCGCGGGCGGGCCGGCGGCCGGGTTCAGGTAGCAGCGCACCAGGATGTAGGCGATGTAGAGCGCGGCCAGCAGCAGGCCCGGCAGGATGGTCGCCAGGAACAGGTCGCCGATCGACACGTTGGCGGTCAGGCCGTAGACGATCAGCACGATCGACGGCGGGATCATGGTCCCGAGCGAGCCGCCGGCGCAGACCGTGCCGATGGCGATCTGCCGGTCGTAGCCGAGCCGCAGCATCTGCGGCAGGGCGATCATGCCCAGCAGCACGATCTCGCCGCCGATGATGCCGGAGATCGCCGCCAGAAAGATCGCCGCGATGAGCGTCTGCACCGCGACGCCGCCGCGCAGGCCCCCGGCCCAGACGCGCATCGCGTTGTAGAGGTCGCGCGCGATCCCCGAGCGGTCGAGGATCGACGCCATCAGCACGAACATCGGCACCGCGACCAGGACGTATTCGCTGATGAAGCTGTAGACGCGCGAGGCGACCAGCGGCACGCCCATCGGCCCGAACCAGCCGACGGTGAACAACAGCGCGATCAACGTGGTCACCACCGCCAGCGGCAGCCCGGTCAGCACCATCAGCAACAGCGAGGCGACCATTAGGATCGAGCCGGTCTCGATCCCCATCGCCTTGCCGGTCGACAGCACGTACCAGGCGATCGCCGCAACCAGCACCAACACGACCGCGATCAGCGCCTGGGGCACCCGGTCGCGCCAGGTGGCGGCGCGGTCTTCCGCGTTCTCGGGCGTTGTGCCGGACTGCCTCTGGGATACGTCGTTGCGGGACGTCATGCGTCCTCATCCTCCCGCGCGCGCACGGTGCTGCCGTCGCTGCGCAGCCAGTAGAGCAGCTGGATCAGCGCCTGCACGGCCATTAGGCACAGGCAGACGAACAGCGCGCCCTTGACCAGCGCCGGCAGCGGCGGGTTCCAGGCGCTGCCGCTGCGGTCCAGGCGAAACTCGCCGGTGGGCGCGAACCAGGCCTCCTCGGTCATCAGCCAGGCGGCCCAGCCCAGGCTGACGGCGAACAATAGCGAGAAGGCGGAATTGACGATGTGCAGGAAATGCCGCGTGCGCGGGCCCGAGATCGCGGTTATCAGCGAGATCCGGATGTGGCTGTCGCGGGCCAGCGCAAACGCCCCGCCGAAGGCGTAGCAGACGGCGATCAGGCCGATCACCGTCTCGTGCACCCAGATGGTGGGCGCGTTGAAGGCGTAGCGCAGGACGATCTCGTAGAAACTGATCACGACCGCGATCAGGAACAGCACCGCGACCGCGCGGCCGGCCCGGTCGACCAGCCGGTCGAGTGCGGTCAGCGGCCTGGCGGATTCCAGGAGGTCGAAGGTCGCGGGATCGCCCTCCGCTTCGCCCGTCTCCGGCGTCTCGGTCGGGCGCGACGCGGGGTCGGGCGTGTGCCGGGATTGGGTCACGGCCGCCTCTTCGATCTTAGATCAGGTGGGGGAGCTTCAGGTTCCGCGCGGATACCCGCGCCCCCGGGACGACCGGGGGCGCGGGCGGGCCCCGCGGACCGCCGGCTTAGTTGCTGGCGGTCTGCTGCTTCAGCAGGCCGACCTCGCGCATGTGCTCGGTCACGGCCTCGTAGACCTTGCCGGCCATTTCCGAGCGCCCGGCGTAGTCCTTCCAGACGCCGCGCGCGATCTCGCGGAACTTGGCCCGCTCCTCGGCCGGCCAGTCGACCACGGTGATGTCCGGATTTGCCTTGGCTTCCGCGACCGCCTTGGCGTCGGCCATCTCAAGCTGGGCGACCATGTCGCGGGCGAAGTCGCGGACCGACACCTCCAGGATGGTCTTCAGGTCCTGCGGCAGCTCGTCCCAGACCTGCTTGTTGATCCCGACCTCGACCACCGGCAGGGAGTGGAAACCCGGGTAGATCGGGTGGTCGGCAAACTTGTGCATGCCGAGTTCGTGGTTGGTCGAGAATACGGTGTAATCCGCGGCGTCGATCACGCCCTTCTCCAGCGAGGTGTAGACCTCGGAGCCGGGCAGGTTGACCGGAGAGGCGCCGGCCTTGGCGAAGACCTCCTGCACCATGCCCTCGGGCGCGCGCATCTTCAGGCCCTTCAGGTCGTCGACGCCCTCGACAGGCTTGGATGACAGGAACGCCTCCAGACCGGTGGCGGCCGAGCCGATGTGGTGGACGCCGTAGGGCTCCATCAACTCGTTGAACAGCTCGTCGCCGCCGCCGTAATTCATGAACTTCAGCATCTGGTCGGGATCGGACCAGGCGCCGACCAGGTTGCCCAGCATGGCGAACGCCGGGTCCTCGCCGGAGAAGTAGCTGGGGTCGGTGATGTGGCCCTGCAGGATGCCGGAGCCGACGGCCGACAGCGTCTCGTTGTGCGCGACGACGGCGCCGACCGGCAGGATCTCGATCGAAATCCGGCCGTCGGACATCTTCTCCACCGTGTCGGCCCAGTTCTGCTCGATCTTGAAGAAGTTGTCGCCGGCCTGGGCCGACGTCTGGAACGTCCACTCGTACTTCTGGGCGTTGGCCGGGCTGCCGGCGACCGCGACCAGCGCGACCGCGGCGGCTCCGGCCAGAACGGATTGCAGCTTCATGAGCTCTTTCCTCCCGTCGAGGTTTGGATCGGATCCGGTTGAACGTCCGGATCCTGGTTGATGCCGGGGGAGGGTGTTCCTCCCGCGGACTTCATCCGGCCGAGCGCGCTCTTGATCCGGCCCAGGCGTTCGTCGAGCTCCGGGCCGGCGCGAAGCGCAAGCGCGCTGACCATCACGTCGACCAGCACGAGCTGTACGAGCCGGCTCGACATGGGCGTGTAGAGGAAGGTGTCCTCCATCTCTGGGACCGGGATCACGTGGCTGCATGCCGCGGCGAGCGGCGAGCCGACCCGGGTCACCCCGATCCGGATGGCGTCGCCCGCCTGGGCGATCTGCGCGGCCTCGATGATCTCCGGCGACTGGCCGGTGAAGGAGAACAGCACCAGCGCGGTGCGCGCGTCGGCGACGCTGGCGGACATCACCTGCTGGTGCGGGTCGGAGTAGGCGACCGCCGGCCGGCCCAGGCGGAAGAACTTCTGCTGCGCGTCCGCCGCGACCAGGCCGGAGGCGCCGACCCCGTAGAACTCGTAGCGGCTGGCGCGCTCCATCGCGTCGACCGCCGCGTCCACCGCCGCCCAATCGGTCTCGGTGCGCAGCTGGTCGAGCGCCGCGATCGAGGAGCCGCAGATCTTCGACGCCAGGCTCGCGATGTCATCGTCGGCGGAGATGTCGGTGCGCATCGACGGACCTTGCCGGCCGACTTCGCCGGCGAGCGCGAAGGAGAACGCCCGGTAGCCGCTGTAGCCCAGTTGCTGGGCGAAGCGCATCACCGTGGGCTCGCTCACCTGCGCCCGCTCGGCGACCTGGCGGATCGACATCTGCAGGACCGCGCGCGGGTCGCTCAGCACGACATCCGCGACCCGGCGTTCGGAGCGCCGGAATTGCGAGGCGGTGTCGCGGATCTGCGAGAGCAGGGACGTCACGTTGCGCGTCCTCGATCGCCGTGATCGCTCAGCCCGTGGACGAGCGCAGCCGGTCAGCTGGTCCGCCCAGCGGGCCTGTAGTAAAACTACACAGATTGCCGCTATGCAAGCCCTGTGTTAGACCATGTGTAAGAATTTGTAGTTTTGCACCGCAACACAATCCGCCGCGAACGCGCGGTAAACGTCGGGCTTGCGATGCGGCGATCGGGAGAAGGAGAGAGGTCATGGCCGGGCCGAAAAACGCCGAGGGGCCGGGGGGTAATGCCCCGAAGCACGGCAGCGGCGACGGACAGACGCCGCGCTACCGCAGCCAGGACTGGTGGGACAATCCCGACCAGCCGGACATGACCGCGCTCTACCTGGAGCGCTACCTGAACTTCGGCCTGACCCGGGAAGAGCTGCAGTCCGGCCGGCCGATCGTCGGGATCGCCCAGACCGGCAGCGACATCGCGCCGTGCAACCGCCATCACCTGCGCCTGGCCGACCGGGTGCGACAGGGCGTGCGCGACGCCGGCGGCGTGCCGCTGGAATTCCCGGTGCACCCGATCCAGGAAACCGGCAAGCGGCCGACGGCCGCGCTCGACCGTAACCTGGCCTACCTGTCGCTGGTCGAGACGCTGTACGGCTATCCCCTCGACGGCGTCGTGCTCACGACCGGCTGCGACAAGACCACGCCGGCCTGCCTGATGGCCGCGGCGACGGTCGACCTGCCGGCGGTGGTGCTGTCCGGCGGGCCCATGCTGGATGGCCACTGGAAGGGCGAGCTCGCGGGCTCCGGGGCGATCATCTGGAAGGCGCGCGAGCTCTACCAGCGCGGTCAGATCGACTACGACGAGTTCATGGAAATGGCCGCCGCCTCCGCGCCCAGCGAGGGGCACTGCAATACCATGGGCACGGCGCTTTCGATGAACGTGATGGCGGAGGCGCTGGGCATGTCGCTGCCCGGCTGCGCGGCGATCCCGGCTCCGCACCGGGCGCGCGCGCAGATGGCCTACCGCACCGGCGAGGCGGCCGTGTTCGCGATCAAGAACGGCCTGCGCCCGTCGCGGATCCTGACCAAGGCCGCCTTCCAGAACGCGATCACAGTGACGAGCGCGGTCGGCGGCTCGTCCAACTGCCCGCCGCACCTAAGCGCGATCGCCCGGCACATGGGCGTGGACGTCGGCATCGACGACTGGGAGGCGGCGCACGACGTGCCGCTGTTGGTCGACTGCCAGCCCGCCGGCCGCTTCCTGGGCGAAGGCTTCTACCGCGGCGGCGGGGCGCCGGCGGTGATGAAGGAAGCGCTCGACGCCGGGCGGCTGGACGGCAGCGCGCTCACCGTCAACGGGCGCACGGTCGGAGAGAACCTGGCGGCGGTGCCGACGCCGGACCGGGAGGTGATCCGCAGCTGGGCCGCGCCGCTGCGCGCGCGCGCCGGCTTCCTCGTCATGCGCGGCAACCTGTTCGACGCTGCGGTGCTCAAGACCAGCGTGATCGATGACGCCTTCCGCGCCCGCTACCTCTCCAACCCCGACGACCCGGACGCGTTCGAGGGCCGGGCGATCGTGTTCGAGGGGCCGGAGGACTATCACCACCGGATCAACGACCCGGACCTGGCGATCGACAGCGACTGCATCCTGGTGATCCGCAACTGCGGGCCGGTCGGCTATCCGGGCTCTGCGGAGGTCGTGAACATGCTGCCGCCGGATTACCTGCTGAAGCAGGGCGTAAGCTCGCTGCCCTGCATCGGCGACGGCCGGCAGTCCGGGACCTCGGGCAGCCCGTCCCTGCTCAATGCGTCTCCAGAGGCCGCCGTAGGCGGCGGGCTCGGCTTGCTGCAGACGGGCGACCGGGTGCGCGTCGATCTCAAGCGCCAGCGCACCGATATGCTGGTCGACGACGCCGAACTGGAACGCCGCCGGGCCGCCTTCACGCCCAACATCCCGGAGGACCAGACGCCCTGGCAGCGGATTTACCGCCGCCACGTCGGCCAGCTTGCCTCCGGCGCCTGCCTGGAGGACGCGGTCGACTTCCTGCAGATCGCCCAGCGCTTCGGCACGCCCCGGCACTCGCATTAGCGGGCGGGGAGGGGGCGGAACGTGCGCACGAAGAACGCCGCGTCGCTGGACACGACGCGGCGTTTCAATTGATCGGGCCGGCTTTTGAGACGGTTTTACACCGACAGGCCGTAGGCGACCAGCGCAGCCAGCAGCATGGCCAGGCTACCCCCGGCCACGAAGGCGTGTGGGGTGGTCGTCGTGGCCAACTGACAGGCCGCTTTGCTGCGCACGCTCATCCAGGTCCTCCCGTGCGATGGGCGATCGGCATCATGCCGTGTCTCATTTCAGAAGCTAATGCAGGTGAGACTTGCTTGCAACTGCGACAAGCCGACCGGGCGCCGTCGCGCGGCACGGATAGCTTCAGAAGCGCTCGACCCAGGGCCGCAGGTCCAGCTCGTGCGTCCAGGCGCTGCGCGGCTGCAAGTGCAGCTGCCAGTAGCTTTCAGCGATCGCTTCCGGCTTCAACAGCGCGTCGGCGCCGCGTTCGGCCTCGGAATAGCTGGCGCCGCGGGTTTCGTTCTGGATCTGCCCATCGATGATCGTGTGCGCGACGTGCACGCCCTCAGGGCCGACCTCGCGCGCCATCGACTGAGCGAGCGCGCGCAGGCCGAACTTGGGTACCGCCAGGTTGGCGAAGCCCTTGCCGCCGCGCAGCGCCGCGGTGGCGCCGGTCAGGATCAGGGTGCCGCGGCCGGCTGGCACCATCCGCTTCAACGCCGCCTGACCGACGTTGAGCCCGCCCAGGCAGCCGATCCGCCAGCAGCGTTCGAACTCGCCCGGATCGATCTCCAGCACGCTCGACATGCTGAACGCGCCGGCGTTGAACACCACCAGCTCCGGCGTACCGAGGTCACGGTCGACCGCCTCGAACAGGGCGGTGACGGAATCCGCGTCGGCGGCATCGCACTCGTAGGCGCGCCCGCCGATTTCTTCGGTAAGCGGCTCCAGCGCGCTGCGGTGGCGGCGGGCGGCGGCGAGGGTCATGCCGGCTTGCGCAAAGCGGCGGCAGAGCGCGCTGCCCAGCCCCGGCCCCGCGCCCACGACGACGGCGACGGACATCTCGTCCTCCTCGTTCCGGTGTTCGTGGTTTCCGGTGTTCGTGGTTCAGGTATTCGTCGTTCAGGTGTTCGTCGTTCCGCCTTTCCTGGCCGATCGCCGGCACAGGTTGCCGGCGGATAGGTTAGGCATCCCGATCTGGGCGGACAAGCGTGGGGCCATGACCGGCGCGTGCCAGGTGGGTTCACGCACGTGTCCCGGCGGCGCTATAGTCCGCGGCAGCCAGGTATCC
>CAYRCO010000048.1:0-14955 GCA_964422775.1 uncultured Rhodovibrio sp.
GATGCCCCGGCCGCCGCAGCCGCGGCCGACCTCCGGGCCGCCCAGCTCCATGGCGAACACGCCGTCGCGCTTGAAGCAGACGTCGGAGATGTCGACTTCCTCGCCAGCCGCCTTCTTCTTCGAACTGGTCTCGATGATCGTCGGCGTGCTGCGCCCGCCGAACAGCAGCGAGGTGGTGTCGCTCTTCGGGTCGCAGCCGATCAGCAGGACGCGCTTACCCTGCTGCGCCATCATGTAACTGAGGTTGGCGAGCGTGAAGCTCTTGCCGATGCCGCCCTTGCCGTAGATCGCGATGACCTGCGTCTCGCGGCCGGTATCTGTCTCGGCTGTTTGGTCCAGCGCACCCATGGCAGACGACGTCATATGCCCCTCCAATCCAGGATCATTTTGAGGCAGGCGGAGTCGCCAAAGGCGGTCCTGTAGGCTTGCTCCGCGTCTGTCGCCGCCTGCCGGTGGGTGATCAGGCCGTCCAGCGAGAGCGCACCGCTCTCGGCCAGATCGCGCGTGGCGTGCAGGTCGCTTTCGCGCCATTCCGCCGCGATCCGGATGCGCGCCTCGCGCATGAACGCCTGTGGGAACGCAAACGACGGGCGGTCGCTGTAAAAACCAGCGAGAACCACCTCGCCGCCGAATGCGAGACGCCCGATCAACTCGTCGAGAAGACCGGCATCGCCGCTGACGTCGTAGATCGCGGCATAATCGCGCCGGCCGTCGTCCTCGGGCGCCACCACCGTGTAGCCCTCGACCCCCTCGCGCCGTGCGGGATCGGTCTCCCACACCGTCGGCGCCGGGCCGCCCAGGGCGAGCGTCACGCGGGCCAGCAGCCGGCCCAGCGTGCCGTGACCGACGATCAGCTCGGGCAGCTTGCCGTCCTTAGCCTGGACCGCGTGGTAGGCGGTCGCGGCCAGGGCCAGCAGCACGCCGCCCTCGCCCAGCTCGTCGCTCACCTTCACCACCCGGCTGGCCGGCACCACGACCCGGCTCGCCGCGCCGCCGAACAGGCCGCGCACGTCGCCGAAGCAGCGCGCGCCGGGCACGAACACCCGGTCGCCGACCTTCAGCCCGCTTTCGCCGTCGGCCTGGCTGACGCGGCCCAGGGCCTCGTAGCCCGGCACCAGCGGGTAGCCCATGCCCGGGAAGTGCGGCATCTGGCCGGTCCAGAGCAGCCGCTCCGTGCCGGTCGAGATGCCCGAGACCTCCATATCCACCACGATGTCGCCCGCAGCCGGGGCCGCGAGATCGAGCTGGCTCAGCGCCAGCTTCTCGGGCTCCTGCAGAACGACGGCGGTGGCATTCAGCGGCGGGGTCACGGTCGATCCCCTCCCGGGTCGATGGTCTTGTCTGAGTGTCAGTCTAACGTGACGCAAAGCGATGTCAATCTAACCTTACGTCCGCGAACTTACCGAGTGTCTTTCCGCGCTGACATGACGCGGGCAAGGAACGGCTGACGCGTGCGCCGTTCGCGCACCCGCGAAAAACCGGCCGATTCCAGCAACAAACGCTGTTCCGCGGGGGTCCGCGCCCGGCCGCGGCCCATCGCCAAAAGGTAGAAACCGAAGTACGCGTCCCCCACCGGCGCGGCCGAGTCGTCGCTCGCCATCGGCTCCGCGACGACGACCGTGCCGCCTTCCGGAAGCGCGCTGTAAACGTTGGCCAACAACCGCTCGACGCGCGCGTCGTCGTGATCGTGCAGAATCCGCACCAGGGAGATCACGTCCGCGCCTTCCGGCAACGGGTCGGCGAAGAAGTCGCCGCCATAGACGGTCACCCGCTCGCCCAGGCCGGACTCGGCGAACTGCCGGCGGGCGCGCGCGGCCACCGCCGGCAGATCGAACAGCATCAGATCGAGATCGGGCAGCGCCCGGGCGGCCGCGGTCAGGAAGGCCCCGTCGCCCCCGCCCACGTCCAGCAGCCGGCGGTGCTTGTGGAACGGATAGGCTTCCAGCGCCTCCGCCGCGACCAGCGGCTGCGAGGTCGCCATCAACTGCGAATACGCGCCGATGCTGTCTTCCGCCAGATCCTTGGGATCGTCGGTGTTGGCGTAGGGCCAGTAGGCGCCCAGCTGGGTCGGCCCGCGCTCGCCGCGCAACAGCGCGATCGGATCGGCGAGGTCGGCGTAGAGCATCGCGTGATGCTCCACCATCGCCGCGATACCGGGGCTTCCGACCACGACCGCGCCCTTGGGCCCCAGGCCGACCCGGCCGTTGCCGCGCGTCTCCAGAAGCTTCAGCGCCTTGGCCGCGCGCACCAGCCGGTCGGCGGCGTCAATCGGAAGTGACACCCGCGCCGCGAGGCGCTCGAGCGGTTGCGGACCGTGCTGCCAGAGCAGGTCGAACAGGCGCAGGCGAACGCAGCAGTACAGCACCTGCGCATAGACGAAGCCGGCCGTCAGGTCGAACAGTCCGTGCGCCTGCCGGCGCGCGATCCCGCGGGTCAGCGGGAAGCCGGCGGCCCAGCGCTGGAAACGCGCGCTCGCCAGTAGGCGGTTGCGCTGATCGCGCAGGCGATCACGCAGGCTCGCCGGCCCGCCGCCGTCGACCGGTGCGCGGGCGGTCTTGTCGTCAGAGGACGGTGAAGCGGTCACCTCGGCGCGTCCCTCGCGGGGCATGGGCGCGAACGAACGCTCGCGGCGGACCGGCCGGCGCGCACGGCGCACCGGCCGACGGCCTTACGCCGCGGCTTGGGCCAGCGACTTCGGCAGGAAGCGCTTGGTCTCGGTGCGGATCAGTTGGATCAACTGCTCCCGGCCCGGACAGTCGGGGATCGAGGTCACGGCGTCCTCGACCAGCCCGTTCAGGCGTGCCTTGGCGCCGTCCAGCCCCAGCTCGCGCACCGCGCTCGGCCGGTCCAGGGCCTCGTCACGGCCGGTCGGTTTGCCCAAATCGTCGGCGTCGGCGTAGACGTCGCGGATGTCGTCGGCGACCTGGTAGGCTTCGCCCAGCTTGGCGCCCAGGGTGCGCCAGGGCTTGCCGTCGCGGCCCGCGGCCTCCGCGCCGATCACGGTCGCGGCGGCGAACAGGGAACCGGTCTTGAGCTGCTCGTACTTGTCGAGCGGCACGCCGTCCGGCTCGCACTCCCAGGCCTGGCCGGCACAGATGCCGGACGGCAGGCCGACCGAGCCGCCCAGGGTGCGCAGCAGGCCGGGCAGCCGCTCCGGCGCGCTCGCCGCGGCGTCGGCCAGCGTCTCGAAGGCGAGCACGATCAGCGCATCGCCGGCGAGCACGGCCAGCCGTTCGCCGTAGGCGACGTGCACCGAGGGCTTGCCGCGGCGGGTCTGGGCGTCGTCGAAGCAAGGGAGGTCGTCGTGGATCAGCGAGGCGCAGTGCAGCATCTCGATCGCCGCGGCGGCGGCGCTGGACGCGGCGGGCGCGTCGTCGCCGCAGGCGCCGGCGACGGCGAGCGCCAGGCGCGGCCGGATCCGACCGCCGCCCGGGAACACGGCGTAGCGCACCGCATCCGCGAGCAATGGCGGGGAGTCCGGCGATTCCCGCCGGGCGAGTGCGTCCTGCAAGACGCTTTCGATCCGGGTCGAGGTGTCCATGATGCCTCACTCCCCTGCCAGCCTGTCCGGGTTGTGACCTTGTCCCCCGACACCGGGCCGGCGGCCGAGGTGTCAGGTTTGCTGGTCACGTCGGGTGTCATTATGACTAGACACCCCACCGCTGGCAAGTCAACGTCGCCTGACGGCAACCCACGGGAGGTCACGTGAGACGAGCAGGCGAACGCGTCGTAGTGATCGGCGGCGGCGTGGCAGGCCTCGTATCCGCCCTCAAGCTCGCCGCGCGCGGACTCGAGGTGGAGCTTGTGGAGCGTCAGGACCACCCCGGCGGCAAGATGCGCGCGCTCGCCGCCGGCGACGCCAAGATCGACGCCGGCCCCACCGTGTTCACCATGCGCCAGGTGTTCGACGAGCTGGCGCAGGACCTGGGCGAGCGTCTGGAAGACATTGTCCAGTTGCGCCCGGCCGACCGGCTGGCACGCCACGCCTGGGACGGCAACGGTACTGACCCGGCTCAGCGCCTGGACCTGTTCGGCGATGTCGCGCGCTCGGCGGAGGCGATCGCGGCCTTCAGCGGCCCGGCGGAGGCCAAACGCTACAAGGCGTTCACCGAGGAAGCGCGCAAGATCTACGAAACGCTCGACCGGCCCTTCCTGCGATCGCCCAAGGCGACTCCGTTCGGCCTGATGCAGCACGCCGGGCCGAAGGACCTCTGGGGCATCAAGCCGTTCGACCGGCTGTGGGACGCGCTCGGCCGGCATTTCCACGATCCCCGGCTGCGCCAGCTGTTCGGCCGCTACGCCACCTACTGCGGCTCCTCGCCGTTCCAGGCGCCGGCGACGCTGATGCTGGTGGCGCACGTCGAGCAGAGCGGAGTCTGGCTGATCGACGGCGGCATGCACACCTTCGCCCACGCGCTGGCCGACCTCGCCGAGCGCCACGGCGTGCGGATCCACTACGGCCGGGAAGTGCGGGAGATCGAGCTTAAGGGCAGCGCGGTCGGCGGCGTCCGGCTGGACGACGGCACGCAAATCCAGGCCGGCGGGATCGTGTGCAACGCCGACGTCTCCGCGCTTGCCGACGGGATGTTGGGCCGACGGGCGGCGAAGGCCGCGCAGAAAACCCCGCCGGACATGCGCTCCCTGTCGGCCATCACCTGGACCTTCCTAGGCTCGGCCGGCGACTTCCCGCTGCTGCATCACAACGTGCTGTTCTGCCGCGACTACCGACAGGAATTCGCCGACATTTTCGAACGGCGGCAACTGCCGGAGTCGGGTACCGTCTACATCTGCGCGCAGGACCGCGGCGACGACGGCACCCTGTCCGAGACCGCCCGGAACCGCGGGTCAGAGCGGATGTTCATGCTGGTGAACGCACCGCCGACCGGCGACAAGGACCGTTTCGACGAACCGGAGATCGCTTCATGCGAGGAACGCCATCTGGCCCTGCTCAGCCGCTGCGGCCTGGATCTGACGCTGGACCGCGCGACCCGTACGGTGACCACGCCGGCGGACTTCGCCCGGCTGTTCCCGGGCACGGGCGGCGCGCTCTACGGCCGGGCGAGCCACGGCTGGCGGGCGTCGTTCCAGCGCCCGCCGATCCGCACCCGGGTGGCGGGACTGTATCTGGCGGGCGGCAGCGCGCATCCGGGACCGGGCGTGCCGATGGCGGCGATGTCGGGGCGTCTGGCGGCGGAATGCCTGATGGCGGACTGGGGCATGGCGGACACGACGGACCGGGGCGCGACGGGCTCGGCTTCGAGGAATCGGTCGCGCCGGGCGGTTACATCTGGTGGTACGTCGACGCGCTGAGCGACGACGGCCGCCACGGCCTCACCATCATCGCTTTCATCGGCTCCGTGTTTTCGCCGTACTACGCCTGGGCCCGGCAGAGCGCGCCCGGCGGCGCGGCGGACCCGCTGAACCACTGTTCGATCAACGTCGCGCTCTACGGCGATGGCCCCAACCGCTGGACGATGACCGAACGCGGGCGCACGCGCGTCGAGCGCGGGACCGATTTCTTCACGGTCGGGCCCAGCGGCCTGCGCTGGGACGGCGGCACACTCGTCATCGATATATCGGAGGTCACAGCCCCCCTGCCCAAGCGGGTCGCGGGACAGGTGCGGGTCACCCCGCGGGCGGTCACCGACCAGGAGTTCGCGATCGACCATCAGGACCGCCACCACTGGTGGCCGGTCGCGCCTACCGCCGACGTGAGCGTCGCGTTCGACAAGCCGGTGCTGACCTGGACCGGCACCGGCTACCTGGACCGTAACCGCGGCGACGAACCGCTGGAGGCCGGCTTCCAGGAATGGGACTGGTCGCGCGCGCCGCTGCCTTCCGGCGGCACGGCGATCACCTACGACACCTTCCGCCGGGACGGCTCCGACCACGGGCTGGCCCTGATCGTGCGCGAGGACGGCGCGGTCGACCGGTTCGACGGGCCGCCGCTCATGGACCTGCACGCGACCCCGATCTGGCGGGTGCGCCGGAAGAGCCGGGCGGACAAGGGCCACCGGCCGAGCGTGTCGAAAACGCTGGAGGATACGCCGTTTTACGCCCGCTCGCTCGTGGAGACGCATCTGGCGGGCGAGCCCGTTCGGGCGATGCACGAAAGCCTGTCGCTGGACCGCTTCGACACCCGGATCGTGCGGCTGATGCTACCGTTCCGGATGCCGCGCGTGCGGGGCTGAGGGGTGCCGCGCGCTACTCGTCCCGGCTCTCCCGCGACCGGGTGAAGGCGGACTCGCCGGTCTGTCCCTCGGCCTCCGCCTTCGCCTTGTCCTCGCGCTCCATCTTCTTCAGCGAGCGCAGCTGCCAGACCCCGAAACCGATCAGCAGCGCGAAGATCGCGATCCCCTCGATCAGCACGATCCAGCCCGTGTTCATGGCGCGCCTCCCAAGCGTGCGCAGCGGCGCGGCGCTTCATCCCCTTTCCCCTGAGGAGAGCGAGGGGCCCGCGCGATCGTGAGATCGCATGGGAGGGTGAGGGTGGAACTCCTCGCCGGTCGCCGGGGAATCCTACCCTCACCTGTCCTCACCCCTCGAGGGAGAGGGACCCTCCGATGCATGCGTCGCGCAAAAAGCAGCCGCCGTTACCAACTCAAGCGATAAAGTGGACTGACGGCCCTGCCTGACCAGCCCTTGCCCCTACCCGCCGGCCTGGTCGCGCTGTTCCAGGCGCATGAAGAGGTCGATCACGAAGGCCGCCGCGCCCTCCCTGCTGGGCGCGGGCTCGGCGACCTCGTCGGGCTTGAAGCCGTGCAACGCGGGTACGGCCTCGTGCACCGCCTGGACCAGGAAACGGGTCTCCGGCAGGCAGGGATAGTCGGCGTAATGCGCGCTCGGCGCCGGGCCCTTCAGGGCGTCCATCATCAGCCCGACCTTGCGCATCGCCGGGACGACCGCGCGCCTGGACAGGGAATCATGCCCGTGCCGGGCGACCTGATGGCCGATCGCGCGGTACAGGCGGCTCGCCGCCGTGATGCCGGGGCGGCAGGACGCCGGTAGCGCCGGGATCCCGGCCTCGGCGCGCTGATACAGCTCCTCTGCGTGCAGCAGCAGGCGTTCCACCGTGCGCGCCACCCCCGGGGTGAATTGCGGGTCGGCGAGAAAGGCGTCGGGATCGATACCCTCTTCCGCGAGCCAGGCGGTTGGCAGGTAGAGCCGACCCTGGCGGGCATCCTCGCCGACGTCGCGGGCGATGTTGGTGAGTTGCATCGCCACGCCGAGGTCGGTCGCCCGCGAGACCACTTCGGCCTGGCGGGCGCCCATCAGCATCGCGACCATCGCGCCGACCGCCCCCGCCACCCGGGCGCCGTAGGCGCGCAGGTCCTGGATGGTCTCGTACCGCCGGCCCTCGGCGTCCCAGGCGAAGCCGTCCAGCAGGGCTTCCGGCAAGGTGTGCGGGATCGCGTAGGCGGCGACCACGTCGGCGAACGCGCGGTCGGCGGACCTGTCGACCGGACGGCCGTCGTAGATCTGCAGCAGGCGCTGGCGCAGTTCGGCGAGCGCGCGCTCGGTATCCGGGCGCGTGTCGACCGCGTCGTCCGCCTCCCGGCAGAAGGCGTAGAGCGCGCGCGCCGGCTCCCGCACCCGCCGCGGCAAGACCAGCGAGGCGGCGTGGAAGCTGCGCGAGCCGGTGCGGATCGCATCCGTCGCCGCGGCGGCGTCGCTCGAACGCACGGCGTCCGCGCGGGCGGTTACGGGGTCAGGCGAATTCACTGGCATCGGGCACCACCTGGTCGAGCACGCGGGCGGACGAGAGGACCCCCGGCAGGCCGGCGCCCGGATGGGTGCCGGCGCCGACGAGGTACAGGCCCTCGACGTCCTCGCTCTTGTTGTGGGGACGGAACCAGGCGCTCTGCGTCAGCCGCGGCTCAAGCCCGAAGGCCGCGCCGCGCTCAGACAGCAGGCGATCCTGGAAGTCCTGCGGAGTGATCATGTGTTCGGAGACGATCGCATCGCGCAGGCCCGGAAGCTCGGTGCGTTCCAGGAAGTCGGCGATCCGGTCGCGGTATTCCTGCGCCTTTTCCGACCAGTCGATGCCGGCATCGAGGTGCGGCACCGGGGAGAGCACGTAGAAACCGTCGCAGCCCTCGGGCGCCAGCGACGGGTCGGTCGCAGTCGGCCGGTGCAGGTAGAGCGAGAAGTCCTCCGCCAGGATCTTGCGCTCGAAGATATCCTCGATCAGCTCCCGGTAGCGCGGGCCCAGCAGGATCGTATGGTGGGCCGTGTCCGGGTACTGCCGGTTGGTGCCGAAGTACCAGACGAACAGGCTCATGGAATAGCGCGCGCGGTCCAGCTTACGGTTGGTCCAGCGCTTGCGCGCGTGCTCCGGCAGCATGCGGCGGTAGGTGTAGGCGCTGTCGGCGTTGGAGACGACGATGTCCGCCGGCAGCCGTTCGCCGGTCTTCAGCCTGACGCCGGTCGCCCGGCCGTCCGCGACCTCGATCTCCTCGACTTGGGTCTCGTAGCGGATACGGTTGCCCTGCCCGGCGACCAGATCGGCCAGACCGTTGGCGAGCGCGCCGGTGCCGCCCATGGCGAAATGGATGCCCCAGTGCCGCTCCAGGTAGGAGATCAGGCAATAGATCGAGCTGGCGCGGAACGGGTTGCCGCCGATCAGGAGCGGATGGAAGGACAGCATCATCCGCAGCCGCTCGTCCTTCACGTAGCGGCTGACCGTCTGATACACGCTCCGGTCGCCGCGCAGCCGGATCAGGTCGGGAGCGATCCGCGCCATATCCGCGATCGAGCCGAAATGGACGTGGCCAAGCTGCTGGAAGCCGATCTCGAAGATCTCGCGGCTGGTTTCCAGGAAACGCTCGTAACCCTCGACGTCGTCCGGCGACAGCTCGGCGATGCGTTCGCGCATCGCCTCGGGATCGCCGTTGTAGTCGAACGTCGTCCCGTCGGAAAACCGCATCCGGTAAAAGGGGTCGACCGGCCGGAGCTCGACGTCGTCGGCGAGCTCGCGTCCGGCCAGTTGCCACAATTCCTCGAACAGGAAGGGCGCCGTCACGATCGTCGGGCCGGCGTCGAAGACGAAGCCGTCCTGCTCGAACACGTACGCCCGGCCGCCCGGCTTATCCAGCTTCTCCAGCACGGTGACGCGGTAGCCGCGGGCGCCCAGACGTACGGCCGCGGCCAGGCCGCCGAACCCGCTGCCGATGACGACCGCATGCGGCCGCCGGTCGGTGTCTTGGGCGGCGTTGCGCGTGTCGCCGGCCGCGGTGGTATCGAACATGCTCTAAAGCGCTCCCCTTAGCGTTCACTCTAGCACGCCAACTAAATGGCGCCACCGCCACGCGCGTCGAGTTGCCCGGCCGCGCGGCGGGCGGTTGTGCCGCAGCCGCGCCGTCAGCTCAGGCCGCGCTGCTGGCGTGGTCGAGGCCTGCGGCCTCGAAGATCAGCGCCGCCACCTCCGCCGGCTTTTCCTCGTGCGCCAGGTGACCGGCGGCGTAGACGGTCGCCATCTGCGTGCCAGGACGGTGCGCGGCGACCCGGCCCGCCTCGCTCGGCGGGACCGACAGGTCGTTGGCGCCCACGATCATGACCAGATCGCCCTTAAGATCCGGTAGATCGCGCTCAAGGCGTTTCAGGTCCCAGCGCGCCATCATCCCCAGCGCCGCGGCGGTGTGCTGGGAAAAGCGGATCAGCCGGGCGTAGAGCTCGATCCCACGGGAATCGATGCTGGAGCCAGTGCCCCAGAGCAGCCGCTCCACCGCAGCCGGCTCGCGCGCGTTGAGCGAAAACACGCGCGCCGCAAAGCCGCCCTTGTTCAGCACCTTGGCGATCGGCGAGAACACCAGGCCCGGCAGCCCCGGCAGCGGCAGCAACGCGCCGTTGATCGACACCAGCGGATCGGCCGCAAGCTGGCCCGACAGCTGCATCTGCGCGATCACGGCCGCCCCCGCGGAATGCCCAGCGGCCACCCGCGGCTCGAGCTTGAGGACTTTGAGCAGCTGACCCAGGGCCTTCGCCATACCGGGCAGCGACAGCGCCTGTTCGCGCGCCGGCCAGCTGGAAAAGCCATGGCCCGGCATGTCGGGCACGATGACCGTGAACCGCTCCGCCAACAGCGGCGCCAGGTCGCGGAACGAGTGGCTCGCCCCGCCGGTGCCGTGCAGCAGCAGCAGCGCCGGCCCCTGCCCCATCACCTGCACGTGCCAGGTGACGCCGCCGGCCTCGATAAAGCGGCTGGCGTCCCGGTTGGGCCAGTCAGCACCCTCGCGCGCCCACTCCGGCGCGGTATAGCTCGCCCGGCACTCAGGCACGGTGTGCCTCCCGCTGATACGGCTTCACAGCGACTTCTCCGCGGTCTTGACCGCCTGCGACAGGGCGCTCGCGTCGGCGTGGGGCAGCGGCAGGTAGTGGCCGCCCATCGCCCCCGCCAGCTCGCGCGCGGTCTGGCGCGGGCGCGGCGAGGTATCGATCAAAAGCGCGGTGACCCCGGTCGCGCGCAGCCGGCGGGCGGCCGCCTGCGCGTCCGCCTTCGCCTGCGTGCGGTCGGTGCCGCCGGCGTGATCGACGTTGGCGCGGCCATCGGTCATCAGGATCACCACCGGCGTCTCGCCGCGCCGGTTGGCGTGGTCGGCCAGTACCCAGGCCTCGTTCAGGCCTGCGGCGAGCGGCGTCCCGCCGCCACCCGGCAGGCTGGCGAGCGAGCGCTTGGCGCGGGTCAGCGAGCGGGTCGGCGGCAGCAGGACCTCGGCCTCCTTGCCGCGGAAGGCGACCAGGGCGACCTTGTCGCGCCGCACGTAGCAGTCCGCCAGCAGCAGCTCGATCGCGCCCTTGGTCTCCGCCAGGCGATGCAGGGCGGACGAGCCGGAGGCGTCGACGCAGAAGATGGTCGCCGTCTCGGTCTTGTGCTTCAGGCGCTTGATCCGGAAGTCCTCCGGCTGGACCACCAGCTTGCCGCCGGACCCGCCCTTGCCCGGCAGGGTGCGGCCGCGCAGCGGCTGCCACGGGGCGGCCGCGCGCAGGGTCGCCATCACGTCCAGCTTGTTCGACCCGCCGGGCTCGCCGCGGAAGGTGCCGACCTGCCGGCCGCGGGTGCGCGATTTGGCGAGCGCGCCCGCCCGGCCGGCCGCGCCCTGGTCGCGCCGGCCCATCTGGTCGCGCAGCCGCTCCAGCTGGCCCGGCTGCAGGGCCGACTGCGCTGCTGCCAGCACGGTTTCCGCCAGCTCCTCGGCGCTGGGGGCGTCCTGCTCGTCCTCGTCGTCGTCGCCGGAGCCGTCGTCCTCTGGCTGCTCCTCGGGCGACTGCTGTTCCGGCTCCTGATCTTCAGTTTGCTGGTCCTGGGAGTCCGGCTCCTGCTCCTGCGAACTGTCCTGGTCCGGCTGCTCCTGATCCTCCGGTTCCTCCTGTTCGGGCGGCGGGGGCAGCTGGGTGGCGCGCGGCGTCAGAACCATGCGCGCGGCGACCTGTGCGTCCTCCTGCCGGACCTCGTCGACACCGCTCAGCGCGGCGTGGGCTTTGGCGACCTTGAGCGCCAGCAGCGGCGCGCGCATCGAATGCACGCCGAGCGCCTGGGCGGTGCTGGTGAGCGCATTCAGGATCTCGTCGGACGCGCTCAGGTGCGCGAGGCGCTGGCGCGCCAGCTGGACCGCGCGGGCGCGCTTGGCTTCCTGTCCCTCGGTGTCGTGCGGCGGCACGGTCGACAGGTCGATTTGGATCGCCAGCCGCTCGGAAAGCGCGCCCGGCGGCTGCTCTTCCTCCTCCGCCCCCTCGTCGCAGGCGATCAGGCCGAACCGGCTGGGCAGCGTCTGGGCGAAGCCCTCGCGCTCCACCCGGACTTCGCCATGGTCCATGACGGACGCGATACGCGCCGCCGTGCCCGCGTCCATCCGCTCGGCCATGGCGATCTGCATCACCTTGCCGTCGGCTTCCGCGAGCAGCCCCTTGCTCGCGACCGGCTTGCCGGTCTGCAGCGTCGCCGCCAGGTCCAGCCCGCCGATCAGCCGGTCGTCGGAGACGTTGAGCGGGATCTTGCGGATCGGGCCGAAGTCGCCGAGGCGTTCCTTCAGCTGGTCGATCCAGCGCTGGCGCACCGGCCCGGCGCGCGCGCGCAGCAGCACGCCGCCGATGCCAACCGGATCGACGGCGAAGATGGCGAGCGCCAGCAGCGCGTCGCGCCAGACCGCACTCGCGCTCTGCCCCTGCTCGCCGCGCGCATCCGACACCATGCCCGAACTCGTATCGGCGCGGACGTCGGCCTGCGGCGGCGCGCGGTCGGTGTCGGGTTGGGCGAACACGCTATCCATCACGCCGCCTCGCCGCTGCTCTCGGCGTCGCCGTCGAACAGCTCGGCGAGCACCCGCTCGACGCGGGTGGTCGAGCCGGCCTCGTCCAGCGGGTCGCGGCGCAGCCGGTGACGCAGCGCCATCGTCGCGACCTGCCGGAGGTGCCCGTCGGTGACTTCCGGATCGCCGTTGATCGCCGCGGCGGCGCGCGCCGCGCGCATCAGGGTCAACTCGCCGCGCAGCCCGTCGGTGCCCAACTGGATGCAGATCTCCGAAGCCCGGCGCAGCGCCGCGTCCGGCACCTGCGTCTCGGGCAGGCGGGCCTTGGCGTCCAGGATCGTGCGGCGGAGCTTGTCGTCCTCCTCCTGCCAAGTCTGCTTGAAGCCTTCCTTGTCGCGGTCGAAGGCATCGCGCCGGCGCACCACCTCGATCCGGGTGTCGAGATCGGTGGGCGTCTCGACCTCCAGCGACAGGCCGAAGCGGTCGAGCAGTTGCGGGCGCAGCTCGCCCTCCTCCGGGTTGCCGGAACCGACCAGGACGAAGCGCGCCGGGTGACGCACGCTCAGGCCCTCGCGCTCGACCACGTTCTCGCCCGACGCGGCGACGTCCAGCAGCACGTCGACCAGATGGTCCTCGAGCAGGTTCACCTCGTCGATGTAGAGGAACCCGCGGTGCGCGCGGGCGAGCAGACCCGGCTCGAAATGCTTCTCGCCGTGGGAGAGCGCGCGCTCCAGGTCGAGCGCGCCGACCACGCGGTCCTCGCTGGCGCCGAGCGGCAGATCGACCACCGGCACGTCTATCTCATGGGTGGGGACCTCGTGGGTCGGTACCTCGCCGCCCTCGGCCTGCATCTTCGGGCAGCCGGACTCGCACAACTCGGTGTCGCGGTCCGGCGCACAGCCGTAGCGGCATCCTTCGACCGCCCGCATCTTCGGCAGCAGGGACGCCAGGCCGCGCACCGCCGTCGACTTGCCGGTCCCGCGGTCGCCGAAAATCAGCACGCCGCCCACACTCGGGTCGACGGCGGCGATGGTCAGGGCAAGCTTCATCTCCTCCTGGCCCGCGATCGCGGAGAAGGGATAGGCTACGGCCATGCGGTTTGCGCTCCGTCTTGTCTTCGTGGTCGCGGACCCGGCGATCCGGCGTTCCGCGGTATGGGCAGGGCGACGCGGCACCCCCCGCATGCCCCAACGGGCCTCGGGCGAGCGGCGACCGCGCCGATCCGATACTTTAGGACTCGTAACCCATCGCGGCGCCGCTCGCTAGGGCGCGGGAGTCCTCAGACCGCCCGAAAACCTCGCGCCGCGGTGCGGGCGACCTCGTCGGGGGCCCGTTCGCCCGCGATGCCGAGCGCGCCCAGCGCCTTGGCGACGATGTGGTGGGCGTTGAGGCCGGCGGCCTCGTACTGCTGGTCGGGCTTGTCGTGGTCGATGAAGCGGTCCGGCAGGGTCATCGGGCGGATTTTCAGGCCGTGGTCGAGCAGGCCTTCCTCGGCGAGCAGCGTCATCACCTGGGTGGCGAAGCCGCCGATCGCGCCCTCCTCCACCGTCAGCAGGACCTCGTGCTCGCGCGCCAGCCGGCGCACCAGATCGCGGTCCAGCGGCTTGGCGAAGCGCGCGTCCGCGACCGTCGTCGACAGCCCGCGCGCGCCCAGGTCGTCGGCCGCCTGCAGCGCCGCGCCCAGCCGGCCGCCGTAGGACAGGATGGCGACCTTGCTGCCCTCGCGCACCACGCGCCCGCGGCCGATCTCCAACAGCTGCCCGCGCTCGGGCATCTCGACGCCCAGGCCCTCGCCGCGCGGGTAGCGGAAGGCGATCGGCCCGTCGTCGTAGGCCGCCGCCGTGGCGACCATGTGCATCAGCTCCGCCTCGTCGCCCGCGGCCATCAGGGTGAAGTTGGGCAGCGTGCCCAGATAGGTAATGTCGTAGCTGCCCTGGTGGGTGACGCCGTCCGCGCCCACCATGCCCGCGCGGTCGATGGCGAAGCGCACGGGCAGGTTCTGGATCGCCACGTCGTGCACCACCTGGTCGTAGGCGCGCTGCAGGAAGGTCGAGTAGATCGCCGCGAACGGGCGCATGCCCTCGCACGCCAGGCCGGCGCAGAAGGTGACCGCGTGCTGCTCGGCGATGCCCACGTCAAAGGTGCGGTCCGGAAACTTCTCGCCGAACTTGTCGAGCCCGGTGCCCCCCGGCATCGCGGCGGTCACCGCCATCACCCGCCGGTCGGCCTCGGCCTCCTGGATCAGCGCCTTGGCGAAGGTGCCGGTGTAGCTGGGCGCCTGCGGGGTCGGCTTGGCCTGCTTGCCGGTGACCACGTCGAACTTGGCGACGCCGTGGTACTTGTCCGCAGCACCCTCGGCCGGCTCGTAGCCCTTGCCCTTTTGGGTCACGCAGTGGACCAGGATCGGCGCGCCGCCTTCGGTGTCGCGCACGTTGCGCAGGACGGGGAGGAGATGCTCCAGATTATGCCCGTCGATCGGGCCGACGTAGTAGAAGCCCATCTCCTCGAACAGCGTGCCGCCGGTGAACAGGCCGCGGGTGTACTCCTCGGCCCGGCGGGCGGCCTCGCGCACCGGGCGGGGGAACTGATGGGAGAGGTCGCGCATCGCGCCGCGGACCGAGCGGTAGGAACGCGAGGACAGGATGCGCGAGAGATACGCGCTCATCGCGCCCACCGGCGGGGCGATCGACATGTCGTTGTCGTTCAGGAT
>CAYRCO010000049.1:0-14830 GCA_964422775.1 uncultured Rhodovibrio sp.
TCGATGCTCTCGCGCGTCGCGCCGTCGGACACGCCCGCCAGGAAGTTGCGCACCTCCTCGGCGAGCACGCCGGCGTCCTCCGACAGGGTGTCGGCGGCCTGCTCGACCTCGCCCGCGGCGCTGCGGGCGCTCACGCCGCTTTTCTGCACCGCCTGGATCTCGGCCAGCACGTTGTCGGCCTCGCTGCGGACCTCCTGCACCGAGCGGGCGATCTCGCCGGTCGCGGATTCCTGTTCGGCCGTCGCGGCGGCGACGGCCTGGGAGACCTCGCTCAGCTCCGCGATCGCGCGTTCGATGCCGCCCATGGCATCGACGGCCGCGGCCGTGGAGCTCTGGATCTCGGCGATCGCCCCGGCGATCTCCTCGGTCGCCTTGGTGGTCTGACCGGCCAGATCCTTCACCTCGCCGGCCACGACGGCGAAGCCTTTGCCGGCATCGCCGGCGCGCGCCGCCTCGATCGTCGCGTTCAGGGCGAGCAGGTTGGTCTTCTCCGAGATCGCGCGGATCAGCTGCACCACCTCGCCGACGCGGTCGACCGTGGCCTTCAGGTCGTCGACCCGGCGGGCGGTCTGGTCGACCAGGCCGCTGGCTTCGTTGGATTTGCTGTTGGCGCCGTCGACCTGCTTCGAGATCTCGGCGATCGAGGCGGACAGCTGTTCGGTCGCCGAGGCCACCGTGGCGACGTTGTCGTTCATGCGGCTGGTCGCGCCGGCGACCGTGTCGGCGTTCTGCTGGGTGGTTTCGGCGGTCCGGGACATGCCCTTGGAGGTATCGGACATCTCCCGCGAGGCGCCCTCAACCTGGCGCAGCACCGCGTCCATCGCGCGGCCGAACATGCCGACCATCTGGTCGATCTCGTCCTGCCGGTGGCGGGCGCGGTCGCGCGCCTTGCGCTGCTCGTCTTCCAGGCGCCTGCGCTCCTGGGCGTTGGAGAGGAACGTCTGCATCGCCGCCGCCATGCTGCCGATCTCGTCCTTCCGGCCGACGCCCGGAATGTCGAGGTCCAGGTCGTCGTCGGCGAGGCGCCGCATGGCCCCCGTCATGCCGCGCACCGGCAGCGCGATCTGGCGGTACAGCCAGGTCCCGACGGCCCCGGCGAGCGCCAGCGCGACCAGGATGCCCGCGGGAATGGTCCAGGCAGCTGCCGCCTTCGCCCCGCGCAGCCGGGCGGACTGGCGCGCCTCCACCTCGTGCGCGGCCTTCAGCATGGCAGTGGTCGCGGCCGTGACCGCGTCCATCCGGGGTCCGAAGAAGGTCTGCGCCGCGGCGTTCTCCCGGGCCACGATGCCGCTCAGCCGGTCGATCGCGGCGACGGTGCTGTCCACCTTGCCGGCCGCCGTCTGGCTCAGGTAGCCGGCCTGGACCAGACTGTGGGCGGTCTCCCGCGCCGTCTCGCCCGAGGCCTGCGCGGCCTGCGCGTCCGCTTCGGCGAAGTCGTCGAGGTAGCGGTTGGCGGCTTCCCGCGCGGCCATCAGCGCCACCAGCGTGTCCACCGCCTGGGTGACGCCGCGGTCGTCGCCGGCCTTAAGCGCGTCCGCCTCGGCCGCCTTCAGGGCGGCGATCGCGGCGTCGCCGTCGGCGCGCAGCTGGGTCTCGACCAGGTCGTTACGCCCGTTGCGCAGCTCGGCGAGTTCGGAGAAGGCGGCCTGCAGCGCGTCCAGTTCACCGCCTGCCCGGTTCAGGGCGGCCGCGTAGGCGCCGGTAGAATTCGCCGCCAGCTCGGCCGCGTCCGAGCCCACCTGCTCGAACTGCTCGAGCGTGGCTTGGTAACGGGCGCGGGAGTTGCGGGCGACGTATTCTTTCGCAGCGCCGATGGCGGTGACGAAGTCGACCTTCAGCACGTCGGCCTGCTCGACCTCTTTCGCCGCCCGCTCGTAGGCCAGGAACGCGTCCTCGATCGTCTGCAGGCTCCACAGGCTCTTGCCCCCGAGCGCGAGCACGACGCACACGAGCGCACTCAGCCCGACGGTCAACTTACCGGCCAGTCCCAGATCACGAAGACGGCGCATGGCTCTCAAGCCTCCAGGATCTTGCTCACCTGGGCGGTCAGTTCCGCGCCCAGGAAGGGTTTCGCCAGAACGCCGTCGGCACGCACCGCGGCCGCCCTCAGCGCCTCTTCGGAGGCGACCAGGGAGCCGCCGCCGGAGATCGCCAGGAACCGCGGCCGCCGCCGGCCGTCGTTGCGGATCAGCTCCATCGTCTCCAGCCCGTCCATGTCCGGCATCAGAATGTCTGTGATCACCAGATCCGGGTCGTGACGGCGGACGATCTCCGCACCCTCGCGGCCGGTGTCGGCCTCCCAAACCTCGTGCCCCGCGCGCTTGAGCGTGCTGACGACGGACCGGCGGACGCCGGCGACGTCGTCGATGACGACGATCTTGGCCATGGGGATAAGCTACTCCGTTGAAGCCGCGTCCAGGGCGGCTGTGGGTGATTCGGGAAGCCGGGGCAGGGTGATGGTGAAGCGCGTGCCCGCGCCGGGCGTGCTGTCGACCTGGATATCGCCGCCCCAGCGCTGCACGATGCCGTAGACGATCGACAGGCCGAGGCCGGTGCCCTCGCCGACACCTTTCGTCGTGTAGAAGGGCTCGAAGATGCGTGCGCAGACCTCCGCGCTCATGCCGGTGCCGGTGTCGGCGACGTCGAGGCGCAGCGCGTTGCCCGCGGCCGTGGGGGCGAGCGTGACCGTGACCGCGCCCTTCAGCCCCATGGCGTGGGCGGCATTGCCGATCAGGTTGGCGAGGATTTGTTTGAGTTCACCGTCCGCCCCCAGGAACCGACCGACCGGCCGGCCGTCGGCGAGCGCGCCCGCACGCCGGATACGCACGCTGGCGGGGACGAGCCCCTGCACGAAGTCGAGTGCCGCGCCGAGGTGCTCGGTCGCGTCCAGTGCGGCCACGCGCCCGCGTTCGGCCCGCGCGAAGGCGAGGATGTCGCCGACGATCGCGCGCGCCTGCAGGGCGTGGCTCTCGATCAGGCCGAGCCACTCCCGCTCCTCCTGCGCGCTCTCCGGTAGCGCGTCGAGAATCAACTCGGGGAAGGCGAGGGCGGGCTGCAGCAGGTTGTTGATCTCGTGCGCGACGCCGCCGGCCAGTTTGCCCAGGGCTTCCAGCTTCTGGCGCTGCCGCTCGGTTTCCGCAGCACGGCGCTCCACGGTGGTGTCGTGCTGAACCCCGACGTAGGCGGTCACGTTGCCGTCGGAATCGTGCACCGGGGCGACGTTGAGATAGTTCCAGAACGCCTCCCCGTCCCGGCGGTAATTCAACAGCTCGACGCTGATCGCCCGGCCCTCGCGGATCGCGCAGCGCAGCCGTTCGACGGCCGCGGGATCGGTGTCCGCGCCCTGCAGGAAACGGCAGTTGCGGCCGATCGCGGCCGCGCGGGGATAGCCAGTGGTTCGGCAGAAAGCGTCGTTGACGAAGATCAGCGGCATGTCCGGCTGCCGGGCGTCGCTGATCGTCAGGTTGACCGGCGACGCCTCGACCGCGGCGCGCAGCAGCACGCCGGTGCGCTGCGCCTCGCCAAGCTGTCGGGTCACCTCCGCCATCGCCGCGTGGGCGCTTTGCGTGACGGCGGCGGCCGGAGCCACAGGGCTGAACGCCAGCACGGCACGGTCGGCTGCGGGACGTGCGATCTGGACGCGCATCTGTCCGTCCACGACGCCGTCGGCCGGGATCAGGGTACGGGCGAACGCGCCCTGTTGCGTGCGGTCGATCAGCTCGCTTAGATGCCGTCCGCTTTCAGCCGGCAAGACAGCCTCGATCGGTAGTGCGCCGCCCGCCGCTTCGAACGGCCAAAGACGTTGGGCCCCGGGATCGGCGGCCGTGATATGCCAGCCGGCGCCGTCCGCTGCACGGGTGCACACGAGCTGACCGTCCTCTGCGGTGGGCGTGTCCAGGGGCATGGTGTGGTTTCTGGCGTCCGGGGAGGCGCGACGACCGGACCGGTCCGTCGGGTGAATCGGGCGAATTGTTTCGCAAAAAAATTTCACGCTGGTTAACTTGATTTGCCGTAATTCCTCAGGGCAAGCCGCACGCCGGAAAGCTGGTCCAAGGCGGTCCGATCTTCTTTCGGCACGCACGAAACCGTGTTCCCCACCCCAAGCCGCACTGGCATGACAGCCGCACCAATCTGGTATAAGCTTAGGACTTGAAACGGATCGGCGGAGCCGGGAGCCGGGCGGCGGTCGCGTTCGCGACGGGCGACCGCGCGCCGCCGGGTACTGCCGGCCCAATCTTAAGACGCCGGCCGGGACCGGCACGTGGCAGGGTGGCCGACGGGCTGATACCCAAGCGAAGCTTAAACGTGCTTGCGGGGGGCGTAAGCGCGTGTTGCCGGCCGGTGAAAACGACGATAACGGGCTTGAAGAGACCACAGGGAGGAGACCCGACAATGGCGCGTGAAGCGACCATGCCGATGGAGGATGCGCGCGAGCACCAGCGGGTGTTCGTCCGCCAGATCACGCGCGACGACCTGCGCGACGCGCTCGACCGGGGCGCGCACGACTTTTTCCAGAAGCCCACGCACGTGGTCTTCCTGGTCGCGATCTATCCGGTGGTGGCGCTGGTGCTCAGCCGGCTCACCTTCGGCTACGAGGTGCTGCCGATCCTGTTCCCGCTCGCCGCCGGGTTCGCCCTGCTGGGTCCGTTTGCCGCGATCGGCCTGTACGAACTTAGCCGCCGGCGCGAACTCGGCCAGCAGCCGTCCTGGTACCACGCCTTCCAGGTGCTGCAGTCGCCGGCGATCAAGAGCATCGTCGGCCTGGGCGCGATCCTCGCGGCCGTGTTCGTGCTCTGGCTCGCTGTGGCCTGGGGCATCTTCTCCGCCACGCTGGGCGACGTACCCCCGTCGATCGGCGGGTTCCTGGGCGCCGTGTTCACCACCGCCGAGGGCTGGACGATGATGATCGTCGGAAACCTCGTAGGCGCCGTGTTCGCCATCGTCGTCCTGGCGATCAGCTGGGTATCCTTCCCGATGATCATTGACCAGCACGTCGACGTGGCCACGGCGGTCAAGACCTCGCTCAGGGCTGTGATCGGCAACCCGGTCCCGGCTGTGACCTGGGGCGTGATCGTGGCGCTCGGCCTGATCCTGGGCTCGCTGCCGCTGTTCGTCGGCCTGGCGATCACACTGCCGGTGCTCGGCCACGCCACTTGGCACGTCTACCGCAAGCTGGTCAGCGTCTGATCGAGCCGGTGGGGGCGGATCGAAGCCCGGGGTCTGATCCACGGGGCGACGCGGTTCAGCGCGACGAAGCCCGACCGTGAGACCAGGGCGCCCTTGTCGCAGCCGCGACAAGCGTTACCCTTTCAAAGTCCCCGACATCAGGCGTTAAGGGGACGCTCCAAGCCATGTCCAACCCCTCCCGCGATGGCGGCACCGGGTCTCGCGGCCCGGTGCCGCTCTCGCAAGTCGAATGCCCGATCTGCGGCGAGCCCACGGTCGTCAACGCCATGGGCGATGGCCGCCTGATCTGTTCGTGTGCCAGCCACTACGAAATTCCGGCCGCCGATGACGGAGCCTCAATCCCGGGCGGCGGCTCCAGCGGGTCCTCCGCTTAGCCAGCCGCCTACCAGGGCAGGGCGGAGCCGTCGTGATTGAAGAAGCCGCCGCTCTCGGCGACGCCCAAGCGGTCGATCACACCGAGAATTCGGGCCGCCGAGTCTTCCGGCGGCCGGACCGTGAGCCCAGCCTTGCCGAACGGTTCTGACAGTGGCGTGTCGGTCGTGCCGGGGTGGATCGCCACGCACAGCGTCTCGCCGCGCCGGCGAGCGAGTTCGATCGCCGCCGTGCGGACGAGCTGGTTCAGCGCCGCCTTGGACGCGCGATAGGAATACCAGCCGCCGTAGCCGTTATCCCCGATCGAGCCGACCTTGGCGGAGAGCGTGGCGAAGGCGGATTTGCCTTCGCGCGGCAATAGCGGCAGGAAATGCTTCATCACCATCGCCGGGCCGATCGCGTTGACCGCGAAGGCGTGCGCCATGTGCGCGGGATCGAGCCGGCGGTAGCTCTTCTCCGGTCCGCCGTGCGTCCCGTCGTGCAGGAAGCCGGTGCAGTCCAAGACCAAGCGCACCGGCAGGCCACTTGCCTGCACGGCTTCCGCCGCGGCCTGAACACTGGCCTCGTCGGTCACGTCGACCGGCGGGTCGCTGCGGCGCGAGAGGGCGTGCACGCGCTCGAAGCGGCCGCTGGCACGCAGCGCCTCGGCGCTGGCGCGGCCGATCGCACCGCCCGCGCCGACCACGACCGCGGCCCCGTCGGCGGGAAAGCTTTCCAGCTGTGGGGGTGGTTCGCTCATACCTGCCGAGCTAGGTGCCACGCCGCCGGTGTCCACTGCAATGGCGGCATGGCGTCGTTTGGTACGCCCACACCGAAGGCTGACCGGCGAGGTATTTTAATCTTACGTTAAACATGCAAACGGTTATAGTGGCCGACTTGCGAGAGATAACATCGGGCGCATAACCATGCGGGCAGGATGGCGGGCCTTGCTCAGGTTCCGTGGCAGTATCGATTGGGCCACGCGCTGGCTGCCCATCGCCATCCTGGTGCTTGGTATCGGATCGGCGGTGCCGATCGCCTACGAGCTGGACGCGCGCGCCGACCGGCAGGCGGCTGCCGAATTCCGGCTCGAGACAGAACACGTGACCACGCTGGTCAGCCTGCAGGCCGGCCGGCTGGAACAGTTGATGCGCGGCACGGCCTATTTCCTGGCCACCGCGCAGAACGTCACCGCCGCCGCCTTCCACAACTACGTCGACAGCCTCGACCTGGCCGAGCGTTATCAGGGCGTCCGGGCGATCGCCTATGCCCCACGGATCGCGCCCGATGCCGAGGGCTTGCTGCGCGCGGACCTGGCCCGTGATCTGACCCGAACCGAGCTGTCGTACCCGAGTTTCGAGGCCTGGCCTGCGACCGACAGTGGGGTCCGTTTCCCAGCAGCGCTGGTCGAGCCGCAGGCTGGCAACGATAAGGTGTTCGGCTACGATTTGTGGACCGACCCGGATCTTCGCGCGGCGGCCTGGCGTGCGATCGCCACCGGCCAGCTGCAGGCGAGCGCGCCGGTGGTGCTGTCCCAGGACGCGGGGCAGACCCGTGTCAGCCAGCTGATGCTGATGCCGGTGATCCGCCCGGCCAGCCTGGCCGAGAGTGGACCGGACAGCGTGCCGCAGTTCGTCGGCTTCATCGCCGCGGGGATCAGCGTCGATGCGATGGTCGCCGACGCGCCGGCGGTGAAGCTGTTCCGGCGCACCGGGGTCAACATCTACGACCTGGGACCGGTCGACCAGCCCGGCTCAGCGACACGCCGGAACGAGCGCACGACCCTGTTCGCGGCCGGCGCGGGAAGTCCCGAGAGCCACGAGTACAGCAGTGAAATCAGCTTTGCGGGCCGGCGCTGGCAGCTTGGCTTCACCGGCGTCGAGGCGTTCCGCAGCCCGACCCAGCAGGTCCTGACCTACGGCAGTCTGATCGGCGGGATCGCGCTCAGCCTGCTGGTCGCGCTCTTGGTGCAGCGGCTGACCAGCGAGCGGCGCCGGCTGCGCGCCCAAGTCGCCGCGCGGGCCACCGAGCTGCGCGGCGTCAACGCCGAACTGCGCCACCGGCTCGAGGAGGTTCGCGAGGCCAACCACGCGAAGTCGCAGTTTCTGGCCAGCGTCAGCCACGAGTTGCGCACGCCGCTGAACGCCATCATGGGCTTTTCCGAGATGCTGATGTCGGAGGTGTTCGGCGCGGTCGGCAGCGCCAAGAACCGCGAGTACGTCGTTGACATTCACGAGGCGGGCAAGCGCCTGCTGGCACAGGTTAACCAGTTGCTCGATCTGTCGCGGATCGAGGCCGGCGGCCGCGATCTTGCCGACAGCGAGATCGACGTGGCGGCGGCAGCGCAGAGCTGCCGACAGCTGGTCACTCACCTGACTTACGGCGCAGGACCGGACGCGCATCAGGCAGATGTCCGCATCGAGGTCGCCCGCGGACTGCCCCACCTGCGCGCCGACCGCGATGCCCTGGACCAGATCTTACTCAACCTCGCCGGCAACGCGGTCAAGTTCTCGCCGGCGGGCGCGCCGGTGCGCATTGTGGCGGATCTCGCGAACGACGGCGGCATCCGGCTGGCCGTGGTCGACCAGGGACCGGGCATCCCGATGTTTCACCAGGCAAAGATCCTGGAGCCCTTTTACCAAGTGGCCGACCAGCATTCCCGGGCGACCGAGGGCAGCGGGCTGGGTCTGGCGATCGTCGACCGGCTGGCGCGCGCACACGGCGCGCGTCTGACGATCCATAGCACGCCAGGTGCCGGAACCCGGATGCAACTGCACTTCCCGCCCGAACGCTCGGTCGTGCCCGCCGAAAGACAGGCGGTCGTCGGCTGATACGCGCGGCGCGCAGGGATGGCTGGTTTCCCCAAACTGTGTTCTTTATGGCAGAATGCGCCGAGCGCGGGCGCGCGGCGCGCAGCCGGCGAAAGGACATCATCGCTGGGAGACGGCCAAGTTGGCGAGCTATATCGGTCAGGAGACAATGGCGGTCGGCGTGGTGGTCGAGCGCCGGGCAAGCGACCATCCCTGGCTCGATTACAGCTGGCACGCCGTGTCGGTGATCCCGAAAGCCCCGGCGCGCGATCCCAAGGGAGAGTGGCGCACCCTGGTCGACGACGCGCGCGCCGCGCAGTTCCACGCCGGTACGCTGGAGCTCAGCCTGTTCCGCAAGGAGACCGAGGGCTATAAGCTGAACCTGTCGCAGCATCCCCCGCGCCTGTGGATCGTCCTGCGCCGCGAGGAGGAGGGCGACTGCCCGCACGAGGTGCTGCCCTTCCACGTCACCGCCGATCCGAACGAGGCGCAGATCTATCTGGACAACGGCGAGGATCTGGTCGATCCGGTGCCGATGCCCGAGGTGATCGCGGCGTGGGTGAAGGATTACGTCGATCGGCACCACGTCGAGCAGCCGTTCTACAAGCGTAAGCGCCAGCCGCATCCCGAAAAGCAGGGCGGCGGCCGCGGTTTCGAGCCGACCCCGAGTGGACGCGGCCGCGGCGGGCGCCGCGCGGGCGGCTGAGCGGCGTTCGGGCGCTTTTGAAGGAGACCGCGTGATGGCGGACGAGTCGGACGAAGGGTTCCTGAACCGCTGGGCGCGGCGCAAGCAGCGCGCGGCGCGGGAATCCGAGGCCAAGCCGGCGCCCGAAACACCCGGGCCGGCGGAACCGAGCGAGGCCGAGCGCGCCGAGGCGGAGGCCCGGCGCCAGGAACTGATCGACAGCCTGCCCGAGCCCGAACAGTTGGGCCCGGAGGACGACTACACGCAGTTCCTGCAGGACGGCGTGCCTGACGACCTGCGCCAACGCGCTTTGCGCCGGCTTTGGACGTCCAACCCGGTGTTCGCGAACCTGGACGGGCTCAACGACTACGACCTGGACTACACCGACGCGGCGACGGTCGTGGAGAACCTGAAGACCGCCTTCCAGGCCGGCCGCGGCATGGTGACCAAGGAAGAGCGCGAGGCCGAGGCCGCCGCCGCCGAGCGGGCGGCCCGCGGCGAGCCGGACCCGGAGACGGACACACCCGACGACGGCGGGTCGGAGAGCGATCGGCTCGAGGCAGCCGAGGCGACGGAGCCGCCGGCCGAGCCCGACGCCGAAGCATCGACCGAGGCCGCCGATGCGGATGCCGACACGCCAGCCGCCCGCACGCGCTATCGCCAGACCCCGGACGGTCGGGTCCGGGTGAAGGGCAGCGCGGCGCAGCGGCGGTGGGGTGGCTAGCACCGGAGCGATGCAAGCCGAACCGGCTTTGATCGCGACCTGTGCGCGCATTCTTGATTGAACGAACGGCAAAATATGGGGCGACTGGCCCCGCGCGCTAGGGTCCATGCGGACCGTCGAGCCGGGTCGCCGGGGCGGGTCGTCCGTGCGGTGGATCGACCTCGATCACCGCGAAACCCACGGTGGCCCAGGCGCTCAACTCGGCGGCCGTTGAACACTTTCGCGTAATAGAAAGTGACGGGCTTGCGGGTTACTGCTGGATCAAATGGAATACCACACCAAATCGTTCAGATTTGTCACTTGCAGAAAGTGCCGGTAATCAAGTTGATAAAACCGGACCAAAACCGTCAGGATTGCGGTAAGCGGGGTTCTGCACCGCGAAATCTTCGCGCGTGCAGCATCAGATTATGTTGACACCTTAGGTGTCAGAAGCGCTAATATCGTTCTAGAGAAGTTCAAAACAAGATCCGCGCTTAAGCGGACAGCGCCCGAGCCGGGCCGGCGCGTAACGACGCCAGCACACCAACACCGGCCGGGCACGATTGCACATGAAGGGCGCCCAGGATGGGCTGGACGACGCGCTTCCCGGTCTCACCGCCGCGACGGCTGCACCGATCGCAGACGGGACAACGAGAAGACGCGGTTCGCATCGCAGGCCATCCGCCTCACGGGCGCCGTGAGGGAGGTAAGCGCCGTGTCCGACGGCCCGTCTGACGCCGGCAGTCTCGCCGAAGAAGATCAGCTGCGCGCCAACGTGTATGTGCTGTTGGCGCAGTTGCTCGCCCGTGCGCCGCAGGCAGAGCTGCTGCAGCAGGTCGCGGGACTGCAGGGCGACGACAGCCCGTTCGGCGAGGCGATGCGCGCGCTTGCGCGTCAGGCCCAGCACCACACCCCCGATCAGATCGCCGAAGAACATTTCAACCTGTTTATCGGCGTCGGCGAGAGTGAGCTCGTCCCCTACGGCTCCTATTACCTGACCGGCTTCCTGAACGAAAAGCCGCTCGCCCGGCTGCGCGCGGACATGGCCGAACTCGGCATCGCGCGCGCCGACGACGTGGACGAGAGCGAGGACCACATCGCCGCCCTGTGCGAGATCATGGCCGGCCTGATCACCGGGGCGTTCGGCGGGCCGGCCGACCTTGGCCAGCAGCGGCACTTCTTCCAGCAGCACATCGGCTGCTGGGCACCGCGGTTTTTCGAGGATCTGGAGGCGGCGGAGGGGGCCGTCTTCTTCATGCCGGTGGGGACCATCGGCCGGCTGTTCATGGAGGTCGAGAGCGAAGCGTTCGACATGGCGGCCTAGGGCTGCCGGCGATCCGGCGGGGTCGCGCCGTCGGCGGCGTCGCGCGCACGAGAGCAGACACGACGGCACCAGGGTCAGGTGTTTCGGCACGGCAGGACCCGCCCGCTTCATCCCACGGCCATGCGCCCACGTCCGGGCCGGCCGCTGGCAAGAGAGGAGAGGACGATGAGCAAGAAGCAACGCAAGACCGGGGCGGACGCAACCAGCGACCAGCCCGACGCCGCGCGCCGGAAGTTCATGCGCTCAGCCGGGCTCGGCCTGGGCGCGGCCGGGGCGGCGGCGGCCACGCTCGGCCGCGGCGGCGACGGCGACGCGCAGGCGGCCGAGTCGACCAAGATCGACGGCAAGGGCAAGACCAAGGCCGGCTACCAGGAAACCGACCACGTCCGCCGCTATTACCAGTTGGCCCGCTTCTAGCCACCGAGGCCGACCGCAGCCGGCCGATCCGGCCGCTACAAAGCCGGCCGATCGGGCGGACCGCGGCGCCAAGGTCCGCACGCGGCGTCAGCAGACCGCAAGTTGAGGAGTCGAGCGATGCTCACCAAGAAATCCAGCGGCACGACCCGGAGTTCCCGCCTGTCGCAGGCGATCTCCGGCTTCACCGGCGGGGCGATGGACCGCCGCGCGTTCCTGAAGCGCTCCGGCATCACCGCGGGCGGTGTGGCGGTCGCCTCCACCATGGACTTCGGCATGGTAAAGAAGGCGAACGCGCAATCGGGCGTCGACCCGAGCTCCAACATCGAGATCAGGAAGTCGGTCTGCACGCACTGCTCGGTCGGCTGCAGCGTGATCGCCGAGGTTCAAAACGGCGTCTGGATCGGCCAGGAGCCCGGCTGGGACAGCCCGTTCAACCTGGGCACGCACTGCGCCAAGGGCGCGTCGGTGCGCGAGCACGCGCACGGCGAGCGGCGCCTGAAGACGCCGGTCAAGATGGAAGGCGGCAAGTGGAAGCAGCTTTCCTGGGAGCAGGCGATCGACGAGATCGGCGACAAGCTGCTGCAGATCCGCGAGGAGAGCGGCCCCGATTCGGTCTACTGGCTGGGCTCGGCGAAGCACAACAACGAGCAGGCCTACCTGTTCCGTAAGTTCGCCGCCTTCTGGGGCACCAACAACGTCGACCACCAGGCGCGGATCTGCCACTCGACCACGGTCGCGGGCGTAGCCAACACCTGGGGCTACGGCGCGATGACCAACAGCTACAACGACATCCACAAGTCGGCGGCGATCTTCCTGATCGGCGGCAACCCGGCCGAGGCGCACCCGGTGTCGATGCAGCACGTGCTCAAGGCCAAGGAGCAGAACAACGCGCCGCTGATCGTCTGCGACCCGCGGTTCACCCGCACGGCCGCGCACGCCGACGAGTACGTCCGCCTGCGTCCGGGCACCGATGTCGCGCTGGTCTGGGGCATCCTGTGGCACGTCTTCCAGAACGGCTGGGAGGACAAGGGCTACATCCGCCAGCGCGTCTGGGGCATGGACCAGATCAGGCAGGAGGTCGCGCAGTGGACCCCGGACGAGGTCGAGCGCGTGACCGGCGTGCCGGGCAGCCAGCTGGAGCGCGTGGCGCGCACGCTGGCCAACAACCGCCCGTTCACGATCATCTGGTGCATGGGCGGTACCCAGCACACCAACGGCAACAACAACACCCGCGCCTACTGCATCCTCGGCCTGGCGATGGGCGTGATCGGCAAGTCCGGCGGCGGCACCAACATCTTCCGCGGGCACGACAACGTGCAGGGCGCGACCGACCTGGGCGTGCTCTGCCACACCCTGCCGGGCTACTACGGCCTGTCGGAGGGCGCGTGGAAGCACTGGTCGCGCGTCTGGGACGTCAGCTACGACGAAATCGCCGGCCGGTTCCACAACAAGGAGATGATGGAAACGCCGGGCGTGCCGGTGTCGCGCTGGTTCGACCTGGCGCTTGAGGATCCGGAAAACATCGAGCAGCCGAATCCGCTGCGCGCGATGATCTTCGACGGCCACGCGCCGAACAGCCAGACCCGCCTTCCGGACATGAAGAAGGCGATGGAAAAGCTGGACATGCTGGTGGTCATCGATCCGTACCCGACGATGACCGCGGTGATGCAGGACCGCACCGACGGCACCTATCTGCTGCCGGCCTGCACCCAGTTCGAGACCTATGGCTCGGTCACCGCGTCCAACCGGTCGCTGCAGTGGCGCGAACAGGTCGTCGAGCCGATCTTCCAGAGCAAGTCGGACCAGGAAATCCTGTACCGGCTGGCCGAGAAGCTCGGCATGGCCGACGGGGTGTTCAAGCACATCAAGGTGGAGAACAAGCAGCCGGTCGTCGAGGACCTCACCCGCGAGTTCAACCGCGGCATGTGGACGATCGGCTACACCGGCCAATCGCCGGAGCGCATGAAGCTCCACATGGCCAACCAGCACACCTTCGATAAGACCACGCTGAAGGCCGTCGGCGGCCCGGCGGACGGCGACTACTACGGCATGCCCTGGCCGGCCTGGGGTCCGCCGGAGATGAAGCACCCGGGCACGCCCAACCTGTACGACACCTCCAAGCCGGTGGCCGAGGGCGGCCTGTGCTTCCGCGCCCGCTTCGGTGTGGAGCGCGACGGGCAGAACCTGCTCGCCGAGGGCTCCTACCCCGAAGGCTCGGAGATCCAGGACGGCTATCCCGAGTTCACCATGGCGATGCTGAAGAAGCTCGGCTGGGACAAGGACCTGACCGAGGACGAGCGCAGCACCATCGAGAACATCGCCGGCGACAAGACCAACTGGAAGACCGACCTGTCCGGCGGCATCCAGCGGGTCGCGATCAAGCACGGCTGCGCCCCGTTCGGCAACGCCAAGGCCCGCTGCGTGGTCTGGAACTTCCCGGATCCGGTTCCCACCCACCGCGAGCCGCTCTACACCGCGCGCCGCGATCTGGTGGCGGACTACCCGACCTACGAAGACCGGCGGATGTACCGTCTGCCGATCATGTACAAGTCGATCCAGGAGAAGGACTACTCGCAGGACTTCCCGCTGATCCTGACTTCCGGCCGTCTGGTCGAGTACGAGGGCGGCGGCGAGGAAACCCGCTCCAACCCGTGGCTCGCCGAGCTGCAGCAGGACATGTTCGTCGAGATCACCGCGTACGACGCCAACAACCTGGGCGTCCGCGACGGCGCCATGGTCTGGCTGTATTCGCCGGAGGGCTCGCGGATCAAGGTCAAGGCGATGGTAACCGAGCGCGTAGGCCGCGGCGTGGTGTTCATGCCGTTCCACTTCGGCGGCTGGTGGCAGGGCGAGAGCCTGCGCGACAAGTACCCCAAGGGCACCGACCCGTACGTCCTGGGCGAGGCGTCCAACACGGCGCAGACCTACGGCTACGACTCGGTGACCAACATGCAGGAAACCAAGGCCACGCTGTGCCGCGTGGAGCCGGCGTAAATCGCCGGCGACACGCGCCACGCGGCCGACAGCGGACCTAGGGAGTAGAGACCAATGGCACGCATGAAATTCCTCTGCGACGCCGAGCGCTGCATCGAGTGCAACGCCTGCGTCACCGCCTGCAAGAACGAGCACGAGGTGCCGTGGGGCGTGAACCGCCGGCGCGTCGTCACGATCAACGACGGCAAGCCGGGCGAACGCTCGATCTCGGTGGCCTGCATGCACTGTTCCGACGCGCCCTGCATGGCCGTCTGCCCGGTGGACTGCTTCTACATGTCCGAGGAGGGCGTGGTCCTCTGGTCGAAGGACCTGTGCATCGGCTGCGGCTACTGCTTCTACGCCTGCCCCTTCGGCGCGCC
>CAYRCO010000050.1:0-12500 GCA_964422775.1 uncultured Rhodovibrio sp.
GGGAGGGGGGGGGGCCCGCGATCCTTCAGGATGGTGGGAGGGTGAGGGGGAATCCCCGGCGTTCGCCCACGGAGTCCCCCTCACCCTGTCCCTCTCCCGCGCTTGCGGCGAGGGGACCCGCCGTTGCGGTGTGCGAACTAAAAGGCGCTACCCCTGGCCGTCGTCGTCCTTGGGATCCTCGGCGAGTTGGCGCTTGGTGAGTTCCTTCTGCGCCTTGGCGGCGCGGGCGCGTCCCCAGGCGCGGAAGGCGAAGTAGGCGATGCCGGCGACGATGGCGATGTAGAAGCCGCCCTGCTTCATCACCTCAGAGCCGTACAGGTAGTCGCCCACGATCGCCATGCCGGCGGCGGTGAACACCGTCACCATCAGGGCGACCAGGATGCCCAGGTAGATCTTGTCGTTGCGCGGGTCGCCGGGCGGGAAGGCGCCCTGCTGCGGGCTGTCGGGGGTTTGGTCGTTGCGCTCGGGGCCGGGCATGGCGTCGTCGGTCCTCAAAAGTGGGCGTGGTGCGGGTCTTGGAAGCTGGGTCTCAGGCGTCGCGAGCCGGGGCGCGGGGTCGCCGGTCATGCATATCGCTCATATGCGGTGCGAATAAAAGCGCCGTCCCGCGCGCCTTCACGGCTTGATGGTGGTGTGAGGGTACTTACATAAGCGGTCGAACGCGAGACAGCGGCGCATTGCAAGGCACGCGTAAAACCAGGGACGCTTGGCGGCGCTTCCAGCGAAGAAGGCCGCAGGCGGTCTGCTGAAAGGAGAGAGGATACAATGAGCAGGACCATCGGCATCGACCTCGGCACGACGAACTCTTGTGTCGCGGTCATGGAAGGCAAAGAGGGCAAGGTGATCGCGAACTCCGAGGGTTCGCGGACAACGCCCTCGATGGTGGCCTTCACCGAGGACGGCGAGCGCCTGGTCGGTCAGGCGGCGAAGCGTCAGGCCGTCACCAACCCCGAGAACACGCTGCACGCGATCAAGCGCCTGATCGGCCGTCGCTACGACGACCCGACGACCAAGAAGGACATCGACCAGGTCCCCTACAAGATCGTCAAGGCGGACAACGGCGACGCCTGGGTCGAGGCGCAGGGCAAGCAGTACAGCCCCTCGCAGATCTCCGCCTTCATCCTGCAGAAGATGAAGGAGACGGCCGAGTCCTACCTCGGCGAGACCGTTGAGAAGGCCGTCATCACGGTTCCGGCCTACTTCAACGACTCGCAGCGCCAGGCGACCAAGGACGCCGGGCGGATCGCCGGGCTGGACATCATTCGCATCATCAACGAACCGACCGCCGCCGCGCTGGCGTACGGTTTCGGCGAGGAGGACCGGGACGGGACGGTCGCGGTCTACGACCTCGGCGGCGGCACGTTCGACATCTCCATCCTGGAGATGGGCGACGGCGTGTTCGAGGTGAAGGCGACCAACGGCGACACCTTCCTCGGCGGCGAGGACTTCGACCAGAAGATCATCGAGTACCTGGCCGACGAGTTTAAGAAGGAGCAGGGCATCGACCTGCGCCAGGACAAGCTGGCCCTGCAGCGCCTGAAGGAGGCCGCGGAGAAGGCCAAGATCGAACTGTCCGGCTCGCAGCAGACCGAGGTCAACCTGCCGTTCATCACCGCCGACCAGAACGGCCCGAAGCACCTCAACATCAAGCTGACCCGGGCGAAGCTCGAGGCGCTGGTCGAGGATCTGGTGCAGCGCACCGTGGATCCCTGCAAGTCGGCCCTCAAGGACGCCGGCATGAAGGCCAGCGAGGTCGACGAGGTGATCCTGGTCGGCGGCATGACCCGGATGCCGAAGATCGTCGAGACGGTGAAGAACTTCTTCGGCAAGGAGCCGCACAAGGGCGTCAACCCGGACGAGGTCGTGGCGATCGGTGCGGCGATCCAGGCCGGCGTGCTGCAGGGCGACGTCAAGGACGTGCTGCTGCTCGACGTGACGCCGCTGTCGCTCGGCATCGAGACGCTGGGCGGCGTCATGACCAAGCTGATCGAGCGCAACACGACCATTCCGACCCGGAAGTCGCAGACCTTCTCGACGGCCGAGGACAACCAGACCGCCGTGACCATCCGCGTCTTCCAGGGCGAGCGCGAGATGGCCGCGGACAACAAGCTCTTGGGTAACTTCGACCTGGTCGGCATCCCGCAGGCGCCGCGCGGCGTGCCGCAGATCGAGGTGACCTTCGACATCGACGCCAACGGCATCGTCAACGTCTCGGCCAAGGACAAGGCGACCGGCAAGGAGCAGTCGATCCGCATCCAGGCCTCCGGCGGTCTCTCCGAGGACGACATCGAGACGATGGTCAAGGAGGCCGAGGAGCACGCCGAGGAAGACCGCAAGAAGCGCGAGCTGGTCGACGCCAAGAACCAGGCCGAGAGCCTGATCCACACCACCGAGAAGACGCTGAACGAGGTCGGCGATCAGGTCGCGGCCGACGACAAGAAGGCGGTCGAGGATGCCGTAAGCGAGCTGCGCACGGCGCTCGAGGGCGAGGACCTCGACGACATCAAGCAGAAGACCGAAACCTTGTCGCAGGCGTCCAGCAAGCTGGGCGAGGCGATGTACCGCAACGCCCAGGAGAACCAGGGCGCCGAGGGCGCCGCGGGCGACGGCGCGCAGGCCTCCGGCGGCGACGGCCAGCAGTCCGGCGAGGACGTGGTCGACGCCGACTTCGAGGAGGTCGACGACAACGACCAGAAGCGCGGCGGCCAGTCGAAGTAACGGCACTGGCCGGCGGCACACGAAACGGGCGGGAGCCGGACGGCTCCCGCCCGCTTCTCTTGTCCGCCCGACACGCGCGCCCGCCCTTTAAAACGGGCGGTCGCGCGCACACGTTGGCAGGCGAACATTCAGCGGTTGCCGGACGCTAAGCCGGCGGCGACAGACGCGACACCAGAAACCGGGACCGTCGACGCGCCATGGCGAAACAAGACTACTACGAGCTGCTTGGGGTTTCCCAAAGCGCCGGCAAGGAAGAGATCAAGAAGGCCTACCGCAAGCTGGCCATGAAGTACCACCCGGACCGCAACCCGGGTGACGAGGAGGCCGAGGCCAAGTTCAAGGAAATCGGCGAGGCCTACGAGGTCCTGTCCGACGACCAGAAGCGCGCCGCCTATGACCGCTTCGGCCACGGCGCCTTCGAACAGGGCGGCGGCGGCCCTGGCGGCATGGGCGGCTTCGGCGGCTTCGGCGCCGGCGGCTTCGCCGACATCTTCGACGAGATGTTCGGCGACATGATGGGCGGCGGCCGGCGCCGCTCGTCCGGCCGCGGGGCCGACCTGCGCTACGACATGGAGATCACCCTGGAGGAGGCGTTCCAGGGCAAGCAGGCGCAGATCAAGGTGCCCACCAGCGTCAGCTGCGACGCGTGCGAGGGCACCGGTGCCGAGCCGGGCAGCAAGCCGGTTAACTGCACCACCTGTAACGGCGACGGCCGGGTGCGCCAGCAGCAGGGCTTCTTCACCATCGAGCGCACCTGCCCCAGCTGCGGCGGGGCCGGCCAGCAGATCGACAAGCCGTGCAAGTCCTGCGACGGCGCCGGCCGGGTGCACCGGGAGCGCTCGCTGCAGGTCAACATCCCGGAAGGCGTGGAGGACGGCACCCGCATCCGCCTCGCCGGCGAGGGCGAGGCCGGCATGCGCGGCGCGCCCGCGGGCGACCTCTATATCTTCCTGACCGTCAAGCCGCACCGGATCTTCGAGCGCGAGGGCGCCAACATGGCGTGCCGCGTGCCGATCCCGATGACCACCGCCGCGCTGGGCGGGACCATCGAGGTGCCGGTGATCGACGGCACGCGCGCCAAGATCAGTATCCCGGAAGGCACCCAGTCGGGCACGCAGTTCCGCCTCAAGGGCAAGGGCATGACCGTGGTGCGCTCCAACCACCGCGGCGACATGTACGTCCAGGTCGAGGTCGAAGTGCCGAAGAACCTGTCCAAGCGCCAGAAGGACCTGCTGCGCGAGTTCGAGGACGAGAGCGAGGGCAAGCACACCTCGCCCGAAAGCCACGGCTTCCTCTCCAAGATCAAGGAATTCTGGGAAGACCTGACCGACCAGAAGTAGCGCCCGGGCACTTCTCAGGTCGTCCGCACAAGCCGGCGATGGCCCGCCATCGCCGGCTTTTTCGTGTTTCGGAAAAGGGGGTGAGCGGCTTCGCCGACACCGACTTTAATCCCCCTCCTCCACGGGGAGGAGGGGCTAGGGGAGGAGGAGCCACGAGCGTCTACGCCGCAGGCTACCTCCTCTCCCTGGCCCTCTCCTCACAGGGGAGGAGAGGGAACCCGCTGCAACAGATCCCCTACCCGCCGCCGTTCTTCCCCGCGCCGCGGCAGCGCTTGGAGCAGTAGCGCACCTGCTCCCAGTCCTTCGCCCACTTCTTGCGCCAGGTAAACGGCTTGCCGCAGGCGGCGCAGGTCTTGGTCGGCAGGTCGGCCTTCTTGCGCGGCTTCATCGCGCCTCACGCCCCGTCGAAGTCGAAGCCGGTCTGGCGTTGGTCCGCCTTGGCCTGGGCGTGGCGGTCGCGGCGGCCGCCCCGCCCGGAGCGACCGTGTCCCGCGTTGCGCACGCCCGACTTGCGGCTGCCGTGCTTTTCTTGAATCCGGTCGGCCTGCTGCTTGGCATCGGGGTTCGCGCGCATCCGGCCCATCTTCTGCCGCGCGGCGCGGGCCGCCGCCTGGTGGTCGACGATCCGCTCGGGGTAAGCGTCCCCCAAGACGGTGTGCGCGTTCGGCCAGGTCCAGGGCTCGTGGATGTAGGCGTCCGGTACGTCCGCCAATTCGGGGATCCAGGTGCGCACGAAGCGCCCGTCGGGGTCCTGGTCGTAGCCCTGCTTGACCGGGTTATAGATCCGGGTGGTGTTGATGCCCGTCGTGCCCGCCTGCATCTGGCTTTGCGACCAGTGGATGCCGGCCTCGTAGTCGGTGAACAGGCGCGCCAGCACCAGCCCGCTCTGCCGCCAGTGCAGCCACAGGTGATAGCAGGCGAACGCCTGCAGCATCGCGCGCATGCGGAAGTTCAGCCAGCCGGTGGCGATCAGCGCGCGCAGGCAGGCGTCGACGAACGGAAAGCCGGTTTCGCCCTTGGCCCAGGCGCGCAGGTGCGGGTCGGCGGGATCGTCGCTGCGGTCCAGCACGTCGGCGGCGGCGTGCAGGTTGCGCCATTCGATCTCGGGCGCATCCTCCAGCTTCTGCATGAAATGGCAGTGCCAGTGCAGCCGCCCCTCGAACGAATTGAGCGAGCCGCGCCAGGGCGGCTTGGCCTCCCGGTGCGCGGCCCAGGCGGCCTGCACGGCCTCCCGCATCGACAGCGTGCCGAAGGCGAAGTGCGGCGACAAACGGGAGCAGGCGTCGAACGCGGTGACCGGGCTGGACATCTCCTGCCGGTAGTCGCGCCCGCGAGTCTCGAGGAAGCTGTCGAGCAACTCCCTCGCCGCCGCGCGCCCGCCGGCCTGGCGGTGCGGACAGGGGTCGGGATCGAGGCCGAGGTCGCTTGCCTCCGGGATCGGGCCGGGCGCGAGGCCGTCGAGCGGCGACAGCGCGTCCGGCACCGGGCTGGCCGGCTCGGCCATGAAGCGGTCCCAGGCGCGCGCCCAGCCGTCGCGGGTCTTCAGCCCGCGGATCACGCCGTGCTGCTGGCGTTCGGTCCAGGGGATGCCGTGTCTCCGCGCCCAGGCGCGTACGCGGATGTCGCGCTGGTAGCTCGCCCAGTTGCCGGTCTCCTGGTGCGACCATAGGCCGCCCACCGGGTAAGCCCGGCACAGTGCGTCCAGCACCTCGACCGCCTCGCCGACGCGCACGACGAGGGGCTGGCCCAGCGCAGCCAGACCCTCTCGCAGCTCTTCAAGACTTTCCCGGGCGAACGCCCACTGGCGCGCGCTCGCGTCGGCCGCGCGCCACAGGTCCGGCTCGACGATGTAGAGCGGCAGCACGCGCCCGTGCGCCGCCGCCTCGGTCAGCGGCGCGTGATCGGCGACCCGCAGGTCGCGCTTGAACCAGACGATCTGCAGCGGCGGGGCAGCGGGGGTCGCCGGCATCGGAGGCTGTCAGGTCAGGCGTTGCGACGCTCGCGGCCGGCGAGCCAGCGACTGATCCTGTGCCGGCGCGGGGCGAACCAGGCATAGCCGCGCTCCAGCACGCCCAGCGCCGGCCGGGTCCCGGCGATCGGCGCCACCGCGTTGAAGCCCGGCAGCCGGCGCCACATCGCCACGAACGCTTCCGCGCCGGTCACGATCGTGCCGTCGGCCTCGCGCGCGTGGATGCGGTCCAGCGCCTCCTTCTGGGTGATCGCCTCGCAGGCGAGGTCGCCCACGTCCTGGCTGACGTCATGCCAGCGGATCGCGCCCTTGCGGTCGAGGCGCTGGTAAAAGCTGATTTCGCGGGTGCACAGCGGGCACTGCCCGTCGTAGTACACGGTGAGCGGCTGGTCGGTCGGGCGTTTCATAGCCCAATAGCTAGGGCGCTTGGGCCGGCGGTCAAACGCGTGCTACAGCCCCGCGCGGGTTTACGGTTTTCGGAGGTAGACGATGAGCGGACAGCTGCGCATCGGGGTCGCCGGCTGCAAGGGCCGGATGGGGCGCACCATCGTCGACGCGGTCGTCGCGGCGGACGGCGCGCAGCTCGCCGGCGGCAGCGCCCGGCCGGACGACGCCTGGGTGGGTCAGGACCTGGGCACGCTGACCGGCCACGGCGCACTCGACGCGCCGGTGGTGGGCGATCCGATGGATCTGGTGCAGCGCGCCGACGCGGTGATCGACTTCACCACGCCCGAGCTGACGGTCAAGCACGCCGAGCTCGCCGCGCAGGCCGGGATCACGCTGGTGATCGGCACGACCGGCCTCAGCGACGACCAGCAGGAGGCGATCCGCCGCGCCGCCCGCCACGTGCCGGTCGTGCAGGCGCCCAACATGAGCCTGGGGGTCAACCTGCTGCTCAACCTGGTGCAGCAGGTGGCGGCTGCGCTCGACCCCAACTTCGACATCGAGATCGCGGAGATGCACCACCGGCACAAGAAGGACGCCCCGTCGGGCACGGCGCTCGCGCTCGGCCGCGCGGCCGCGGACGGGCGCCGGGTGGTGCTGGACCAGGTGGCCGACCGCGGCCGCGACGGCGACACCGGGGAACGCACGCCCGGCAACATCGGCTTCGCGGCGCTACGCGGCGGCGACGTGGCGGGCGAGCACACGGTGATCTTCGCCGGCCCCGGGGAGCGCATCGAACTCAGCCACAAGGCCTCCAGCCGCGGCATCTTCGGCCAGGGCGCGGTCAAGGCGGCGCTGTGGGCCCGGGCCCAGGACCCGGGCCTGTATTCGATGCAGGACGTGCTGGGCCTGGGCGGCTAGAGCGAAATGCTTGAAGGTCGAACCGGCCTTCCAGCTGAATTTCGCTCTAACTTCTTGAAGATAGAGCAAGATTCAGCTGAAACGTGATTCCACGTTTCAGCATCTTACCCTAGAGGTAATGTCGCTGCTGCGAGGACAGGCCGTGTATGGTGTAATGGTCGCGCTTCAATTTGACGATCTTGCTCTGGATACTGCCGTTCGGATACTTGAAGCGTTGGTAAACGAGTTCGGTTACAACGCTCCATTCGACGAGGTGGCTCTGTCCGATCCCGAATAAATCGGGCACCAATATATAACGATTGTAATTATCTATAGGGTAGCCGGCGGGATAGCGGATCTTGATCGTTAGACAGCGAATTCGGGACGGCGGTTGGCCGAAAATCATACTGTCATTGGTCTCGTAGACCGGTCGCGTGCTGTTGGGATTCGACAAGATTGTTTGGTTGGAAAACCATGGCGCGTTGGGGTCGGACACGCGGTGCGTTCGCAAGGTCCCAACCTTAAGACCCTGCTTATTGGGGTAGGTTTGCCCGTTGAGCCAGCTGGTCAGTGTGGATGCCCCGTCGTGGATGGAGTTTCCCGTCAGCTCGTCCAACCGCTGTTTTGCCGTCTGGATCAAATTGTTCGCCGTGGTCCAGCCGCGCGGCGTGCCGTACACGCCGCCTGAGAAAGGCCACGGGTTGTCAGACCCGTCGATCCGGATGTCGACGATCCGCACGTCCTGATCGCGCGGGGTGGTGCCGGTCAACCCCGCCAGCTGCCTCAGCGCATCGCGGATCACTTTATCCACCGCCCCTTTATCGGGCTTGGTCACGCTTTTGAGCTCGCTCGACTTGGCGAACAGCGCGTCGGCGACGCCTTGGGTGACGTCGGCATTGACCTGCGTGATCACCTTCCGGTTCTTGTTCTGGGCTTTGGTGGTCGACGCATATTCGTGCCGGAACGCGACCGCTTGGCCGTAGGCCTTGTTGATACCGGTGGTCAGTTGTTTCTGCTTGTCGGGCCCAAGGTTGTTGTAAACGTTGGTGTCGTTCAGAATTGTCGAAAAGATCTCAGAGATGCTTGCGATCCGGTCGAGCAACTCCTGCTTGGATTGCGCCATACCCCACCCCCGCCACGCCGGTTGCGACGGCTACGGAGCCGCCGCGGTCTCACTTTGACCTGCGGCATGATCGCCCGGGCGTACGCGTATGGTCAAGCGGCCGCTTCGCGTTTCACGTGCAAGACGTGACGGTTGTTAACGGGCAGCCGGGGCGGCGACGGGCGCCGATTGGGGCGGGACCAGCTGGCCGAACGCGGCCGCGACGGCGGCACCGGGGCGCGCACGCCCGGCACCATCGGCCAAAGGCGGTCAAGGCGGCGCTGTGGACCCGGGCCTGTATTCGATACAGCACGTGCTCGGGATCTCCTGAGCCCGGCACGCAGGCGCTGGCGGCCTTACACGCTGGCCTTCAAGCGGGTCAGGCCGGCTCCGGGCGACCGCCGCGCACCATCCGGACGGGCGGTTCCACGTGGTCGAAAACCGTCTCGCCCGGCTGGACCACGCCCACCTCGGCGTAGACGCCGGAGAGGATGCGGTCGATCGTCACCCCGTCGTCCGCCAGCGGCAGCAGCAGCCGGTGCACCGCGGTCGTCGGGCGCGAGGGCGGCACGAAGCGGTGGTAGTGCGGCTGCCCCCGGTCGAGCACGGTGCGGTAGGGTTCCAGCAGGATGTCGACCGCATGCGGCGGGGCGATCTGGTCCAGGAACTGCCCTGTGGAATCCATCCCGTCGATCTCCACGATCCGGGTGCCCACGAGATCGACGCGCAGCCGGCCCGTGGGCGGTACCAGCCGGACGATCGCCAGATTGCCCATCCAGCGTCGGAGCTGCTTCGGCTGAAATTGCTCACGCGCGGGAAGCTTGTCCCCACCGGTCTCTTGCCACAGGGCGTAGAGCGCATCCAGTTCGGGGTGATCGAGGTCCATGAGCCGTTAAACCTTGGTCCGCGGGTAAGTGTGCGGCGCTGCCCGTGGACCAAAGTTTCGGACCGAATTAGTTAACAATTGCCTAAAGTATCCGTTTCGAGCCTGCCGCAATTGGCTAACAAACTGATCGCTGTACAACCGGAAGGTTTCAGGCGGAGACCCGCGCAAGGCCGGCCGAGGCACGCGTTTGCGCGCGTGCTCCGCCACTTGGATCGAGACGCGCGGACGCGGGACGCGCACGCCGCCGGCGCTCCATCCGACAGGGACGACGTCGGGTTGGCGTGAGACGAGCGGGCCCGCCGAACACAATCGATGAAGACCGAACCGGCCTTCGCGCGGGTCGCGCTAGAACATCGTCTCGAGCACGCGGTCGGGCGGGGTGTGGCCGTCGACGAAGGTCTTGCAGTTGATGATCACCTTCTCGCCCATCGCGATCCGGCCCTCGATCGTGGCCGAGCCCATGTGCGGCAGCAGCACGACGTTGTCGAGCTTGAGCAGCTTGGGGTTCACCGCCGGCTCGTTCTCGAACACGTCCAGGCCGGCGCCGGCCAGTTCGCCACGCTCCAGCATCCGGGTCATGGCATTCTCGTCGATCACCTCGCCGCGCGAGGTGTTCACGATCGTGCAGTGCGGCTGCAGCAGCTTCAGCCGGCGCGCGTTCAGCAGGTGGAAGGTCGCCGGCGTATGCGGGCAGTTGATCGAGACGATGTCCATTCGGGCCAGCATCTGGTCCAGGCTGTCCCAGTAGGTCGCCTCGACCTCGTCCTCGATCTCCTCGGCGACCTGCCGGCGGTTGTGGTAGTGCACCGACAGCCCGAATCCGCGCGCCCGGCGCGCCACCGCCTGGCCGATCCGGCCCATGCCGACGATGCCGAGCCGCTTGCCCCAGAGCCGGTGGCCCAGCATATGGGTCGGGCTCCAGCCGCCCCAGTCGCCGGAGCGCACCAGCCGCTCGCCCTCGACCAGCCGGCGCGAGGTAGCGAGGATCAGCGCCAGCGTCATGTCCGCGGTGTCCTCGGTCAGGACGCCCGGCGTGTTGGTCACCGTGATGCCGCGCTGGCGCGCCGTCTTCAGGTCGATGTGGTCGACGCCGGTGCCGAACGAGGCGATCAGCCGCAGGTTCTCCCCCGCCTGCGCCAGCACCGCCGAATCCACCCGGTCGGTGACCGTGGGCACCAGCACGTCGGCGTGGCGCACGGCCTCGATCAGCTCGTTCTGGGTCATCGGGCGGTCTTCGGTGTTCAACCGGGCGTCGAACAGCTCCATCATCCGCGTCTCGATGGCGTCGGGCAGGCGACGCGTGACGACGACGACCGGCTTCTTCTTCTGCGGCATGAACCTCTCCCGACTGGCGGGCAATCGCGGGCGCTCGAACGGCGTGTGCGGGAGGTGCCATAGCAGCCCGGTCCGGGGTTGTCCAGAAGCCCCACCGCACGCGCGAAGGCGCGCTTGACCGCTGCGCCGTGCCTGGGTGAAAAGCGCTCCCGTCGACCGCCCGTTTCCCGGAAAGCCCCGATGCCCCGATCCCGTCCGCTCGCCGTGCTGACGACCGTGCTGCTGCTGACAGGCGGCCTGTTGGCACCTGCGCCGGCCGGCTTCGACACCGCGGCGATGGTCGGCGCGGCCCAGGCGCAGACGGGCAAGCGCGGCCGGGTCACCGGCCTGCCGATCCCGCGCTTCGTCTCGCTGCGCCCGGACGAGGTAAACCTGCGCACCGGGCCCGGCCTGCGCTATCCGATCGAATGGGTCTACCGGCGTTCGGGCATGCCGGTCGAGGTGATCGGCGAATACGGCACCTGGCGCCAGATCCGCGACTGGCAGGGCGACACCGGCTGGGTCCACCAGGTTATGCTGCAGGCCGACCGGACCGCCCGGATCGTCGGCGACGGCCCGCGCCCGCTGGTCGCCGAGCCGGATCCGGAGGCACGCCCGGTCGCCATGTTGCAGCCGGGCGTGATCGCAGATCTGCGGCGCTGCGAAAGCCGCTGGTGCCGGCTCAGCGTCGACGGCCACACCGGCTGGATGCGCCGCGACGCCTTCTACGGCGTCTATCCGGGCGAGACGGTGGCGGATTGAGGCTGCGCCTCGACGCATCCTGACGGCGACCACCACGGCCGCGCCTACCGCGACCTTGATGACGCCGGATGAGCGCGCCGTGGCGCTTAGGAGCCGTCGAAGCGCAGCATCGCCGCGCCCAAGATCTCGCCGGTGTTCTCGCCGGTGCCCGCGCGCTGCACCAACAGGGCGCAGCCGCTGCGCCCGGCCGCGCGCGCCGGCCCGAGGTCAAGGGCGATCTCCCGGCGCTTGCCCGTGTAGGCGCCCAGCTCCTGCCAGTCCCGCACCACGTTGTGATTGACCAGCCGGTCGCCGGCGTTCTCGCCGGCCGCCACCTGGGTGCTGTGCTGCGCGTCGAAGGTGACCAGCCAGACCCGGGCCTCGCCCCCGACCGATGCCGCTGGGATCAGCGCCCGACCGTCCTTCAGCTGGGGTCGCACGGCGGGCGGGGCGGCCCGGGCTTGCGCGATCCGCTCCAGCACCGCCTCCCGCCGGGAGCCGACCGCCTGCAGGCGGCCGTCGACCACGATCTGCGGGGTGTAGACGTAATCCAGCCCGAGCTCGCGCTTGTAGGCTTGCTGCCGGTCGGTATGCCGGGTTTTGCCGTAGGGATCCTCCCAGCCGATGTAATCCCAGTAGTCGACGTGCAGGGACAGCGCGATCACGCCAGGCCGGTCCTTGATCTCGCCCAGCAGGCGGTCCGCCGGCGGGCAGGAACTGCAGCCCTGGCTGGTGAACAGCTCGACCACCACCGGCCGCGCGTCCTCGCCCGCCGCCGGTCGGGCCAGCGGCAGCGTCAGCGCGGCAAGGACGAACAGAAGAACGCGACGGGTCATGCTGGGCACGCTAGCCCGTACCGCCGCCGCACGCCACTCAACGCCGTTCACCGTTGGGTGAGGAGGCGGGCCGAGCGCGTCCCGACGCCGGGTGCCGGGCTCTTCGCCGCTGCAATACCGCTGTACCCGGGTTCGGCGATACCCGTCGGCCGTGCATCGACACGCCGATCTGCGGTCGGCCGCTCAGCAGGAAGCCGGCATATGTTGTTGAAAGACCGGTACCTTGATCCTGAGCAGGCTGGCGCGGCCGGCCGTGTCGAAGGGTCACTGGGTCGAAGGGTCACTGACGGATGCGGAAGCTCTGGCGCGC
>CAYRCO010000050.1:12600-14700 GCA_964422775.1 uncultured Rhodovibrio sp.
GTCGAAGGGTCACTGGGTCGAAGGGTCACTGACGGATGCGGAAGCTCTGGCGCGCACGTCGCCGCAGGTTTTCGACGGCGCGTGGTCATGGCCGCCGCCACCGCCCGCTACCCCGCCGGGCTCTCCCGCTGGTCGTCGATCACGATGCCGTCATTGGGCAGTTCGCCGGGTTCGACGAAGGCGACCGTGCCCTTCAGCTGGGTCGCCTCGCGCAGGCTGGTCGCGATACCTTCCGCCAGCGACCGGTCGCCGCCGGCGACCTCGCAGACCAGGGTGAGCACGTCCTGCTCGTTCTCCCGGGCGATCTGGGCGCGCGCCTTCCGGATCTCCGGGTGGCGTTCGGTGACGCGGGCGATCTGCTGGGGATGCACGAACAGGCCCTTGACCTTGGCGGTCTGGTCGGCCCGGCCCATCCAGCCCTTGATCCGGGTGTTGGTGCGCCCGCACGGGCTGGGCTCGGTCATCACCGCAGACATGTCGCCGGTGGCAAACCGGATCAGCGGGTAATCCGGGTTGAACACGGTGACCACGATCTCCCCGACCTCGCCGTCGGGCACGGGGTCGCCGGTGCCCGGGCGCACGATCTCCACGATCGCGCCCTCGTCGACCACCATGCCTGGGTTGGGCGACCCGTCGGGGGCGCTGGTCTCGTAGGCGACCAGGCCGAGGTCGGCGGTGGCGTAGCACTGCCGCACCATCACCCCGCGATCGGCGTACTCCTGGCGCAGGGACGGGAACAGCGGCCCGCCGGAGACCATCGCCCTGTGAATCGAGGACGCGTCGAGGCCGAGTTCGTCGGCCTTGTCGAGCAGCACCTTGAGGTAGTCGGGCGTGCCGGTGAAGGCGGCCGGGCGCAGGGTATGGATCGCGGCTGCCTGCTGCTCGCTGTTGCCGGTGCCCGCCGGGATCACCGGGCAGCCGAGCGCGCGCGCCCCGGAATCGAAGATCCAGCCGCCCGGGGTCAGGTGATAGGCGAAGCTGTTGTGCACCAACGTGCCGCAGTGGAAGCCGGCGGCGTGCAGGCCGCGCGCCATCCGCCAGTGGTCCGGGCGGATGCCCTGGGGCTCGTAGACCGGACCGGGGGAAGCGAACAGCCGCGCCATCGCCTCGATGTCGCTGGCGTTGTAGCCGCCCAGCGGCGCCTGCGGCCCCTGCCGGTCGATCACGTCCTGCTTGCGGGTGACCGGCAGTTTGGCCAAGGCCGCGCGGTCGGTGACGCTGCGCGGATCGACGTCGGCCAGCAGCTCGGCGTAGGCCCGGGCGTTCTGCTGGGCGTGGGCGATCTGCTTGGGCAGCGCCTCGGCCAGGTCGCGGGCCCGGGTGTCGGCGTCGCGGGTCTCCAGGTCGTCGTAGTACGGGCGGTCGCTCGCAGGGGCGGACATGGGGCGCGGCCTCTTGAAGTTGGCGGAGCTGGACTGCGTCCGGACCCGCAGGGTGCCGCAGGCGCACCGGGGGCGTCCATCGCCCCGTCCTGCCGCTCCCCGGTAGGCGCCCGTTCACCCCCCAAGAACCGGCGGGTCGGGGGTGTCCACGCTGGACAGGTGGGCGCATATGGCTAAGGTGGGGCGCGAGCCGGCCGCCTGCCGCCCCGGCAGGTCGCCCGCCACCTCACACGAAACTGGTGCGCCCGCCCCGTTCGATCCCAACGGCCGTGCCGCCGAAGCGGGGCCACGCGATGCAGGCCCCGGCCGCGCCCGATCAGGCGCAGACGCACGCGACGCTACGAGAAGGACGAGACCTTGGCTGGACAGGATAGTCTCAAAACCCGCCGCACCCTGACCGTCGACGGCCAGGAGTACGATTACTTCTCCATTCCCGAGGCGGAGGCGAACGGCCTGGGCGACGTGTCGCGCCTGCCGTTCTCGCTCAAGGTGCTGCTGGAGAACATGCTCCGCCACGAGGACGGCGGCACGGTGGTGACCGACGACGCCAAGGCGATGAGCGAGTGGGTGACCGACCGCAAGTCCGACCGGGAAATCGCCTACCGCCCGGCGCGCGTGCTGATGCAGGACTTCACCGGCGTGCCCGCGGTGGTCGACCTCGCGGCGATGCGCGACGCGGTGGCCGGCTTGGGCGGGGACCCCGACCAGATCAACCCGC
>CAYRCO010000051.1:0-14618 GCA_964422775.1 uncultured Rhodovibrio sp.
CTAAGGACGACTCGGCCCAGCAGCAGCCCGGTCACCGTCTGGCCGTCGTTCGACAGCGGCAGGACCAGGCGGGCGTAGGTGTTCCGCCGGTCGCCGTCCTGACGGACGTCCTCCCGGTAGACCGGACGGCCGGTTTCTAGCGCTTCATCGAAGGCCGCCTGCACGACCGCCCGCTGTTCGGCGTTCGGGAGATCGGACAGCCGTTTTCCGGTCAGATCGACGGCGTCGTGGGCGGCCAGACGCGTCCCCATCAGGCGGTAGCGGTACCGCGCCGCGCCGGTTTCACCCGCTATCACGTCGACCAGCGCGAGCTGCCCCAGCATCTGGCGGAATTCGGCCGGGTCGATTTCCTGGCGCTTCGGGGCGAAGCGGGTGCCGCATAGCTTGCGCCAAACCCGAAGCGTCGCGGCCAAGCGGTCGTTGCGGATGTCCTGTTCCAACCTTGCGGTACCCATCGCCATGACCCGACAGCGCCTCTTCGTAGGCGCACAAAAGTTGAATGCGCGCAGAACCAGCAGTGAAATTCAACTTATCATAAGGTCTCTTGGAAAATAACAAAAATTTGCAATATGCCAGTTCTTGTCCGGTCGTTTCTTCCAATCTTTACGAAGAATTAAAAGGTCCAAACTCGTGAAAAGAGAATATAAGTATTACGAAAACACCAGCAGCGACGCGCCCGCGACGCGCGAGATGTGGGACGGATGACCTCGCGGCGCGACGGATGGGTAACCTGAAGCGCGCCGCGGGCTGAATACCGCTCCGGGAAAGCGCGCGAAGCGGCAAGCTGCTGAACCCGGTTCCAAGTTCCAGCACCTGACCGGAGAGCGAAAGCGATGAAAGCCGGATCTGCTCGCATCGTAAATCTCAGGCTGACTACCTGACGCGCGGACACGATGCTGAGACGTGCGGCGGCGCGCCAGCATCCAGCCCTAATCCGCCGCGGTCGCCGGCTCGGTGCGGGACAGCCATTGCCGGAAGCGTCTCGCGCGCAGGTCGACCGTCTGGGCGTACCAGCTGTGGTCGCGGGCGATCGCGCTTTCCATGTGCCGCTCGGCCGTGGGCAGGTGGGGGCGCATCGGCACGCCCGCGCGCACATGCAGGCCGACCCGGCGCTGCGCCGAGTGCCGTGCCGGACCGTAGGAGATCCGGTTCGCCTGCTCCGCCAGCCGCTCGGTCTGAGTGGCGAAGGCGATGAACCGGCGGGCGAGGTCGCCATCGTCCGCGCCCTTGGGGATTGCCCAGGCGTTGTAGTCCAGCAACTGGCCGTCCCAGATCACCGAGATCGGCGCGCCTTCGATCGCGCGGGCATGGAAGAAGCGGCCGTTGTAGCCGCTCGCCATCGCGACCTCGCCCTCTCGCAGCAGCTCGACCGGCTCCTGACCGCCCTGCCACCAGACGAGGTCGTCGCGGATCTCGTCGAGTTTCCGAAGCGCAAGGTCGAAGCCGCGGTCGGTCGACAGCAGGTCGTAGAGCTGCTGACGCGGCACGCCGTAGGCCATCAGGGCCCATTCGAACAGCCCCACCGGCGCCTTGCGCAACGCCCGCTTGCCGGGGAAGCGCTCGGTATCGAAGAAGTCCTGGATCCGCCGCGGCTTTTCGCCCGGAAAGGCGCGGTTGTCGTAGGCGATCACGGTGGAGAACACGAGCTGGGTGATCGAGCAGGGCCGGATCGCGCCATCCAGGAAGTCGTCCTCGGCCGGCGTGCCGTCAGGGGCCGGCTGCAGGATCGCCGGGTCGATCTCTTGCAGCAGGCCTTCGTCGCAGGCGCGCACGGCGTCCGCCCGGATCAGGTCGATCACGTCCCAGCCGGTATCGCCGTCAGCCAGTTGATCGCGCAGCCCCTGAAGGCTGCCGTCGTAGCGCACGGTCTCCACCTCGACCCCGGTCAGCGCCTCGAACGGCTCGAAATAGGCCTCCCACTGGCTGCGCTCGTAAGCGCCGCCCCAGGTGACCACGGTGAGCGTGCGCCCGTCCTGGGCGTGGGCGGGGGGTGGAAACAGCAGCAGGGCGGCGGCGAGTGCGAGCGGGGCCGGCCAGCGGGTCCCCCCTCCCTTGAGGGGAGAGGGCCAGGGTGAGGGGGGGACTCCTTGGCGCACGCCCGGGAGTCGCACCCTCACCCTCCCATGCGGCTGCGCCGCGCGGGCCCCTCCCTCTCTCCTCGAGGGAGAGGGGATGGACCGCGCACGCCTGACCGACAGCAACACCGCCCTAAGCCGCTTCATTCTCTTCCGTCCGGAGTTCGTTGGTGGCGTCGAGGTAGGCGCGGATCACGGCTTCTTCCGGCACCACGCCCAGGAAGCGGCCCTCAGCGTCGAGCAGCGGGACCGCCTCGCCGACGAAGCCGGGCAGCGCCTGGATCGCCGCCCAGACGCTGGTGTCGGGATCGAAGATCGTGGCCGCGCGTTCGGCCAGCTCGCGGATCGGCGTTGCGGGGTCGCGGCCGGTCGCGTCCTGCAGCCGGACCGTTCCGAGGTACCGGCCGCCTTCGTCGACGATCGCAGCTTCCGACCGGTCGGCGCGGGCCAGTTCGGCCTGGAGGTCCGCCACCCCGGCCGTCGGCGGCAGCACGCTCGCGGCCTGGCTCAGGTAATCGACCACCCGCCGGCTCTCCAGGATCGCCTTGTCGCGGCCCAGCGACAGGTCGAACCCGCGCGCCTTCAATTGCGCGTCGAACAGCGAGCGACCGAAGATCCGGTAGGCGACCAGGTTGGAGAACACCACCGCCACCATCGCCGCGATCGTCAGGTCGTAGTTCCGGGTCAGCTCGAATACGATCAGGATGGTCGTAAGCGGCGCGCCGATCACCGGGCTGGTCACCGCCATCATGCCGCAGATCGCGTACACAACGACGCCGCTGCTCTCGATCCCGAGCGGGATCAGCGGCACCAGGGTGCCGCACAGCGCGCCGAACAGGATGCCGATCAGAAGTGCCGGGGAAAACACGCCGCCGACGAAGCCGAACGCCACGCACAGCACGGTCGCCGCCAGTTTGGCCGCGACCAGGAGCGCCAGTTCGCCCGGGTCGAACGCGCCGTCGATGGTGGCGAAGCGCAGCGTCTCCTGTCCGATCCCCAGCACCTCCGGCACCTGCAGCGCGAACAGCCCGAGCGCGAGCCCGGCCGCCATCGGTCGGATGGCCTGGGGAAGCGGCGTGCGCGCGGCCTGCCGGCCGGCCCACAGGACGAGCGCCATGAACGCGCAGGCGAGCAGCGCGCTCGCCACCCCGACCAGGGCGAACAGCACGAATTCGTAGGAGTGCGGCACGCCCTCGAAGCTGACCAGGAACAGTGCCGGGCGTTCGAAGATCACGTTGGCGAACACGTAGCCGGTCGCGGACGCCACCGTCACCGGCGCGAAGGCGCGCAGCGAATAGTGCCGCAGGATCACCTCGTGGGCGAACACCAGCCCCGCGATCGGGGCGTTGAACGCGGTCGAGATCGCCGCAGCCACCCCGCAGGCAAGCGCGACCGGCTGCAGGTTGCGCACGCCCAGGTTCAGCCGTGCCGCCAGATTGCCCAGCATCGCGCCCAGGTGCACAAGCGGGCCGTACTGCCCGACCGACGCGCCCGCGCCGAGCGAGACCAGCGCCGCCGCGGTCGATGCCAGCCCGCTTTTGAGCGACGGCGGACGGGTGCGCGTCTGCACTGCGTAGATCGTGTCCGGCGGGGCCAGGCCGCGGCGTTCGGCCACGCCGTAGCGCACCAGCAGACCGACCAGCAGACCGCCCAGTCCCGGCACCAGAACGGTCGCGGCGGTGACCAGGCCGGGCTGGGTTTCGTACTGGATCCGCGCGTAGGGGGAGACCAGCAGCAGATCGTTCAGCCAGGTCAGCGCCTCCACGAACCCGATCGCCGCGAGCGAGGCGCCGGTCCCGACCGCGACCCCGACCAGCGACAGGACCAGAATGCGGTACAGGGCCGTCTGGCTCAGCCGGGCAGGGGTAAGAACGGCTGGCATCGCTGCACTGCTCGCGTCGATGGTCGGGGCGACGGCGCCCGGCAACCGTAAACCGTTCCCGCGGGCGCTGGCGAGCGGTGCGTTGACGGCGCCGCCGCCGCGGTCGATCTTGCGAATGGTAACTGACCACCCTTTCCAGGGCGGAGGAGTCCATGCCCGACGACGGCACCCCGGCCGGGCCGCAGGCCAAAAACATCCTGGGCGGCGCGCTCGCCACCTGTTCGACCGACCCGATGACCGGCTTCCTGCGCGACGGCTGCTGCACGCCGCATCCGATGGACCACGGCAACCACTCGGTCTGCGCGGTCGTGACGGAAGAATTCCTCGACTTCACCGCGCGGCAGGGCAACGACCTCGCCACGCCGCGCCCGGAGTTCGGCTTCGACGGGCTGAAACCGGGCGACCGCTGGTGCCTGTGCGCGGCGCGCTGGCTGGAAGCGATGCAGGCCGGCGTGGCTCCGCCGATCGTTCCGGAAGCGACCAGTGCGCGCGCGCTGGAGGTCGTCGATTACGCCGTTTTGATGCGCCATGCGCGCCAGTAGGCGGACCGCGCCCGGCCGCCACGGGGGCGCCCATCGGTGACGTCCGGCATGCGGACGTCACCGTGCGGCTGATGCACCATGACATGTTAGGATCGCGCGCCCGCCGCGTGCAATGTGCGGAACCAGGTTCGCGCATTACGGCGTATTTGCCCGCCCCGGCCTTCAAAATAGGGGTACCGCTCCATCATTGTTAAGCGTATCTTACGTTTTTTCTCACGAAACTGGCTGAAGCGGGTCGCCGTGTGCAGCGCAGGTCGGCGGGTCGACGGACGGGCGCAGGGAAGGGATTGTCAGAGATGCCGCAGGTGGCCCGGTTCACGGGACAGGCCGCTATGAGTACTTCGGGCCGGCTCATGGCCGCTGCGGCGGTGGTGGACGCCTTTCCTGGATCCACGGCCGTGCTCGATTCCGATGGCGTGATCGTCGCGGTCAACGCGGTTTGGGAGCGCTTCGGTCGGGATAACGGCCGCCGCGACACGGGCGACGTCGGGCGCAACTACCTGCACTATGTCACGCCAGATTGGCCGGAACTGGCCGTCGAGGCGCACCGTGTGGCCGACGGAATCCGCGGTGTTCTGGACGGCGCGCACGGGCAGTTCGACCTGACCTATCCCTGCCACGGCCCGGACGTCGAGCGCTGGTACCGCTGCGATGTCCGGCCGATCGACGGCGACGCAGGCGTCGAGGGCGCGGTCGTCACCCACATCGACATCACCCACGAGGTCGCCAGTGCCGTGCACAGCGACGTGCGGCTGCATCAGATGGCCCGGGTCGCGGAGGGAATCGGCGCCTACTGGTGGAACTGGCGGATCGACAACGACCGGATCGAGTTCTCCCCCATCCTGGCCGAGCGGCTGGGCGCGCCGGACGCGTCGACCACCGGACGGGCGTTCACGAACCGCTACGTGCATCCGGACGATCGGGTCGGCACGGCGGACGTGCTGGCCAAGGTGCGCGACGGCGAGATTGCCGCGTTCGACCATGAGTTCCGGCTCTTGACGAAGCGCGGCCCGCAGTGGGTGCACAGCCGCGGGCAGTTCGTGCGCGATGCGGCCGGTCGCGCCAACCGGGTCGTCGGGATCGCCCTGGATATCAGCGACCGCTATGCCCTCAGCGACGAATTGGCGCGCGAACGTTCGGACAGCCGTAAACTCGCCCTGGTCGCCGAGCGCACCGATAACGGCGTGATCATTACCGACACCCAGGGCCGCGTCGAATGGGTGAACGCCGGCTTCGAGCGGCTGAGCGGCTACGGGCTGTCGCAACTGGTCGGCAAACGCCCGGGCGATGTCCTTCAGGGCCCGTCGACCGATCCGGCCGCGGTCGCCGCCCTGGCGGCCGCGATCGCCGACCGGCGCCCGATCCGTCTCGAGATCGTGAACTACCACCGCGACGGCCGGCCTTATTGGGTGGAGATCGACCTGCAGCCAGTGTGCGATCAAAGTGGAGAGTTGACCCAATTTATCGCGATCCAGCGCGACGTCACCGAAAGCAAGCGGGACGCCGGACTGCATGCCGCGCGCGAGGTCGGCCTGCGCCACACGCTCGACGGCGACGATTTGAGGACGACCCTGCCGGACGTTGCTGCGGCGCTGCAGTCGGCCTTCATCAATGCGCGCGTGGCGGTGCTGCTGCCGGAGCCGGACGGCGCCGGCCTGCGCTGCTGCGCGGCGGCCAGCCTGCCGGAAGCGGTCCGCACCCTGCTCGATCACGTGCCGCTGGGCGAAACCGGCGGCCTGCTCGGCCTGGCCGGTCAAGGACGGCGCGCGGTCGCAGCCGACCTTGCCGCGGACCCCTTCTGGGCGGCGTCGGCGGCCGCCGGACGGCTGGGCGGTCTGGTGGATTGCTGGGCGGAGCCGATCAGCGGCTTCGACGGCCGACAACACGGCGTGCTGGCCCTGTTTTTCGACCGGCCGACCACGGCCGAGCCCAGCAAGGTCGCGTTCGTCGATGAGGCGGCGCACACCTTGGCGAACCTGATCGAGCGCGACAGCCGGGAAACGGCGCTGCGCCGCAGCGAACGCCACTTCCGCACACTCGCCGAGGTGCTGCCGGTGTTCGTCAGCTACGTCGACCGGAATCTCCGCTTCGGCTACACCAACGCCAGCCACGACGCGTTCCTGGGAGTCGCGCGCGGCGCGCTGCTGGGCCAGCCGATGCGCAGCGTGTTCTCCGAGGACAGCTGGGCCCAGGTGTCGGAGCAGGCGGCGCGCGCCCTCGCCGGCGAGCGGGTCCGGGCCGAGGCGCTGCGCGATTACTGGGACGGCCGGCAACGGGCGGTTCAGGCGACCTACGTCCCCGATATCGACGTCGACGGGACGGTCGCCGGCTTCTACTGCATCATCGAGGACGTCAGCGAGTTCCGCCGGCGCGAAGCGGAGCTGCACCGCGCCAAGGAGCAGGCGCAGGCCTCCAGCCAGGCCAAATCCGCCTTCCTGGCAAACATGAGCCACGAGTTGCGCACCCCGCTCAACGCCGTGCTCGGCTATTCCGAGATGATGCAGGCGGAGATGCTGGGGCCGATCGGCAACAACAAGTACAAGGGCTATATCGAGGATATCCATGCCAGCGGCAAATACCTGCTCGACCTGATCGAGGACGTGCTCGACCTCTCCAAGCTGGATGCCGGGGCGCGCGACCTGGCGCAGGACCAGGTGCCGGTTGCGCCGGTCGTGCAGCAGGCGCTGGTCGTGCTCGGCATGGTCGACGACAACCGTTTGACCGTGGAGATCGGCCAGGACGTGGCGGCGCGCGGCGATCCCCGGGCGTTCAAGCAGGTCCTGGTCAACCTGATCGGTAACGCCGCCAAGTACGCCCCCGGCGCGGCGATCCGGATCGCCGCCTGGCGCGACGGCGGCGCCTGCATGCTCGAGGTCGCCGACGCAGGGCCCGGCATCCCGGCGGAAGAGGTGCCGCGGATCACCGAGCCGTACTACACCGTCGACCAGCGCTCCTGGATCGCCTCGGATCACGGCGGCGGCACCGGCATCGGCCTCGCCCTGGTCAAGCGGTTGGTCGAGGAGATGGGCGGACGCATGGTGATCGACAGCGCGCTCGGCGCCGGCACCACCGTTACGCTGCGGATGCGCGCACCGGTTTAGGGCAAGATGCTCCAACGTGGAATCACGTTTCAGCTGAATCTTGCCCGCTCTTCAACAAGTTAGAGCAAAACTCAAGACGAAAGCCGGTTCGGCTTTCATCGATTTTGCTCAAGACCGCCGTCGACCCAGTGCTGCGCGAGAGTGTCCGCCGTCTGTGTCAGAATGGTCCAGCAAATTGGGGCTTGAAGGCCGTTGCCGCCTTCAAGCCCCAGGTTGTTTGCGGGCAACCCCCCGAAAGCTCGACCCAGAGCGGGCAAGATGCGCTCACCCTGCCCGACGGCCTTCCCGAGCCGGTTGCGCCTTAAGCCGCGCGGACGTGGCTCAGGAAACGGTCGACTTCCGCCGTCAGGCTACCGGAGACGTCGCCCAGTTCGCCGGCGGATTCCAGCATCTGCTTGGCCGCCGACCCGGTCTCGCCGGCAGCCGCGTTCACCCCGGCGATGTTGCGCGTGACCTCCTCGGTCCCGCCGGCCGCCTTCTGGGCGTTCGTGGCGATCTCGCGCGTGGCTGCGGACTGCTCCTCCACCGCTGCCGCGATCGTGCCGGCGATCTCGTTGATCTCCTCGATCGTCTCGACGATCTCGCCGATCGCGGTGACGGTTTCGCCGGTGACCTGCTGCATGCTGGCGATCTGGCTTGAGATATCCTCGGTCGCCTTGGACGTCTGGGTCGCCAGCTGCTTGACCTCCTGGGCAACCACGGCGAAGCCCTTGCCGGCCTCGCCCGCGCGGGCCGCTTCGATCGTCGCGTTGAGCGCCAGCAGATTGGTCTGTTCGGCGATGTCGCGGATCAGGTCGACCACATCGCCGATCTTCTGCGCGGCCGCCTGCAGCCCGCGTACCGTTTCGTCGGTACGCTTGGCCCGGTCGGCAGCCTTGCCGGCGACGTCGTTCGACTGACTGACCTGCCGGCTGACCTCCGAGATCGAGCCGGCGAGCTCCTCCGCCGCGCTGGCGACGGTCTGGACGTTCGCGGACGCGGTGTCGGTCGCCTGGGTCGCGGTGTCCGACTGCCGGCTGGTCTGGTCCGCCGTCGCGGCCATCCGCTGGGCGGTCGTGTGCAGGCTCTCGGCCGAGTGCGACACCTGCTGGACCACCCCACTGACCGATTCCTCGAAGTTGCGGGCCAGTTCCAGCATCGCTTCGCGCCGCTCGCGTTCGCCCTGCTCACGGGCCGCTTCGGCGCGCTCGTTCGCCGCCTTGGCTTCGGCCAGCCCGTCGCGGAAGACCAGCAGCGCCGAGGCCATCTGGGCGATCTCGTCGCGGCCGCCGGTATCGATCTCGGCGTCGAGCCGGCCGTCCGCCACGGCGCGGGTGGAGGCGGTCAGGCCGGCCAGCCGGCGGCCGACGTTGCGGCCGACATAAAGCCACGCGACCAGTCCCGCGATCAGGACGCTGGCCGCGGAGATGCCGCCCAGCCAGCCTTTGCCCTGGAGGAACGCGGCATCGACGCTTGCCGTCCCGCTGTCCAGGCGCTGGCGGGCTGCCTCGACCAGCCCGCCCACGTCCTGGGAGAGCGCCTCGCTCAAGCTGCGCGTCTCAGTCAGCGTCGCCGCCGCGGCGTCCTGCGCTTCCAAAAGACGCACGCGCTGATCGAACAGGTTGTTCGACCCCGCGCCGAAGCCGACCAGCCCGGCGACGGCCGTCGCCACCTCCGGGGCGGCCTCCTTGCCGCCAAGGTCGGCGAGCTTGTTCTGCAGCTTGCCGACATCCGCGACGTATTCCTCGCGCAGCGGCTGGATGCGTTCGATCGCGCCCACGTTGGCGGCCGTCGCCAGCAGGCCAGCGGCGTGGTTGGCGAGCGATTGGATTTCCAGATTGGCACGCAGGGCGGCCATCTCGGTGTTCATCAACTCGCTGATCCGCGCGCCGTTCTGCTCGGCCAGCCGGTCGACCTCCTCGACCAGTTGGGCGCTCGCCGCGTCGATGATGGGGGCGAGCGCGTCCAGCAGTTGCTGGTGCATGCTCCCGGCACTGTCGAAGCGCTTGGCGAGCTCCTGGGCCGCGCCGGGTTCGCCGGCCAGCTCGGCGCGCCGCGCCGCCATGATGCTGCCATCGCCCACGGCATAGGAAACCAGCATCTGGGCCGGCATGCGAACGCGGTTGCCGTCGTTGTCGTCGGGCACGCTCGCGAGCGCGGTTTCGATCCGCTGGAGCGGCTCTTCCGCGTTCATCTCGAGGGCGCCCAGCCGCGCCGGATTGTCCACGCTGCCGGCCTCGGTCAGGATCGCCATTACGCGGTTCGTGTCGGCGCGCAGCGACAGCAGATCGCGCAGCTTGCCCACCCCGCGGACCAGCACCTCGTTCATCGCCTCCGCACTGGTGGCGCTGGCATCCTCGGTGCCCAGGATCAGTTCGAAGTTCGCGTCGTCGATCCGGGGCACGACCCTGTCGAGCAGTTCGGTATGAGCCGCGCGCACGGCGGCGACCTGCTTGTCGAGTTGCGCTTCCGTGGCGAGCTGGGTGCCGACCGCGCCGTCCAGGTCGGCCAGTTGGCTTCGCAGCTGCCGCGCCTTCTCCTGGATGGCGGTGATCTCCGCCTCGGCCGCGCCGCCGTCGCCAAGGCGGGCGATCAGCCCGTCGAGGCGCTGGCTGCGCGTCTCAAGCGCGGCGTTCGTCTGCGCTCTTTCCGCCGGGCTCTCCGCGCCGGCCAACGCCGGCGCGGCGGCCGACAGCGCGGCGCTTTCAGCTGCCAGTTCAAGCGCCGTCGTCATCGCCGGCACATCCTGGCGCATCATGTCGGCAAAGGTGGTCTGGACGTTGGTATACGATACCCAGGCCGCCGCCCCGGCGACCAGCGTCAGCGCCGCGACCCCGCCAAACGCGATGTAGAGGCGCGCCTTGATGCTGCCGCCCCGCCCGTCATGCCCGTCCTGCAATTTCTGGCTCATGGCCTGTGCACTCCCCGCACGCTCGTCATCGGATCAAGTCTCCCCTGCACGTCTCACCGTCGGGCGGCTGGCTCCGCGGGGGAGCCGGCCGCCTGCGCGTCGCCGTGCTGCTAACTGCCGCTTCCGGTTAGGCGGTCGACGGACTCGAACGTGCCGTCGGCCTGGATCTGGGTCAGGAAGACCTGGTCCATGCCCTGGTTGTCGCCCGGGCCGTAGGTCAGTTGCATGCCGCCCAGGTCGAAGGTGCCCGTGCGGAACACCGCATCGAGCAGCGCCTGGCGCGTCGGCTCCCCGTCGATCTGCCGCAGCGCCTCGACGGCCAGTCGTCCGACGATGTAGCCCTCCAGCGAGACGAAGCCGTACTGCGCGCTGGCGTCGTGGGCGCTCAGCGCCTGCTGGTAGTCCGCGACCACCGGGATCGACTTGTCCCACGGGAACGGCACTACCTGGGTCACAACGACCCCCTCGCCCGCCTCGCCGAGGGCGGCGGCGAGCGCCTTGGAGCCGACGAAGGAGATGTTGACGTAGGTGGTATCCAGGCCGATGCGCTTGCCCAGCTTGATGAACTCGGCGCACGGCTCGTAGGCGCCGACCATTACGACGGCCTGCGGGTCCGCCTTGCGGATTTCCAGCAGCGCGGATTTCACGGCCGTAGTGTTGCGCTTGTAGGTGCCCTCGGCGGCCAGCTGGAGCCCGCGCTTGTCGAGGGCCTTTTGAACGCCCGCCAGCCCGACACGGCCGAACGAATCGTCCTGGTAGAGGATCGCGATCCGATCGTAGCCGAGATCGCCGGTCAGGTGCCGGATCCACGCCTCGGTCTCTTGGGCATAGGTCTCGCGCACGTTGATCACGTTCTTCAGCTCGGGATCGCGCAGGAAGCCCGCGCCCGTGAACGGGCCGATGAAGGGGACGCTCGCGTCGGTGGCGATCGGCTGCACCGCCTTGGAGGTCGGCGTTCCGACTTCGCCGATCAGGGCGAAGACCTGGTCCTCCCGGATCAGCTTGTTGGTGTTGGCGATCGCTTTGTCCGGCTCGTACCCGTCGTCATAGGCGATCAGCTCCAGCTTGCGTCCCTTGACCCCGCCGGCGGCGTTGGCTTCCGCGAAGGCGGCCAGCAGGCCGGCGCGCATGCCCGTGCCCAGCGCCGCGGCCGGGCCTTCGAACGCCGCCGACTGGCCGAACACGATTTTGTCGGCTGTCACGCCCGGCTCCGCGGCTGCCGGGCCGGTGAGGAGCCCCAGTGCGGCCGCCGCCAGGGCGCCGATCCCCGTTCTCCGAAAAGCTGACTGCATGCCCGTCCCTCCCATACCTATTCCGTTCGTGAAGGCTTGCCGTGCTGCCGGCCGGTCGGTCCGGGGCGCAGCCAAGCGCGAAAAGGCTGTGCCCTTTCGCTTAAGAAGCGCATAAAATTTTTGGTTAAATTCGCCAGCTTTACATTGCTCGCTGGGTGCCGCGCCGGCGCCGGTCGGTGCACGATCGACGGCCGGCAGCTGCCGGCGCCGGCCGCCCGGATGGACGCCCGCCGCCTCGCCCCGCTATAGTCCGCCGCGGCGCACCATAAGCGAGAGCAAGCGGACAGGAGCGAGGCCCGTGGCGGATTTTCCCAAGCGCACGCGCGATGACTGGGCGGAGCTGGCGAAGAAGGAGCTGAAGGGCAAGGATCCCGAGCAGTTGAGCTGGCGCACGCCCGAGGGCATCGACGTCAAGCCGCTCTACACCGCCGACGACCTGACCGGGGTCGAGCACCTGGGCGCGATGCCGGGCTACGCGCCGTTCACCCGCGGGCCCCGCGCCACGATGTACACCAACCGGCCGTGGACGCTGCGCCAGTACGCCGGCTTCTCGACGGCCGAGGAGTCCAACGCGTTCTACCGCAAGGCGCTCGCGAACGGGCAGATGGGCCTGTCGGTCGCCTTCGACCTCGCCACCCACCGCGGCTACGACAGCGACCATCCGCGCGTCACCGGCGACGTCGGCAAGGCCGGCGTGGCGATCGATTCGGTCGAGGACATGAAGATCCTGTTCGACCAGGTGCCGCTCGACAAAATGAGCGTGTCGATGACCATGAACGGCGCGGTGCTGCCGGTCCTGGCCGGCTACATCGTCGCCGCCGAGGAGCAGGGGGTTAGCCAGGACCAGCTGTCCGGGACCATCCAGAACGACATCCTCAAGGAGTTCATGGTCCGCAACACCTACATCTACCCGCCCGAGCCCTCGATGCGGATCGTCGCCGACATCATCGAGTACACGTCCCGGCACATGCCGAAGTACAACTCGATCTCGATCTCCGGCTACCACATGCAGGAGGCCGGGGCGACGGCGGTGCAGGAGCTGGCGTTCACGCTCGCCGACGGGCTGGAGTACGTGCGCACCGCCCGCGCCCGCGGGCTCGACGTCGACGAGTTCGCGCCGCGCCTGTCGTTCTTCTTCGCCATCGGCATGAACTTCTTCATGGAGGTCGCCAAGCTGCGCGCCGCGCGCACGCTGTGGGCGCGCCTGATGGGCCAGTTCGAGCCCCAGGACCCGAAGTCGCTGGCGCTGCGCACCCACTGCCAGACCTCCGGCGTCTCGCTCGCCGAGCAGGACGCCTACAACAACGTCGTCCGCACCTCCTTCGAAGCGCTGGCGGCCGTGCTCGGAGGCACGCAGTCGCTGCACACCAACGCCCTGGACGAGGCGCTCAGCCTGCCGACCGACCACTCCGCCCGGATCGCGCGCAACACCCAGCTGATCCTGCAGCACGAGACCGGCGTGACCGCGACCGTCGATCCCCTGGCCGGCAGCTACTACGTCGAGAGCCTGACCCAGGAGCTGATCGACAAGGCCCAGGAGCTGATCGACGAGGTCGAGCAACAGGGCGGCATGACCAAGGCCGTCGAGGCCGGCATGCCGAAGATGCGGATCGAGGAATCCGCCGCCCGCCGGCAGGCCCGCCTCGACCGCGGCGAGGACGTGATCGTGGGCGTCAACAAGTACCGGCCCGAGGAGCCGGAGGACATCGAGGTCCGCGACATCGACAACACCAAGGTCCTGAACGACCAGACCAGGAAGCTCGAGAAGCTGCGCGCCGAGCGCGACGACGCCAAGGTCAAGGCGGCGCTGGACGCGCTCACCGAGGGTGCGCGCGACGGCAGGTCGAACCTGCTGGCGCTCGCGATCGAGGCGATGCGCGCACGCGCCACCGTGGGCGAGGTGTCGGACGCGCTGGAGACGGTGTTCACCCGCCACCGCGCGGTCACCCGCTCGATCTCCGGCGTCTACGGTCAGGCCTACGAAGGCGACGACGCGTTCCAGAAGATCAAGCAGGAGGTCGCCCGCTTCGCCGACGAGGAGGGCCGGCGGCCGCGCATGCTGGTGGTCAAGATGGGTCAGGACGGCCACGACCGCGGCGCCAAGGTGATCGCGACCGCGTTCGCCGACATCGGCTTCGACGTCGACGTCGGCCCGCTGTTCCAGACCCCGCAGGAGGCCGCCCAGCAGGCGATCGAGAACGACGTCCACGTCGTCGGCATCTCCTCCCAGGCGGCCGGGCACAAGACCCTGGTGCCGGGCCTGATGGAGGAGTTGAAGAAGCAGGGCGCGGACGACATCGCCGTGGTCTGCGGCGGCGTGATCCCGCCGCAGGACTACGACTTCCTGATCTCCCACGGCGTCTCCGCGATCTACGGCCCCGGCACCAACATCCCTGCAGCCGCCCAGCAGATCATGGACATCGTGCGCCGGCAGCGCGAAGCGGCGTAGGGACGGGCGTCCCTTCGGCTTCGGGTGGAGGCACAGCCTCGCGGCGCGTCCCCTCTCCCTCGAGGAGGGGAGAGGGCCAGGGTGAGGGTGGGACTCCTCGGCGCTTGGCCCGGGAGTCCAACCCTCACCCTCCTTCGCCCTGACGGGCGCGTCCCTTCGGCTTCGGGTGGAGGCACAGCCTCGCCGCGCGTCCCCTCTCCCTCGAGGGCGAGGGGATTGATGGGCTGCAGGACTAGGAACATATTCCTTGACTTCTACCCGCCGCGCGCGCATACTCGCCGGATGAGCACGCGCGCCCATCACGCCCCCTATGAGAGCCGTATCGACGGGCCCGTGTCCGCCCGGGCGCGCCGGGCGGCGCGGCTGGGCGGGCCGGCGGCGCTGCAC
>CAYRCO010000052.1:0-14415 GCA_964422775.1 uncultured Rhodovibrio sp.
TAGCGGCCGATCCGGCTGCCACCTTCCACACTCTCGAACAGAAAGGCGTTGCGCTCCCCGTCGGCGATCTTGAGGAAGGCGGAGACCGGCGTCTCCAGGTCGGCCACCATCGCGGTGTGCACGACCTGCGGCGTGCCGGCGTCGTACAGCGCGGCGAACCGGTCGAAGTTTGGGGTGACCTGCATGGCAACGGGCATCCGTGGCGTCCGCGCGATGGGTCGGACGCGCGCGTGTTTAAGAGGAGCGGTTCAGGATCTGGTCCAGCAGCTGCTGGTTCACCTGGACGTCGTACCGGTTCCGGAGGGCGTTGGCGAACTCCGCCAGCACGTCGGAGCGCAGGCCCTGCCGGGCTTGTGCCCGCAACTGGTCGACCGCGTCCGGATTTTCCGCCGGGTCGGCCGCCTGGACTTCCTTCAGCTGTGCGACCGCGACGCCGTCCTGCACGCCGGCGGTAACCGCGCCGTTGACGTCGACCCCGAACAGCTTACCGGCCAACGCGCGGCCGACCGGGCTGGCCTGGCGGTTGTCCCCGCGGGTCAGCGGCTGGGTGGTCTGCACCGACAGACCGCGGTCGCTGGCGAACTGCGCCAGCGTGGCGCCCTCGGACAGTTTGCCGGCGATGTGCTCTGCCGTCTTCTCCGCTTCCTGGGCGCGCTGATCGGCGCGCCAGGCACTTAGCACCTGATCGCGCACCTGCTCGAACGGCCGGACCTGTTCGGGCGTGATGCCGTCGACGCGCAGCACGTAGTAGCCGCCCTCGTCGGTCTCCTTCAGCAGGCTTTGCTGGCCTTGCTCGGTGTTAAACGCGGTCTCAAGGAAGTCGCCCGACTGCGGGATGCCCTCGACCGGTTCGCCGTCGGGCGCGTTGCCCTGACGGCTGATCTGATCGATCTCACGCACCTCGAAGCCGACCTGCTGAGCCGCCTCGGCGATCGAGGCGCCGCTCGCCAGCTGGTCGTCGACCGTATTGGCGAGATCGACCAAACTGTCGACGGCCTTGTCCATCGCGAGGTCGGCGCGCAGCTCGTCCTTGACCGCCTCGAAGTTCGGCGTCTTGCCCTCGTTGACCGCGTCCACCTTGACCAGGTGCCAGCCGAGCGGGCTCCGCACCGGCTCGGTCACGGCGCCTTGCTCGGCGCTGAACGCGGCTTCGCGCAGCGGCTCCAGCAGTTCGCTGCGGCCGTTTTCACCCAAATCGGCCGGGGCGCGGCCAGTGAGCTCCTCCGCCACGGCGGCGAAGCTGCGGCCTTCCGAGAGCATGGCACGGGCCTGTTCCGCCTCGTCTTCGCTGTCCAGCACGATCTGGCGCAGGACGCGCGTCTCCGGGCTGCCGTAGCGGTCCTTGTTCTCTTCGAACGCCTGGCGCAGCTCGTCTTCGCTGACCGCGACCTCGTCCATCATTTTTTGCGGGTCGAGGTGCAGCACGGTGAGCGACCGGTAGGCCGGCGCCATGAACTGGCTGCTGTTCTGCTCGTAGTATTGCTGCAGCGCCTCGCGATCGGGTTCCTGGATCTGGAAGCTGTCGTTGCGCACCACGAGATAATCGGCGATCCGGCGCTCGTTGCGGTAGCGGTAGAGGGCTTCCGCCATCGCGCCCGGCACCTGTAGCGCGCCCGTGGCCGCGGTCGCGAGATGCTGACGGTCGATGTCGCTCTTCAGCAGTTCGACGTAGCGGGCCTCCGACAGGCCGCTCTGTCGCAGCGTCTGCTCGAACAGCTGGCGGTTGAACTGGCCGGCGGTGCGGAAGGACTCCTGCTGGCGGATCCGCTCGACCACCTGTTCGTCGCTCACCACAAGCCCGAGGTCGCGGGCCTTCTGGTCGAACAGCAGGCGGGTTACGGTCTGCCTTACGATCTGGTCGACCAGACCCAACTGGCGCGCGGTCTGCATGTCCAGCTGGCCGCCGATCTGCTGACGCACGCGGTTGAACTCGCGCTGGAAGGAGCGCTGAAATTCCGCCTGGCCGACCTCCTGGTCGCCGACTTGGATGACGGCCTGGCCGCGGCCGGTGTCGCGGAAGATGTCGCCGACGCCCCAGAGCGCGAAGGACGCGATCAAAAGGCTGAACAGGACGATCGTGACGGCCTTGGTGACGGTGCGTCGGAGGCTGGTCTGCATGACGGGGAGTGCGGCCCTCGATGGTGGCATAAGCGATGGTGCGGCGCCGCCGGCCCGCTTAGGTGTCGGGCGGCGCGCCGGGTGAGCGAAAGCGGGCGCATCTTAGAAATCCGGAAGGTTAGGGGCAACCGGCAATCCCGGCTGCGACGGCCCGGGCGCGGCCGACCCCCAAGGCCTAGCGTTCGGCGAGCGCCAGCCGCGCGCCCAGACCCACGAACGCTGCCGCGATGCCGCGGCGCAGCCAGGCCATCACCCGCGGCCGGCTGAGCACGTAACGCCGCGTCGCGGCCGCGAACGCGCCGTAGAGGGCGAAGACTACGAAGGTCAGCCCCATAAACGCGGCCGACAGCAAGATCATCCGGCTCAGCGCGTCGTGGGCGCCGGCTGGGACGAACTGCGGCAGGAACGCCAGGAAGAAGATCGACAGCTTCGGGTTCAGCAGGTTGATCAGGATCGCCTGCCCGACGATCCGCTTGTCGCTGCGCCCCGGGTCGGCGCCGGGGCCGTCGGCCGAAAGCTGCAGCGCGCCGCGTTCCCGGATCATCTGCCAGGCAAGGTAGAGCAGATACGCGATCCCGGCGTACTTCAGCAGCTGGAAGGCGACGGCGCTGGTGTGCAGCAGGGCGGCCAGGCCGGTGATCGCGGCTGCGATGTGCGGCAGGATCGCGATCGTGCAGCCGAACGCCGCGACCGTGCTGGCGCGCCGCCCGGCGGCGAGCCCGGTCGCGACGGTGTAGAGCGCGCCCGCGCCAGGCACGGCTACGACGATCAGGGCGGTGATCAGGAACTCGACGGTCATACGCTCAGCGTAGCCGAGGCGGGCGGCTCGCCAAAGCCTGGCGGCGCTGGTCTGACACGGCGGCCCTGTGCTACCAGAGCGATGGTTCGCCACACCTGGACACGACAGACACGAACAGGAGAGGGCGATGCGCAAGCTGATCGCCGGCAACTGGAAGATGAATGGCCTGCGCGAGGACGGCACCGCGCTCGCCAAGACGATCGCCGAGCGCGCGCGCGGCAGTGACGCGCCAGCCGTGGACTGGCTGGTCTGTCCGCCGTTCACCCTGCTGCACGCGGTGGCCGAGCAGCTCGCGGGCAGTCCGGTTACGCTGGGCGCGCAGGACTGCCACTACGAGGAAAAGGGCGCGCACACCGGTGACGTCGCACCGGCCATGCTGCGCGACCTGTGCTGCAGCCACGTCATCGTCGGCCACTCCGAGCGTCGCCAGAACCACGGCGAGACGAGCGACCTCGTGCAGGCGAAGGCGGAGGCCGCGCGCGCCCACGGCATGACGCCGATCCTGTGCATCGGCGAGACCCAGGCGGAGCGCGACGCCGGCAAGGCGATGGACGTCCTGACGCGCCAGCTCGAGGGATCGCTGCCGGCGGCGGGCGAGGGCGATCTCGTGATCGCCTACGAGCCCGTCTGGGCGATCGGCACCGGGCGTACCGCCACGGCGGAGGACGTGCGCGAGGCGCACGCCCATGTCCGCGCGCGGCTGCAGAAGGCCTACGGCGACACCGCCGGCGCGCAAGTCCCGATCCTCTACGGTGGGTCGGTCAAGCCGGCGAACGCGGGCGAGCTGATGGCCACGGAGAACGTCGACGGCGCCCTGGTTGGCGGCGCCAGCTTGAAGCCGGACGACTTCTGGGAAATCGGCAAAGCGGCCGGCTGAATATCGCGCCCGCGGCGACCCGTGCGGCGCTGGTGCAGGTCACGCGGCCCCCGCGTTCATGACGCTGATCGAAACCGGCTCTGGAAAACTGGCGCCGAAAGCTTTAGACCTGCGCGCCAGATAGCGGCAGCGCGTTCGTCTGCGGCCGGTGGGTCTCGAAAGCGGCCTGCCGAGCGTGCCGGGGACAGACGCGCGCCCGTTTCCCAGAATCCACACGAACGCGGACGTCATGACCACGGTTCTCCTCGTCATTCACCTGCTGATCGCGATCGCGCTCGTGATCCTGATCCTGCTGCAGCCGAGCGAAGGCGGCGGCCTTGGCATCGGCGGCGGCGGTGGCGGTGGCGGCGGCGCCGGCCTGCAGGGCTTCCTGACCGGCCGCGGCACTGCCAACGCCCTGACCCGCACGACGGCCGTGCTCGCCGCGGCCTTCATGGTCACCTCGATCCTGCTGACGATCTTCGCCTCGACCGGGAGCGAGACGGACTCGATCCTCGATCAGGTGCCGGAGAGCGAGCAAACCGCGCCGACCACCGGCAACGGTGCGGGCGCCGGCGACTCGGGCGCCTCCGGAACCGACGGCAGCGGCTCCAGCGGCGGCGGCGAACCGTCCGTCCCGGTGCAGTAGCCGGCCCACCGATCCTGGCCCGAAACCGCGGCTCGCCGCGCCTTTGCGCGCGGCTCGCGCCATCTCTCATCCGGTCCGGCGACGGCGGCATGCGGCGATGCTTGCCGCTCCCGGCCAAGTGCCCATAGTGTTCGGCTCATGACGCGTTTCATCTTCATCACCGGCGGCGTGGTGTCGTCGCTCGGCAAAGGGCTGTGTTCGGCCGCGCTGGGCGCCCTCTTGCAGTCGCGCGGCTACAAGGTCCGGCTGCGCAAGCTCGACCCGTATCTGAACGTCGACCCGGGCACGATGAGCCCCTACCAGCACGGCGAGGTCTACGTCACCGACGACGGGGCGGAGACCGACCTCGACCTGGGGCATTACGAGCGCTTTACCGGCGTCCCCTCGCGGACCAGCGACAACGTCACGACCGGGCAGATCTATTGGAAGGTGCTGTCGCGCGAGCGGCGCGGCGACTATCTGGGCGCCACCGTTCAGGTCATTCCCCACGTCACCGACGCGATCAAGGAGTTCGTCCACGCTGACGTCGGCGACGAGGACTTCGTGATCTGCGAGATCGGCGGCACGGTTGGCGACATCGAGGGCCTGCCGTTCCTGGAGGCGATCCGCCAGCTGGGCAACGAGTTGGGCCGCCAGCGCAGCATGTTCGTGCACCTGACGCTGGTGCCCTATATCGCCAGCGCCGGCGAACTGAAGACCAAGCCCACGCAGCACTCGGTCAAGGAACTGCTGGGGGTGGGCATCCAGCCCGACATGATCGTCTGCCGCGCCGAGCAGCCGATCGACCGCGACGCCCGGCGTAAAATGGCGCTGTTCTGCAACATCCGGGAAGAAGCGGTGGTGCAGGCGCTCGACGTCGACAGCATCTACGCGGTGCCGCGCAGCTATCACGCCGAAGGCCTGGACGACGAGGTCTGCCGCCACTTCCAGATGGAGCCGCCGGCGCCGGACCTGTCGACCTGGGATCGGGTGATGGAGCGCGTGCGCCATCCCGACGGCGAAGTCACGATCGGCGTGGTCGGCAAGTACACGAGCTTGCTCGACAGCTACAAGTCGCTGGCCGAAGCCCTGACCCACGGCGGGATCGCCAACAACGTCCGGGTCAAGGTCAAGTGGCTGGACGCCGAACTGTTCGAGCGGGAGGACGCGCCCGCCTATCTGGAGGACGTGCACGGCATCCTGGTCCCCGGCGGGTTCGGCGAACGCGGCGCGGAAGGCAAGGTCGCCGCCGCGCACTTCGCGCGCGAGCGGCAGGTTCCCTACTTCGGCATCTGCTTCGGCATGCAGATGGCGGTGATCGAGGCCGCGCGGAATCTGGCCGGGATCAAGAGCGCCGGGACGACCGAGTTCGGCCCGTGCGACGACCCGGTCGTTGGCCTGCTGACCGAATGGACCCGCGGCAACACGGTGGAGCGCCGCGACACCGACAGCGACAAGGGCGGGACGATGCGCCTGGGCGCCTATCCCGCCCAGCTCGCTCAGGGCAGCCGGATCGCGCAGATCTACGGTGCCTCAGAGATCAGCGAGCGCCACCGCCACCGCTACGAGGTCAACGTCAATTACCGCGAGGTGCTGGAGCAGGCCGGGCTGCATTTCGCCGGCATGAGTCCCGACGGCGAGTTGCCCGAGACAGTCGAGGTGCCTTCGCACCCCTGGTACGTCGGCGTCCAGTTCCACCCGGAACTGAAGTCCAAGCCGTTCGACCCGCACCCGTTGTTCACCTCGTTCATCCACGCTGCGGTCGAGCAGTCGCGCCTGATGTAACGTTCGGCGCCGGTTGAGACGGCGCCGCTTGAGAGGACGTCGCCGCCATGACCGAGCCGCGCCAGCCAACCCCAGGCGTTGCGCCCCGCCGCGTCCAGATCGGCGACGTCACGTTCGCGAACGACCGCCCGCTGTCGCTGATCATGGGGCCGTGCGCGATCCAGGACCGGGATCATGCGCTGAAGACAGCCGAACGGCTGCGCCGGATCGCGGAGGACCTCGGCTTCGGCCTCGTTTACAAATCCTCGTTCGACAAGGCAAACCGCTCGTCGGCGAAAAGCTACCGCGGGGTTGGGCTGGAGGCAGGTCTGGAGGTCCTGGCCGCGGTGAAGCGCGAGATCGGCGTGCCTGTGCTGACCGACGTGCACGAGCCGGCGCAGTGCGCCCCGGCGGCCGAGGTCGTGGACGCGCTGCAGATCCCGGCCTTCCTGTGCCGGCAGACCGACCTGCTGCTGGCGGCCGCCGCCACGGGCAAGCCGGTCAACGTCAAGAAGGGCCAGTTCATGGCCCCGTGGGACGCCGACAACATCGCCGCCAAGCTGGACGAAGGCGGCAACCCTGAGTGCCTGCTGACCGAACGCGGGGTGTCGTTCGGCTACAACACCTTGGTCTCCGACATGCGCGGCCTCCCGATCATGGCCGCACGCACCGGCTGCCCGGTGGTGTTCGACGCTACGCACTCGGTGCAGCAGCCGGGCGGGCAGGGAACCACGAGCGGCGGCCAGCGGGAGTTCGTGCCGGTGCTTGCGCGCGCGGCCGTCGCCGTCGGCGTCGCCGGCGTATTCATGGAAACGCACGAGGACCCGGCGAGCGCCCCCTCCGACGGCCCCAACATGGTGCCGCTGGACGACGTGCCGGCGGTGCTGCGGACACTGCAGGCCCTGGACGAGATCTCGAAAGCGGATCCGGTGCGGCTGGCGTGAGGGGAGGCGCTGTTTGGCTTCCCGGGAACCATCCGATCGAACCGAGAAAGTCGGAGATTGGCCCGGACGTGGAGATGGGTCCACGAGCGATCCCTAGCTCAGGGATTGCGGTTCAGGCGGCTAGGGCAAATTCTGGAAGAAACGGCCTTCTGGCTGAACGACGCCCTAAATTCCTGAGTACAGAACAAGATTCAGCTGAAAAGTGTCACACCTTTCAGCATATTGCTCTAGGCTTGCTTAGGGCGCTCAGAGCAGAACCGATCAGGGCCGAACGCGCCGTCATCGATTTGGCTCTACCTTCCCAACGATAAGGTCACGCTGCAGAAAAGTGGTGCCACGCCTCAGCAGCGTGACCTAACGTGCCATGTCGGCGCGTATCTTCCCAACCACGTCGACGGTCACGGGAACGCCATCGACGCTCGATGGCATCGCCGCGCGGTTCTCGGGTTCGCGCTCGAAGTTGATCTTCACCGCAAACCCATCGTCTGTCTGGGTCACGCCCACGCCGTTTACGGGCCCGAAACGGCGAAACACCTCGGATGCATGGTGTTTGGCTTCTTTGGCGCGCTGGTAGGAAACGCTCATGTTCGGCCTTTCATATGACCGCGACCATGCCGGTTACAGCAGCATTGTATCACGGAAGTAGGTTAACCGTGCGTTTTCGTCGATGGCTCGAATGTGTGATCTCCTCATGCAGGGTGTCGCTACGGCTCATGGTCTGGTTCAGGTCGCGAGCTGGAGGCGCATGGCGCTCAGCACCGGCTCTAAGTGATTGGCGTAGCTTTGGCCACGCGTGCCAACGGCGAAGAAGAGTCCGGTGCCCCAGAGTTCGTCATCCACGACCAGCGAGCCGCTGTCTCCCAGGTCACCAAACATCCCGCTGTGACCGGCAATCTCGATCTGCTCTTCGAACCGCGCCACCTGACCCGAGAAGTAGGTCGAGATTTCTATGTCGACCGCCGTGATCCAACCTGATGTCAGGAATGTCGTGCGGCCAATTTTGTACACGTTCACGCGCTCACCAGCAGCGAACCGTGCGCGCACGTCACTTACGCCGGCGAGCGGGCCGAGGTGTTCCAGATGATCTTCTGCGACACGGACATCCGGATCAACTCGGGCAATTGCAGCATCGATGCCGTTGGTTTGATGCTGGCCTATGTCCACCGGAACCCAGTCGCTCAGTTCCCCTATCCGGTGTTGCGGCGTGCCGCTGTCGTATCCGCCGGGTTGCAGGATCGGCGTCCCGATGGGCACGGCCTGCTGGTTCGTCAGGACGTGGTTGTTCGAAAGCAGGTAGATCGCATCGTCGTCAGCGCGTTTGACAAACGCCCCCAGGGTCCCTGCGCCTTTGACACCGCTTGGACCCACGGATGTGCCGATGCAGCAAGGCCGTTGAGGGAGCCGATGCCAGCAAGCGAGCCGGATATCGCCCGTTTCTTGCGCATCGATCTCGCCATGCGCCAACTCCGACAGACGCGCCAGCGCCTCTTCGGTTCCAGGTTCGGCGGCGTGACGATAACGAACGGCGAGCTGGAACTCGCTGGGACGGTCCAGCTTTTGGGAGATGCCCAGGCCAACGATCCCGGCCGTTGCAGACATCGCGCGCTCGTCGGCTAGCTGAGCGAAGTGCGCCAGTCCAAGGTGATCGCGGCTACCCGTCCGGCCAGAACGCCCTGACAGCAGCGCCTTCGCGCGCTGTTTGAGCTCCCATGCGGAATCAAACTTCATGCTTTAATGTTGCCCCCTGAGTGACCACGCAAATCGATTTTATCGACGTCGGCGGCGCTCGACCAAAACGTTTTGCACGATCCGAGAAGACAACCATAACGGGCAATAAGATGCAATCGGCCGCAGGTCTCTCGGGTCACGCGGTCTAACCCAAGGCTTGTGCGTGGGCGGCGAAAGGTCGTATCCCCCATTGGAATTGTAGGCCGGGCGTGGGCGTACCTCCTGCACAGCCGGGCTTTGCGCGCACTACGGTCGCGTGCCCCAGCGGCCGGACCCGGAAGACATCACATCGGTTTACGAAAGAAGAGGCAGCCATGAGCGCCATTGTCGAAATCCGCGGCCGGGAGATCCTGGACAGCCGCGGCAATCCCACGGTCGAGGTCGACGTCCTGCTGGAGAGCGGCGCGTTCGGGCGCGCGGCGGTGCCGTCGGGCGCGTCGACCGGTCAGCACGAGGCGGTCGAGCGGCGCGACGGTGACAAGGCGCGTTACCTCGGCAAGGGTGTGCGCGACGCCGTCGCCTCGGTGAACCACGAGATCCAGGACACGCTGCAGGGCTTCGAGGCGGGCGACCAGGTCAAGCTGGACCGTACGCTGATCGCCCTCGACGGCACGCCCAACAAGGATCGCCTGGGCGCGAACGCGATCCTCGGCGTCTCGCTCGCCGCGGCGAAGGCGGCGGCCGAGGAGGCCGGCCTGGAGCTCTACCGCTACGTTGGCGGCGCGGCTGCGCGCACCCTGCCCACCCCGATGATGAACATCGTCAACGGCGGCGAGCATGCCGACAACGCGCTCGACTTCCAGGAATTCATGGTCATGCCGGTCGGGCAGGACAGCTTCGCCGAGGCACTGCGCTGCGGGGCGGAAGTGTTCCATGCGCTGAAGGCGCGGCTGAAGAAGCAGGGTCACAACACCAACGTCGGCGACGAGGGCGGCTTCGCGCCTGCCGTCAAGAGCACCAACGAGGCGCTCGAGCACATCACCGGGGCGATCCAGGATGCCGGCTACAAGCCCGGCAGCGACGTCGTGCTCGCGCTCGACTGTGCGGCCAGCGAATTCTTGAAGGACTGCCAGTACGTCCTGGAAGGCGAGGGCAAGACGCTGGACAGCGCGCAGTTCGCCGACTTCCTGGCGCAGCTGTGCGACAATCACCCGATCGTCTCGATCGAGGACGGCATGGCCGAAGACGACTGGGACGGCTGGGCCGCGCTCACCAAGCGGATCGGCGACAAGGTTCAGCTGGTGGGCGACGACCTGTTCGTCACCAACACCGAGCGTCTCGCCCGCGGCGTGCGCGACGGCATCGCCAACTCGATCCTGGTCAAGGTCAACCAGATCGGCACCCTCACCGAGACGCTGGAAGCGGTCGAACTCGCGCACAAGAACGGCTTCACCGCCGTGATGTCGCACCGCTCCGGGGAGACCGAGGACGCGACGATCGCCGACCTTGCGGTCGCTACCAACTGCGGGCTGATCAAAACCGGCTCGCTGTCGCGCTCCGACCGGACGGCGAAGTACAACCGGCTGCTGCGGATCGAGGAAGACCTCGACATCGCGGCCCATTTCGCCGGCCGCGGGGTCCTACGGCAGTAGCCGGCCGTACCCCGACTGGTTCCACCCCGGCGGCACCGCCGTCGTCCGGGTGGGCCGGCGGTTGTGAACGACGGACGCAGCGACTCCGAGCCGAGTCCAAAACCAGAACATTAAGGAATTGGAGTCAAATTTCTGGAATCCCTGACTTTTCGTCGTTGACGGCTGCGCCGGCCCGTGATTCGCTGGCGGTATGGCCATGGTCCGGGAAATACGTCGGCGCGCGCGTCAGATCGCCCCGCAGGTGCTGTTCGCCTGCATCGCGGGCTATTTCGCGTATCACGCGGTGCAGGGCGAGCGCGGGCTGCTCGCCTACGTGCAGTTGCAGCAGCAGCTGGAACAGGCCAAGGCGGTTGACCACGAACTGGACCGTCAGCGCGCCGAGCTTGAGCAGAAGGTCAAGCTGCTGCGTCCCGACAGCCTGGATCCCGACATGCTGGAAGAGCGGGCCCGCGAGGTGCTGAACTACACCCGCGAGGACGAGGTGGTCGTGATGACGGCGCCCGACGCCAAGATGGAGACGTCGGCGGCCCGCTGAAACAGGTCGCAACGGATTTGAGCCGTCTTCACGCGCCCAACTTTCACGATATCCGTTGCTGCGTTCAGCGGTGATGCTGTGTGGCGCGGCTGCACGCGGCCGGTGTCTTGCGCGCTTAGCGCCATTCTGTCTGCGCGGGCCAGACGCCCTCTGTGCGGTTCGGTTACGGCAATAACGGATATCGAGTTATCTATCAAAAATGATGGTGTGGCAGTGGTTTAGCGGGTCTTACCGGTCGCCCGGTGCGCCTTGCGTTCGGGGGCCGATGGGCCTAGTCTACCCGCGACGAAGGCGCCCACCGTTGGCGCCAGGCTACGAACAGCGCCGGTTTAGAGCGCGGTCGATCAACAGGGGTAGGCATGGCCAGTAAGAAGGGCGGTTCCGCCGGCGCCGGCACCGGCGGCGCGCGCAAGACGGCGGCAAGCGGCGGTTCCACGGCCGCCAAGTCGAAGTCCCGCAGCAGCACCAGCCGGTCGGGCAGCCAGGATCCAACCCATGGCCTGTCGAAGGACCGCCTGCTGCAGCTCTACCGGGACATGCTGCTGATCCGCCGGTTCGAAGAGAAGGCCGGCCAGCTCTACGGCATGGGCCTGATCGGCGGGTTCTGTCACCTCTACATCGGCCAGGAAGCGGTCGTTGTCGGCATGAAGGCCGTCACCAACGACGACGACCCGGTGGTCGCCTCCTACCGCTGCCACGGCCACATGCTCGCCTCCGGCATGGAGGCGCGCGGCGTGATGGCGGAACTGACCGGACGCTCCGGCGGCTATTCCAAGGGCAAGGGCGGCTCGATGCACATGTTCAGCGTCGACAAGTCGTTCTACGGCGGCCACGGCATCGTCGGTGCCCAGGTCCCGGTCGGCACCGGCATCGGCTTCGCCATCAAATACAACGGCGAGAATAAGGTGTGCCCGACCTACATGGGTGACGGCGCGGTCAACCAGGGGCAGGTTTACGAGTCCTTCAACATGGCCGCGCTCTGGCAACTGCCGGTGCTCTACGTGATCGAGAACAACAAGTATGGCATGGGCACCAGTGTCGAGCGCGCCTCGGCGACGACCGAGCTGTACCAGCGGGGCGAGGCCTACGGGATCCCGGGCGAGCAGGTCGACGGCATGCACGTGCTCAACGTGATGGCGGGTGCCCAGCGCGCGGTCGACCACGTGCGCGCCGGCAAGGGCCCCTACATCCTGGAGATGCTGACCTATCGCTACCGCGGCCACTCCATGTCCGACCCGGCGAAGTACCGGTCCAAGGAAGAGGTGCAGAAGATGCGCACCGAACAGGACCCGCTGCTGCGCCTGCGCGAGGTGATGGAGAAGCATGCCGGGGTGAGCGAGGACGAGCTCAAGCAGATCGACCGGGCGATCAAGGACCTCGTGTCCGAGGCCGCGGAGTTCGCGCAGAATAGCACCGAGCCTGACCCGAGCGAGCTCTACACCAACGTCGTCCTGGAAGCGTAAGCGCGGCCGGCCGCCGTCCAACCGACCAACAGGCGGGCGTGCGGCTGTTCCGGTCCGCGCTCGCCGACCTGCCTGTCACACACCCCTGACTGACGTGCAGCCCGCACGCGAGACGTGGCTGCGAGAGATCCGGGGACTACACAAGAACCGCTCTGCTCTGGGAGGGGTGGATGCCCATCGAAGTGCTCATGCCGGCGCTGTCGCCGACGATGACCGAGGGGAACCTCGCGAAATGGCACAAGAAGGAAGGTGACCCGGTCGCCACCGGCGACGTGCTCGCCGAAATCGAGACCGACAAGGCGACCATGGAGGTCGAGGCGGTCGACGAGGGGACCATGGGCCGCATCCTGGTGCCGGAGGGGACCGAGGGCGTGCCCGTGAACCAGGCGATCGCGCTGCTGCTCGGCGAAGGCGAGAGCGCCGCCGATCTCGACAAGGCGCAGCCGTCTACCGGTGGCGGGGGCGGCAGCGGCGGCGGCGACAGCCAGCCGCAGCCGGAAGCTCAGGCCAGCGACGGCGGGGGTGGCGCGCCCAGCCCGGCGCCCGCGGTGGCAAGTGCGCCGCCAGCCGGCGAGCAGGTCGACAAGGCGATGCGCGACGCCGAGGGCAACGTGAAAATGCCGCCCACCGTCGCCGAGGAGCCGCGCACGTCCTTCCCGTCGAAGCAGCCCGAAGAGCCGGAGTGGACCGGGCCGACCAAGACCGAGACGGTCCGCGAGTCGATCCGCGACGGCATGGCCGAGGAGATGCGCGCAGACGACCGCGTCTTCCTGATGGGCGAGGAGGTCGCCGACTACGAGGGCGCCTACAAGGTCACGGTCGGCATGCTGAAGGAGTTCGGCCGCCGCCGCGTGGTCGACACGCCGATCACCGAACACGGCTTCACCGGCCTTGGCATCGGCGCGGCCTTCTACGGCCTGCGGCCGATCGTCGACTTCATGACCTGGAACTTCGCCATGCAGGCGATCGACCAGATCATCAACTCCGCCGGCAAGAAGCTCTACATGTCCGGCGGCCAGATCAACTGCCCGATCGTCTTCCGCGGGCCGAACGGCCCGGCCAGCCGCGTCGCCGCCCAGCACAGCCAGGAATACGCCAGCTGGTACGGCCACATCCCGGGGCTCAAGGTGGTCTCGCCGTACCACGGCGCGGACTTCAAGGGATTGCTGAAGAGCGCGGTGCGCGATCCCAACCCGGTGCTGATCCTGGAAAACGAGCTGCTCTACGGCTACAGCTTCGACATTCCCGACACCGACGACTGGACGGTCCCGATCGGCAAGGCCTGCGTGCGCCGGCCTGGCACCGATGTCACGCTGGTGGGGCACTCGATGATGGTACACCGCGCGCTGGAGGCGGCCGAGCGGCTGAGCCAGGAGGAGGGCATCGAGGCCGAGGTCGTGGACCTGCGCTCGATCCGCCCGTTCGACGTCGACACGGTGGTCGCCAGCGTGAAGAAGACCAACCGCGTGGTCTCCTGCGAGGAAGGCTGGCCGTTCGCCGGCATCGGCTCCGAGATCGCCGCGCTGTGCATGGAATACGCGTTCGACTACCTGGACGCGCCGGTCACCCGTGTGTGCGCCAAGGACGTGCCGCAGCCCTACGCGGCCAACCTGGAGAAGCTCGCCATTCCAGGTTCGGAAGAGATTTTCCAGGCCGCCCGGCAGGTCTGCTACCGCGCTTAACAGGACAGCCCGGATCTGCCTCGCGCAAGGGGCCGGGCCGCCAGGGGACATGACGCCGCGCGCCCGCACATCGGCCTGAACGCCGCCGGCGCGGCAGAGATCAAGGGGAGCCGTCAACGATGCCCGTCAATATCCTCATGCCGGCGCTGTCGCCGACCATGACCGAGGGCAACCTGGCCAAGTGGCACGTCAAACCGGGCGATACCGTCTCCAGCGGCGACATCGTGGCGGAGATCGAGACCGACAAGGCGACCATGGAGGTCGAGGCGGTCGACGAGGGCGCGATCGGTAAGCTGCTGGTCGACG
>CAYRCO010000053.1:0-14413 GCA_964422775.1 uncultured Rhodovibrio sp.
GTGTGGTAGGTGATGGCGTTCTCGAACTCGGTCTTCTTCGACGAGTTCGGCAACTCACCGTGCAGCAGCAGGTAGCACACTTCCATGAAGTCGCAGTTCTCGGCGAGGTCCTGAATGGTGTAGCCGCGGTGCAGCAGTTGGCCCTTGTCGCCGTCGATGAAGGTGATGTCGGACTTGCAGCTCGCCGTCGACGTGAAGCCGGGGTCGTAGGTGAACGCGCCGGTCTGGGCGTATAGCTTGCGCACGTCATAAACGCGCGGGCCCATGTTGCCGTCGAGGATCGGCAGCTCGTAGCTCTCGCCGGTTTCGTGGTCAGTCAGGGTCGCGGTCTTCTGACCGGATGCCTGCTGGGCCGCGCCCTTGCTGTCGTTCATGGCCCTGCTTTCCGTGTGACTGTTGGAGGTGAGCGCCCGCTCTCCGGGCGGAAATTAGCTGCATCGCAGCATAGAAGCTAGGGGGTAGGCGATCAACGCGCCCGGCGCGTACCAGACCGATCGGTCCGGCTCCTGCCGGGCGGTCAGCTCGCCTCGTCGGCGTCCGCGCCGCCGGCTTCCGCCGCCGCCCGGAGGCGGGCGAGCGTTTCCTGGCGGCCGAGCACTTCCATCACCTCGAAAATGCCGGGCGAGACGGTCGACCCGGTCAGCGCGGCGCGCAGCGGCTGAGCCACTTTGCCCAGGCCGAGGTCGAGCCCTTCGGCGAAGTCGCGGGTCTCGCTTTCCAGCAGGTCGTGGTTCCAGTTGGAGACGTTGTCCAGCCGGTCGGCGAGCTTGGCGAGGCGATCGCGTGCCTCGTCGTTCAGCTGCTTCTGGGCTTTCGGGGTCAGGCTCTTCGGCCGCTGGACGTAGAACTGCGCGCTTTCGGCCAGATCCTGCAGCGTCTTGGCGCGCTGCTTCAGCCCGTCCATCCCTGCCAGCAGGCGGGAGCGGTCGTCGCCGGTCAGCTCGCGCCCCAGATCGGCTTCCAAGCGCGCCTGCACGAGGTCGGTCAGGCGCGTGTCGTCGGCCTGGCGCATGTAGTGACCGTTGAAGTTGTCCAGCTTGTCGAAGTCGAAGCGGGCGGCCGATTTGCCGACCCCGTCGAGATCGAACAGCTCGATCGCCTTCTCGGTCGATACGATCTCCAGATCACCGTGCCCCCAGCCAAGGCGTAGCAGATAGTTGCGCATCGCCTCCGGCAGGTAGCCCTTGTCGCGGTAGGTCTCCACGCCGACCGCGCCGTGGCGCTTCGACATCTTGGCGCCGTCGGGCCCGTGGATCAGCGGGATGTGCGCGAACACCGGCGGCTCCCAGCCGAGCAGCTCGTAGACCTTGGCCTGCTTGAAGGCGTTGGTCAGGTGGTCGTCGCCGCGGATCACGTGGGTGATCCCCATGTCGTAGTCGTCCACCACGACCGAGAGGTTGTAGGTCGGCGTGCCGTCCTGGCGCAGGATCACCATGTCGTCGAGTTGGGCGTGGTCCACTGTAACCTCGCCCTGGACCTGGTCGTGCAGGGTCGTGCTGCCGTCCTGCGGCATCCGGATCCGGATGCAGGGCGTGACGTCGTCCGGCGCCTCGGACGGATCGCGGTCGCGCCAGCGCCCGTCGTACTTGATCGGGCGGCCTTCCTTGCGCGCCTGCTCGCGCATCGCCTCCAGCTCTTCCTGTGTCGCGTAGCAGCGGTAGGCGTTGCCGTCGGCCAGCAGCTTGTAAGCGATTTCGGCGTGCCGCTCCAGGCGCTTGGACTGGTAAGTCGGCGCCGCGTCCCATTCCAGGCCGAGCCACTTGAGGCCGTCCAGGATCGCCTGGATCGCCTCTGGCGTGGAGCGCTTGCGGTCGGTGTCCTCGATCCGCAGCAGGAAGGATCCGCCGTGGTGGCGGGCGAACAGCCAGTTGAACAGCGCCGTGCGCGCACCGCCGATGTGCAGATAGCCGGTGGGCGAGGGCGCAAAACGGGTGACGACGCTCATCGGGCTCCTCGAACGGGTTGCGCGTGCTGACCATGAACGCCGCGCGCCTTCAAGCCGTGGCGCGGCCATGGGAACGCGGTGTCTCGGGCGCGCGGGTTTAGCACAGCGCTGGCGCGCGCGCCACGGGGCCAACGTCTGCAATACGGGCCCGATCAAACGCCACCGGCGTCTACACCGACCGCGCGTATCTGCTAGCATGCCATCGCGTGCAAGCGGCGTGGGATTGCGGGGTGCGGGACAGGGCGGCGGCAAGGGCAGGGCGGCAGGGCTGGGCGGCGGCGGTGTACGGCCGCCCGGCGCCGCTGTGGCTCGCCCTGCAAGTGCGTCTGCTGGCGGAGCGCGAGCGCTGGGCGCTCTGGCTGCCGGTCGGCTTCGGCGCCGGTATTGCGGCCTACTTCGCGCTCAAGACCGAGCCGCCCGGGTGGATCGGTCTGGTCGCGGTCGGCTTCGCCGCGCTATTCGCTCTCCAGGCGCGCGGGCGCACCTGGGTGATGCTGGGGGCGCTGGCCTTGGGCGCGGTCGGTGCCGGGTTCGGCGCGGCACAGTTACGCACGCACCTCGTAACGGCCCCAGTGCTGCAACAGGAGCACGGTCCCGCGCGCGTGCACGCGACCGTGCTCGAGGTCGAGCCGCGGGAAACCGGCCATCGCCTGCGCCTGGGCGATCCTGAGGTTGCGCGGCTGGATACCGGCGACACGCCGGAGGTGGTGCGCGTGACCGTCTCCGCAGGGGCGCCCGACATCCTGCCGGGCGACCGGGTCCGCCTGCTGGCCGTGCTGGCGCCGCCGCCCGAACCGGCGGCGCCGGGCGCCTACGACTTCGCCCGTCGGGCGTACTGCGAGCGTCTGGGCGCGGTCGGCTTCGCGCTCGGCCGGGTGGAACGGCTGGACCGCGCGCCGGGCACGGGGCCGAGCGCGTGGCACCTCTGGTGGGCGGAACGCCGGCAGACCATAGCTGCCCACGTCCGCGCGGCCGTTCCAGGGCGTTCGGGTACGGTCGCGGCGGCCTTGATGACCGGCGAGCGCGGCGCGATCCCGGACGACGTACTGCAGGCGATGCGCGATTCCGGCCTGGCGCACCTGTTGGCGATCTCGGGCCTGCACGTCGGTTTGATCGCCGGGCTGGTATTCTTCGCCGTGCGCGCGGCGATCGCGCTGGTGCCGGCGTTGGCGGTGCGGATTCAGGCGAAGAAGTGGGCGGCCCTCGCCGCGGCCGTCGCCGGCTTCTGCTACCTGTGGCTTGTTGGGGCGACCGTACCCACCCAGCGCGCCTTCCTGATGCTGGCGCTGGTCCTGCTGGCGGTCGCCCTCGACCGCAGCGCACTCACCATGCGCCTGGTCGCCTGGGCTGCTTTTGTCGTGTTGCTGCTGAATCCGGAAAGCCTGACCGGGGCGTCGTTCCAGATGTCCTTCGCCGCCGCGATGGGGCTGGTGGCGACCTACGAGGTGGTGCGCACGCGCAGCTTCGGGCGGACCAGTGCGCTCGGCATCCCGGCCCGGATCGGGCTTTACGCCGGGGGCGTGGCGCTCACCAGCGTGATCGCGATCCTGGCGACCGGCCCATTCGCGGTGTTCCACTTCAACAGGCTGGCGCTCTACGGCCTCGCGGCAAACCTCGTGGCCGTGCCGCTGACCGCGTTCTGGATCATGCCGGCCGCGCTGGTCGCCTTCGCGCTGATGCCGCTCGGCCTCGACGGGCCGGTGCTGACCGTCATGGGGTGGGGCGTATCCGGCATGCTCGCAACCGCGGAGGAGGTCGCGGGCTGGCCGGGGTCGGTCGCCGTCTTGCCGTCGCCCAGCCTCGCCGGCCTCGCGCTGATGGTGGCGGGCGGGCTCTGGCTGTGCCTTTGGCGCACAGGCTGGCGGCTGTGGGGCTGCGCGGCGATCGCGGCGGGCTGCCTCAGCGTCCCACTGACACCGCGCCCGGACGTGCTGGTCACCGGCGACGCGCGCCTGATCGGCGTGCGTGCGGCAAGCGGCGATCTCTGGGTCAGTACCCAGCGGCGCGAACGATTCAGCCGCGATGTCTGGCTGCGCCGGCTGGGCACCCAGCGGGTGCACACCTGGCCGCCCTGGGGGCTGGCGGAGGGGGCTGGACTCAGCTGCGACCCGCTCGCCTGTCTGTTCCGCAAGGACGGCCTGACCGTTGCCCTGGTGCGCGACGGCCGCGCCCTGGCCGAAGACTGCCGGATGGCGGACGTGGTGGTCGCCACCGTGCCGGTCCGCCGGACCCGGTGCGCCCGGCCGAGCGTCGTGATCGACCGCTTCGACGTGTGGCGGGACGGCACCCACGCGGTCTACCTGGCGCGCGACGGGCCCTGGGTGGACACGGTGCGCGCCCACCGCGGCGACCGCCCCTGGGTACGACGACGCGGGCGGGAGTAGCTGGGACGGAAGGCCGATCGACGCGCCGACGACCGGCGCGATCGGGCGTGCACGGCCAGACAGAGGGCAAACGGACCGATAGCCAAGCGGCTCAGTGGTAGCGGCGCAGCAGGGCGACCAGGCGACCCTGCACCTTGACGCGTTCGGGCGGGTAGATGCGCGTCTCGTAGGCGGCGTTCGCGGGTTCGAGGGCGATCGAGTAGCCCCGACGGCGAATCCGCTTCAGGGTTGCTTCCTCGCCGTCCACGAGCGCGACCACGATCGACCCGGGCTCGGCATGCTCGCCGCGGCGGATGACGACGGTATCGCCGTCGTGGATGCCCGCCTCGATCATCGAATCGCCGTCGACCTCCAGGCAGTAGTGTTCGCCGTCGCCGACCATGGTGGGCGGGATCTCGACGAACGCGCTCTCGTCGCGCAGCGCCTCGATCGGGGTACCGGCAGCGATCCGACCGAACAGCGGGAGATGCAGGCTCTGGGCGCTGGCGCCAGGCTCCGGCACGGTGGGCGCGCGGAAGTTCGCCTGCACGACGTTGCTGCCCGCCTGCGCGCCAGTGCCCGAAAACCCGTGGCTGGCGGGTGCCTGCTGCGCTGTCTCGCTCTGCGCCGACGGCTCGCCCGGCAGCCGGAGAACCTCTAGCGCGCGGGCGCGGTGGGGCAGGCGACGGATGAAGCCGCGTTCCTCCAGCCCGCTGATCAGGCGGTGAATGCCCGACTTGGACTTCAGGTGGAGCGCCTCTTTCATCTCGTCGAACGACGGTGAGACGCCGTGGTCGCCCAGATGCTTGTGGATGTAAAGCAGGAGTTCGTGTTGTTTGCGCGTCAGCATGTTGGCATCCGCTTTGCCGTTTGCCCCCCGAGGCTGCCCCGTGTCCGCGCCGACCGGCAGCGGGATGGCAGCGTCACGCGCCATTCCCGTGCTTCAGCGCCGCAAAGTGCGCCCCGCCGGGTCCAGAATCGGAGAGGAACCGAAGGCTGCGACCGTTTGGCGCGGAACAAAGCATCAACTCGACGCCGTGTTCTACTTTGGTTCCGCCGAATCGTCAACCCGTTTTCGCCTGAGGCGATTTGATTGTCACGATGCAATCCAAGAGCCCGCGTAGACCGGGACCGGTACGGCAGTTACAGGCCGCCGTCGATCGGCACGACCTCGACCGGCTCGCCGGCGGACAGGGCCGGGGCGTGCGGCGGCCGAACCAGCAACGCGTCCGCCTGGGCCAGGCGACTGAGCATGGAACTGTCCTGCTTGTCGAACGGCGTGGCGACCCGGCTACCGTCGCCGTCGCGCGACAACGTGCAGCGCAGGTAATCCTGACGGGACCCGTTCGCACCAAGATCGCGCCCGGCGACGGCCGGGACCCGCGGTTCCGCCGGCTGATCCCGACCCAGCATGCGGTCGATCGCCGGGCGCACGAACAGGGTCGAGCAGACCAAGCCGGATACCGGATTCCCCGGCAGGCCAAGCACCGGCGTCCCCTCGAGATCCGCCAGCATCAGCGGCTTGCCAGGCCGCATGGCGATCTTCCAGAAGCCGAGGTCGGCGCCCATCTGCCGCAGCACGTCCTGTACCAGGTCGTGTTCGCCGACACTGACCCCGCCGCTGGTGAGCAGCAGGTCGGCTTGTGCCGCCCCCGTCAGCGCCTGCCGCAGGCCTTCACGCGTGTCCCGGGCGACGCCCAGGTGCATAGGTTCGCCGCCGCACGCTTCCACCAGCGCCGACAGGGCGTAGCCGTTGGAACTGACGATCTGGTTCGGCCCCAGATTCTCGCCCGGCAGCACGACCTCGTTGCCGGTCGCGAGCACGGCCACGCGCGGCTTGCGGCGGACCGACAGCCACGGCCGGTTCATCGCGGCCGCCAGGCCGATGTCGCGCGCGGTCAGCTTGCGGCCGGCCGACAGCCCGATGCTGCCGGCCTGAAAGTCCAGCCCTGCCGGTCGGACCCAACGGCCCAGCGGTTCGGCCTGCTGAACGGTCACCGCGTCGCCGTCGCGTGCCGCGTTTTCCTGGATCACGATTGTATCGGCGCCTTCGGGCAGCGGCGCGCCCGTAAAAATCCGCACGGTTTCGCCAGGCTGGATCGGCCGGTCGAAATCGCCGCCGGCCGGCACTTCGCCGACCACCCGCAGTGTGACCGGCGCGTCTGCGACGTCGGCTGCTCGCACGGCGTAGCCGTCCATCGCCGAGACGTCGCGCGGCGGCTGGGTCACACGGGCGGTCACGTCCGCGGCGAGGACCCGCCCGAGCGCCCGCTCGACGCTGACAACTTCGGCGGGCAACGGGCTGAACACGGACAGGATCTGAGCGCGCGCGTCCTCGACCGAGAGCATCAGGCCGCCTCGTAAGTGCCGGATTTTCCGCCCGATTTATGGGTAACGCGCAGATCGGTGATGGTCATCGCCTTATCCACCGCCTTGCACATGTCGTAGACCGTCAGCGCCGCGACCGAGCAGGCGGTGAGCGCCTCCATCTCCACGCCGGTCTTGCCGGCGATCTTGCAGGTGGCGGCGATTTCCACGGCCGGTGCATCCGCGGCCAGCGCCAGTTCGACCTCGACGCTGGACAGGCTCAGCGGATGGCACAACGGGATCAAGTCGGGCGTGCGCTTGGCACCCATGATCCCGGCGAGCCGCGCGACCGAGAGCACGTCGCCCTTCTTGACCCCGCCATCCCGGATCAGGCGCGCGGTCTCCTCCGCCATCGTGACGCGCGCCTTGGCGGTGGCGGTGCGCGCGGTCTCGTCCTTGGCGGTGACGTCGACCATCCGCGCGTTGCCGCGCTCGTCGAAGTGGGTGAAGTCGCTCATGGCGCCGCTCCGGCAGCGTTGGCGGCCGCCCGGCCGAACAGCGCGGCGGTCGCCTCGCGGACGTTGGGCTGGCGCATCAGGCTCTCCCCGATCAGGAAGGCGCGCGCGCCGTGCTCGGTCATGCCCAACAGATCGTCGCGGGTGAACAGGCCGCTCTCGCAGACCATCATGCGATCGGCCGGCACCCGGGGACCGAGCCGCCGGCTCGTCTCAAGATCGACGTCCAGCGTCTTGAGATTGCGGTTGTTCACGCCGATCAACGGGCTCTTAAGCTGGAGCGCGCGGTCGAGTTCCGCGTCGTCGTGGACCTCGATCAGCACATCCATGCCGTGCGCCCGCGCGGTATCCTCGAGCTCGGCCGCCTGGGTGTCGGACAACGCGGCCAGGATCAGCAGGACGCAGTCCGCGCCCAGCGCCCGGCTCTCCACGATCTGGTAGGGCTCCAGCATGAAGTCCTTGCGCAAAACCGGCAGGTCGACGGCCGCGCGCGCCGCCTCCAGGTAGGCGTCCGCGCCCTGGAAGTACGGCCCGTCGGTCAACACCGACAGGCAGGACGCGCCGCCGTCGCGGTAGGCGCGGGCGATCCACGGCGGGTCGAAGTCCTCCCGGATCAGGCCCTTGGACGGCGAGGCCTTCTTGATCTCCGCGATCAGGCCGAAGCCGTCGCGCGCCGCACCGTCGCTGAGCGCCCGGACGAAGCCGCGCGGCGAATCCTGCCGCTTCGCCCGCGCTTCCAACTCCGCGAGCGGCGTTTGCCGCTTGCGCCGGGCGACCTCGTCGGCGGTGGTCGTGCAGATGCGGGTCAGGACGTCGCTCATGCCCGGGCCTTCCCCTGCGGCGGCAGGTTGGTGATCTCGACCAGCCGGTCGAGCACCCGCTGCGCGTGGCCGCCGTCGATCGATGCGGCCGCCATTTCCACGCCCTCCTTTAGATCGCGCGCCTTGTCCGCGACCACGAGGGAGCCCGCGGCGGTATAGACCACGATGTCGCGGAACGGCCCGTGCTCGCCGGCCAGCATGGCGCGCATGACCCGGGCGTTCTGCTGCGCGTCGCCGCCCAGCAGATCTTCCAGCTTGGCCTGCGGCAGGCCGGCGTCTTCGGGCCCGACCTCAAAGGTATGGACCTCACCGTCCTTCAACTCGGCGACCAGGCTCTTGCCGGTCGTGGACAATTCGTCCAAGCCGTCCGCGCCGTGAACCACCCAGGCGCGCTCGTGCCCCAGGTTCTTCAGCACGCGGGCGAGCGGCTCCACCCAGTCGGGCGAGAACACGCCGATCATCTGCCGCTTGACCTTGGCCGGGTTGGATAGGGGGCCCAGCAGATTGAATAGCGTGCGCGTGCCCAGTTCCTTGCGCGTCGGCCCGACGTGGCGCATCGCGCTGTGGTGCCGGGGCGCCAGCAGGAAGCAGGTGCCGGCCTCGCTCAGCGCGCGTTTCACCAACGCGGTATCCGCTTCGACCTCGACGCCGAGCGCGCTCAGCACGTCCGCCGCGCCGGACTTGGAGGACATCGCCCGGTTACCGTGCTTGGCGACCGGCACGCCGCAGCCGGCGACCACGAACGCCGCGGCGGTGGAGACATTGTAGGTGCCCTTGCCGTCGCCGCCGGTGCCGCAGGTGTCCATCGCCCCGTCTGGCGCCTCGATCGTGCTCATCTTGGCGCGCATGGCCCGCGCGGCGCCGGTGATCTCGTCGACGCTCTCCCCGCGCACGCGCAGCGCCATCAGGAAGCCGCCCATCTGGCTGGGCGTGGCGTTGCCCGACATGAGGATGCCGAACGCCTGCTCGGCCTCAGCCGCGCTCAGCGGCGTCCCGCCGGCCACGGTGGCGATCAGGCCTTTCAGGTCGGTCATGTCGCCGGTCATGCGCGCGTCCTTCTCGAAGCGTCGTGTCGGCAGGTGGCGGTGCGCTTGGCTGCGGGCGGTCTAACCGTTGTGGCCGGCTTCGGCCAGGAAGTTCCGCAGCAGATGATGGCCGTACTCGCTGGCGATGCTTTCCGGGTGGAACTGCACGCCGTGGATCGGCCGGCTGCGGTGCCGGCAGCCCATGATCACGCCGTCGTCCGCCTCCGCGACGATCTCCAGTTCGGCCTCCGGCCAGCCGTCGCGATCGACGATCAGGGAATGGTAGCGGGTCGCCTGAATCGGGGTGGGCAGGTCGCGGAACAGACCGCCCTGGCCGTGGCGGATCGCGCTCACCTTGCCGTGCATCGGCACCTCCGCACGCCCGATCTTGCCGCCGAACGCCCGGCCGATCGCCTGATGGCCCAGGCAGACGCCCAGCATCGGCACGCTGTCCTTGGCCTTGTCGATCAGTTCCAGGCAGATGCCCGCACGGTCCGGATCGCACGGGCCGGGCGAGATCACGATGCCCTGCGGGTGCTTCGCCAGCGCCTCGTCGGCGGTCAGCGCGTCGTTGCGCACCACCTCGACCTCCGCGCCAAGCTCGCCCAGGTAGTGGTAGAGGTTGTAGGTGAAGCTGTCGTAGTTATCGATCAGCAGAAACATGTCAGTGACTTATCGCCCGGCGTTGAGGTCCCGGCGGCGGTGCCGGAACGCGGCGGCGTTATAGCAGCAGGAACGCGGGCACGGAAGCAAGCCCGACCGGTCGCGTCGACCCCTCTTGACCTTCCAGTGACTGGAAGGGCCATCTCCTTCAGCGGAACACCGAACAAGAGGGTCGAGGCGACATGGTTAACCCGGCACCAGACACTGACAGCGACCGGATCGTCCTGGAGATCGCCGGCCTGTCGTGCGGCGGCTGCGCGGACAAGACGCGGCGATCCTTGGAAGCGGTCGCCGGGGTCGCCGCCGTGACCGTCGACCACCAGGCGGGCCGGGCGGAGATCACGCCCGAACCGGACGCGGCCCCGGCGCCGGAACAGCTGTTGGGGGCGGTGCGTGCGGCCGGCTATACCGGCAAATTGGCGCACCAGCCGCGCTCCGCGAAGATCGATCTGCCGGTGTTCGGCATGAGCTGCGGCGGCTGCGCCGCCAAGGTGCAGCGCGAACTGGAGGCGCTGGACACGGTCGCGGCCGCGGAGGTGGATCACACCCGTGGTCTTGCGACCGTCACCCCGGCAGACGGCGGGCCCCAGGCGCACGATCTGGCGGCCGCGGTCGCGCGCGCCGGCTTCAGCGTGACGCCGCAGGGTGCTGACCAAGCCGGCGGACCGTCCGAGGCCGAAGGGTCGAGCGATGAAGGTCGCGGCCAGCACGCGTCCGTCGCCGATCAGCCGGCGACGGCGGAGGCTGCGTCGCCTGCAGAAGGGGATGTCTGCGACCTCGCCATCGAGGGGATGACCTGCGCCTCCTGCGTCTCGACCGTGGAGCAGGCGTTGACCCAAGTGCCCGGCGTCGCGGGGGCGAGCGTCAACCTGGCGAACAAGCAAGCGCGCGTACGCCTGAGCCAGAAGGTCGATCCGCAGCGCCTGGCGCGGGCGGTCAAGGACGCCGGCTACGACGCGCGCCCGGCCGCCCAGGAAGACGGCGACGCCGAGGCCGCGCGCGAGCTGGCGAAGGCCCGTCGGGAGTGGACGCTGTTTGCCGTCTCCGCGCTGTTGACGCTGCCGCTGGTGGCGCAGATGGGCTTCGGCCTGGTCGGCCTGCCGGGGCATCTGCCGCCGCTGGTCCAGTTGGCGCTGGCGGCGCCGGTGCAGATCTTCGCCGGCGCGCGTTTCTACAAGGCGGCCTGGCCCGCGCTGAAGCGCTTCTCCGGCAACATGGACACGCTGGTCGCGCTCGGCACCACGGCCGCGTTCGGGCTCAGCCTGTACCACGTGGCCGTCGCGCCCGCGGGCGAATGGCTCGCCTGGGGCGGCGGCGGCCATCTCTATTTCGAGGCCGCGGCGGCCGTGATCACCCTGGTGCTGCTGGGCCGGATCCTGGAGGATCGCGCGACCCGCAGCGCGGGCGCGGCCGTGAAGGCGCTGATGCGCCTGCGCCCGGAGGAGGCGCGCGTCGAGCGCGGCGGCGAAACCGTGAGCGTGCCGGCCAACCAGGTGGTCCAGGGCGATATCACGGTGGTGCGCCCGGGCGAGCGGATCCCGGTCGACGGCACAGTGCTGTCGGGCGAGAGTCAGGCCGACGAGAGCCTGGTCACGGGCGAGAGCCTGCCGGTCGGCAAAGGCCCGGGCGACGGCGTCATCGGCGGCGCGATCAACGGCGACGGCCTGCTGCGGATCGAGGCGACGGCCGTGGGTCGCCAGTCGACCCTGTCCAAGATCATCGACATGGTGCAGTCGGCCCAGGCGTCGAAGCCGCCGGTGCAGCGTCTGGTCGACAAGGTCGCCAGCGTGTTCGTGCCGGCCGTCGTCGCGGTCGCGATCGCCACCTTCGCCGGCTGGATGCTGGCGGGCGCGGGCGCGGAGACCGCACTGATCGCCGCGGTCGCGGTGCTGGTGATCGCGTGCCCCTGCGCGCTCGGCCTCGCCACGCCCACGGCGATCATGGTGGGGACCGGCATGGCCGCCCGGCGCGGCGTGCTGATCAAGGATGCGAGCGCCCTCGAGCAAGCCCGCGCGGTGACCACGGTGGTGTTCGACAAGACCGGTACCCTGACCGAAGGCAAGCCGGAGGTCCGGGACGCGCGTGCCCTCGGCGGCGCCGACGAGAGCGACCTTCTGCGCCTGGTTGGCAGCGTGCAGCAGGGCAGCTCGCACCCGCTCGCGGAAGCGATCTCGCGCTACGCCCAGGACCGCGGCGCGGAGCTGACCGCGCCGGACGACTTCAAGAACGTCGCCGGCAAGGGCGTGCTCGCGAGCGTCGATGGCGAGCGGCTTGCGGTCGGCTCCGCCCGGCTGATGGCGGAGCAGGGCGTCGACACGACGTCGGCGCGCGAGCTTGCCGACGGTTTCGAAGGCCAGGGCTGGTCGGTGGTCTACGTCGCCCGGCTCGGCGACACGCCGCAGCTGCTGGGCGCGATCGGCCTGGGCGACGCGCTCAAGCCGGGCGTGGCGGCCGCGGTGGCGGCTCTGCAGGCCGAGGGGATCGAGGTCACGCTGCTGTCCGGCGACAACCGCCGCGCGGCGGAAGCGGTCGCGGCCCGGGTCGGCATCGACCGGGTGATCGCCGAGGTGCTGCCGGCGGACAAGGAACGCGAAATCGAGCGGCTGCGCCGGCAGGGCCACGTCATCGCCATGGTCGGCGACGGCGTCAACGACGCCCCCGCGCTGGCGGCCGCCGACGTCGGCATCGCGATGGGCGAGGGCACGGACGTCGCGCTCAAGACCGCCGGGATCGCCCTGATGCGCGGCGACCCGCGACTGGTCGCGGAGGCGATCCACCTGTCGCGCATCACCTATTCGAAGATCCGGCAGAACCTGTTCTGGGCGTTCGCCTACAACACGGTGGCGATCCCGGTCGCCGCGGCCGGGTTGCTGAGTCCGATGATCGCGGGCGCGGCGATGGCGCTGTCCAGCGTGTCGGTCGCGACCAACTCCCTGCTGCTGCGCCGGCAGGGACGGATCGCGGACCGCGCCGATGCGGCGGTCCGGTCGGCGGAAACCGCTCACAAGCAGGCTGGGGAGGCGTCGGCATGAACATCGGCGAGGTCGCCAAGCGCTCCGGCGTGCCGGCCAAGACGATCCGGTATTACGAGAGCATCGGCCTGATCTCTCCGGCCGACCGCAGCCAGGCCGGCTACCGCGTCTACGGCGACCGGGAACTGCAGACGCTGCGGTTCATCCAGCGCGCGCGCAATCTGGGCTTCTCGGTCAAGCAGGTGAGCGAGCTGTTGGCGCTATGGCAGGACCGGGCACGGGCCAGCGGCGACGTCAAGGCGGTCGCCCGGCGGCATCTGGCGGAGATCGACCACCGCATGGCCGAACTGCAGTCGATGCGCGACACGCTGGAGCATCTGATCGGCCGCTGCCACGGCGACGAGCGGCCCGACTGTCCGATCCTGGCCGACCTCGCCGGGGAACCGTCCGGCGCGCCCCCCGGATCGCGCGATCAGCAGGCGGCGCGGTCCGGCACCAACGGTTAACGGCGCGTAAGGGCCTTGTGATAGCCTGAATCAGCCTAAGCCCCCGACTCCGCCACCTGGTTTTTTCGCGCCCGCGCCCATGCCCGTAATCAGCCGCGCCCGCCAACGCGCCATCGCCCGGGAAGCCCGCAAGTACGGGCCGACCGGCTATACCGCGCGGCAGCTGGCCGTCGTCGCGCTTGGCGTGTTCGTGGCCGGCGCTGCGATCGGGATCACTGCCGGCCTGTTGCTCGGCGGTTCCGGGGAACCGGAAGCCGTAGAGGTCGCCGAGCAACGCGATCCGACGACGCCCACGCCGGCGTCAACGGTCGGCGATCGGGCCCATCCCGACGGCGCCGAGACCGGCCAACCCAGCCGGACACCCACCAGCCGGACGCCCACGAGCGGCTACGCGGGCGCGCCGGAGGCGGCCGAGCCGGCGCCGACCGATCCAACGGACGATCTGACGCACGCGCTGGAGATCACCGACCGGATCGTCGAGCAAGGCCGCCGGCAGGCCGAGGCTGCCCAGACGGCTCAGAACCCGCCCGAAGCGCCGCCAGCCTGGCAGCGTAACGCGGCGGCCTACCCGGAGCTGGACCCGGGCGTGGCGAAGATCGCGGTGGTGATCGACGACCTTGGCCTCAACCGACCGAACGCGCGCGCGACGCTGGCGCTGCCGGGGCCGCTGACGCTTGCCTTTATGACCTATGCGCCCAGCCCAGGCGAACTGACGCGGGCCGCGCGCGCGGCGGGCCACGAGTTGCTGGTGCACGTGCCCATGCAGCCGAGCGACGAGGCCGCCGATCCCGGCCCTAAAGTGCTGAGCGGCGCGCTCGACCAAGCGGAACTGCTGGCCCGATTGGACTGGGCGCTGTCCCGCTTCGACGGCTATGTCGGGATCAACAACCACATGGGCAGCGCCTTCACCCGCGACAGCGAGGGCATGCGCGCGGTGCTGGGCGAGCTCAAGCGCCGCGGCCTGATGTTTCTGGACAGCCGGACGATCGCCAGCAGCGTCGCCGGCCCGCTCGCCAAGGAGCTGGGCGTGGCGCACGCCACCCGCGACGTCTTCCTGGACAACCAGCGGGACGTGACCGCGATCCGCGCGCAGCTGGCCAAGGCCGAACGGATCGCCCGGGAGACCGGCAGCGCGGTGGCGATCGGCCACCCGTACGACGAGACGATCCAGGCGCTCAAAGCCTGGCTGCCGACGCTCGGCGACAAGAACATCGCCCTGGTCCCGATCAGCGCGCTCGCCAAAGGCCGCGGGCCGGACGTGGCCCAGCTGCCGGCCGGGGCGGAGTAGCCGCGGCC